>NZ_JBFRDO010000005.1:0-523286 GCF_052113825.1 Paenarthrobacter sp. TAF1
CCCTCCCTGCTCTGCTCCCACCACCACCACCTCATCCACAAAGAACACTGGCGCATCACCATCCAAAACGGCGTCCCCTGGTTCATCCCCCCACCCCACATCGACCCCCACCAAACACCCCGACGCAACCACCACCACACACCACCCAAAACATGACACCGAGYGGGAAGAACGTGACCCCAGGGCGGGAAAACCAATACGCAACCCAATGCCCGCGCGCCTAAGACAGGCCCAAGACGCAGCTAAACAGGAACCCGAAAGGGCGCCGGACGTGCCCCCGGACATGCACTGCTCCCAACGCGCTGGCCACGACAGCTGCCGTCGTTCGCACGCCTGCACTGCCACGCACGTGGGTCGCTCCGGTATTCCTAGGACTCACAGAGCCTGCCTTAGGGGCTGCGCACGGCACGCGTGCGGCCTAGGCTGGAAAACCGAACCCCGCTGGAAAGCACACTGCAGCAGGGCAAGGTCCAGCCACTATCAAGGAGCACACCATGAGGATTGCCGTCACCGGCGGAAGCGGGAAACTGGGCAGGAGCGTGGTGCGTCGCCTCACGCAGGATGGCCACCAGGTTCTCAATATGGACCGGGCCGGCACACGCGGACGAGGCTACGTCAGTGTGGACCTTCGGAACTATGGACAGGTCCTGGACGTCATCCTGGGCCTGGATGACCAACATGACGGCCTCGATGCAATAGTTCACCTGGCCGCCATCCCAGCGCCGGGCCTCGCCCCCGACGCCGCGATCTTCGAAAACAACATGGTCTCCACCTACAACGTTTTCCAGGCAGCACGGCGTGCCGGCATCAAAAAAGTGGTCTATGCCTCCAGCGAGACCGTCCTTGGCCTCCCCTTCGACATCGACCCTCCCTACATTCCGGTCGATGAGGAGTACCCCGCCCGCCCGGAAAGCACGTACTCACTGGTGAAGCACCTCGAGGAGCAGATGGCCATCCAGCTGACGCGGTGGGATCCCGACCTGAGCATCACGGCGCTTCGTTTCTCCAATGTCATGGACCCCGAGGACTACGATGCCTTCCCGTCCTTCGACGCCGACGCCACACTGCGCAAATGGAACCTTTGGGGCTACATCGATGCCCGGGACGGGGCCCTGGCCGTGGTGCGTGCTCTGGAACACGGGGAACCGGGATTCGAGACGTTCATCATCGCCGCGGCCGATACCGTGATGAGCCGCAGCAGCGCTGAGTTGGCAGCGGAAGTCTTCCCCGGCGTCGAGGTTCTCAAGGAACTGGGCGAGCACGAAACCATGCTGTCCATCGATAAGGCGCGCAAGCTGTTGGGCTTCGAACCTGAGCACAGCTGGCGCAACGTCCACTCCAACCGCACCACTCCCACCGAGGACTAACGCTCAGCACGGACGCGGCACCATTGTGCCCCGACGCGCGACGGCCCATCCCCTGGCTGCAGTTTCCTGCATGCACTCGTAAGGGGATGGGCCGCCGCAGCTTGGGAGCGTCAGATCATGGTCATGACCATGGCGGGGTCGGACAGGATGGCGCCCAGGTCCGCCAGGAACCGCGAGCCTTGTTCCCCGTCCACCAGCCGGTGGTCGAAGGACAGGCTAAGGGACATGACCTGGCGCACTGCCAGTTCATCGTTCACCACCCATGGCGCCTTCCTGACAGCACCAAGGGCCACAATCGCGGCCTCGCCCGGATTGAGGATCGGCGTGCCCGCGTCGATCCCGAACACGCCGATGTTCGTGATCGAGATCGTGCCACCGGAGAGATCGGACGGAGACGTCTTGCCTGCCCGCGCCGTGTCGGTGAGCTGGGTCAACGCAGTGGAGAGCTCGCGCAGCGACAGTTGGTCAGCGTCCTTGATGTTCGGGACGGTCAGGCCCCGCGGCGTCGCGGCCGCGATACCCAGGTTCACATAGTTGAACTGGACAATCTCCTGGTTCGCCTCATCCCAGCGGGAGTTCAGCGAAGGATTGTTCCGCAGGGCCACCAGGACCGCCTTGGCTGCGATGGTCAGCGGCGTCAGTTTGAAGCCTTCGAAGGTCCTGTTGCCCTTGAGCCTGGCCAGCAATTCCATGGTCGCTGTAACATCCACTGTCAGGAATTCCGTGACATGCGGTGCCGTAAAGGCGCTCTGCACCATGGCGGCGGCGGTGAACTTCCGGACTCCCTTGATGGGCGTGCGGGTTTCCCGCTCGCCCTGCCCTGCAGCAACCGGCGCCACGGCAAGCTCATCCGCTGTGCCGGAAAAGTTCTGGACATCCTCGCGGGTAATAAGTCCGCCCGGGCCGGTTCCTGGCACCAGTTCCAGGTCGATCCCGAGGTCGCGGGCCAACTTGCGCACCGGAGGCGTGGACCTCGGACGCTCCCCCGAGACCTCCGCCTGCGGCTCGGCGACCGGTTCCGGGATCGCCGGAACTTCCGCCTGCACCGTAGCCTGCACTGCTGCGGGCGCCTGAACGCGGGCACGTCGCGTTGGACGTCCGGAGTGTTCGACGACGGCACCGTAACCCACCAGGTTCGGCTCACGTTTCGCGGGGGTCCCCACCGCTTCAACACCGCTGGCGGCAGGCGCACCATGCGCAGAGGCCCCGACGGCGGACCCGGCACCAGCGGGCGGCGAGCCAGCCCCGTTGGAGGACCCGGCGTCGTCGACTTCGAAAGAGACGATCGGCTTTCCGACCTCCACGACCGTTCCGGGCTGCTCGTGGAGCGCGGCCACCGTTCCTGCAAACGGTGACGGCAACTCCACCACGGCTTTGGCGGTTTCGACCTCGGCGATGACCTGGTTCAACGTGACAGTGTCGCCCACTGCCACCTTCCAACTCAGGATTTCCGATTCCGTCAGCCCCTCACCCAAATCCGGGAGCCTGAATTCCTTGATCATGGTGGCGGTCATCCTTCCAGTCCACTCAGGGAGTTGGGGCGGCCGAGGGCGCGATCCACGCCGTCGAGGATCCTGTCCAGATCCGGCAAGTGGTGCATTTCGAGCTTGGAGTAGGGATACGGCACGTCAAAGCCGGTAATCCGGACTGGCGCGGACTCCAGGTAGTTGAAGCAGCGTTCCGTAATGCTCGCCGCGATCTCCGCGCCAACGCCACCGGATTGTCCTGCTTCGTGGGTGATCACGAGTCGTCCCGTCTTGCGGACGGAGGCTTCCACTACCGGGTAATCCACTGGGGCCAATGACCGGAGATCGATCACTTCAACCGATATGCCTTCGTCAGCGGCGGCCAAGGCGGCATCCTTCGCTGTTTTGACCAGCGGACCGTACGCAATCAGGGTGACGTCGGAGCCGGCGTTGACGACAGCAGCCTTATCCAGGGGCAACGCCGTGGCGAGGTCGAGCGACTCATCCACATCACCCTTGTCGTGGTAGCGCCTCTTGGGCTCAAAGTAGAGGACGGGGTCGTCCGATGCGATGGCCTGCTGGATCATCGTGTAGGCATCCTGGGGGTTGGAAACGGCCACGACGCGCAAACCCGAAGTGTGGGTGAAGTAGGCTTCCGGCGATTCGGAATGGTGTTCCGGCGATCCGATCCCGCCGCCAAAAGGCACCCGGATAGTGATGGGCATCTTGACGCGCCCCTGGGTGCGGTAATGCATCTTGGCTACCTGGCTGACGATCTGGTCGAACGCAGGGTAGATGAAACCGTCGAACTGGATCTCGCACACCGGTCGGTAACCGCGGTAGGCCAACCCCACTGCGGTGCCGATGATCCCGGACTCGGCCAGGGGAGAATCAATAACGCGGTGCTTTCCAAAGTCTTTCTGCAGCCCGTCGGTGACACGGAAAACGCCACCAAGGGAGCCAATGTCCTCACCCATGAGGACCACTTTGGGATCATTTTCGAGCGATTTCCGGAGGCCGGCGTTGATTGCCCGGGCAAAAGTGAGCTTGGACATCAGAGTGCACCTTCCTCGACGGGCTGGTTGAAACTGTTCAGGTAGCGGGAGTAGTGGTCCTTCTGGCGCTCGATCCAGGAATTCGGAGTGCTGTAGACGTGGTTGAACACGTCCAATGGCTGCGGGTCGGGCATGCCAATGCAGCTCGAACGGAGATCGGCTGCAACGGCATCGGCCTTGGCCTTGACGCGGGCTTCCACATCCTCCGTGAGCAGGCCCTTGGCCTGCAGGAGCTTCCGGAGCCTAAGAATCGGGTCCTTGGCAGCCCAATCCTCCAGCTCAATCGGATCACGGTAGCGGGTGGGGTCATCAGCGGTAGTGTGCGGACCCATTCGGTAGGTGACGGCTTCAATGAAGGTTGGTCCCCCGCCCTTGCGCGCCCGGTCAAGCGCCACACGAGTGGCCGCCATGACAGCCAGGACATCGTTGCCGTCCACGCGCATGCTGGGAATACCAAAGCCGGTGGGCCTGTCGGCCAACTGAACGTGCGACTGGATGCGCACGGGCTCCGAAATTGCCCAGTGGTTGTTCTGGCAGAAGAACACCACAGGAGCTTGGTAGCTGGCTGCGAACACCATGGCCTCGTTGACATCGCCTTCGCTCGTGGCGCCGTCGCCGAAGTACGCGAGGACTGCCGTGTTGGCTCCGTCCAGCTGCACACCCATGGCGTAGCCCGTAGCGTGCAGGCTCTGGGAACCAATGATGATCTGGGGAGTCGCCAGGTTGATGCGCTGCGGGTCCCAACCGTACGAAGCGTTACCACGCCAGACTCGCGCGATCTCGGAAAGATGGGCACCCCGGACGTAGGCCACTCCGCTTTCCCGGTAGCTCGGGAAGACGAAGTCGTCGTCGCGCAGAGAACGGCTTGAACCGATCTGTGCCGCTTCCTGGCCAAGGAGGGGCGGCCACAAGGCCAGTTCACCCTGGCGTTGGAGTGCCGTGGCTTCTGCGTCGATACGGCGGATGACCGTCATGTCCTCGTAGAGCGAGCACAATTGTTCGTCGCCGACATCCTTAACCCAAAGATCAAACTCGGGATGGCTGATGCGCTCGCCGTCCGGAGACACCAACTGGAGCAAATCGCCGCCAGTCCGCAAGGAGATATGTGCACTTTGTTCCGGGCCCGGAGCATCATGTCGCACTCCCTTGCCCGCCTGATCCGTCAACACAGGTGATCGCAACCTTCCGGCTCGTTTTCGTCGGCGCTCGCAGGACTTGTGATCCTGCCGCACGCCGGCCCTCCGGCACCTTCGCCGGAGTTAATTGTGACCCTACTCACAGAACGCATCGGGTACAACTACCCGGGATGAAGTTGAGCATTATGCACTATTCGGAGTATCTGGGGCGTGCTAATCTTGCGCATTATGCAACCCTTGGATGGCACCGACACCCGCCTTCTTTCCGCCATGGCGAAGGATCCCCGTGGCACTGTGGTTGCCCTTGCGCAGAAGCTCGGCCTCTCCCGCAACACGGTGCAGGCCCGCATGGCGCTGCTCGAAAAGAAGCACGCCTTTCTGTCGTTCGAACGACGCATCAACCCCGTGGCCCTCGGCTACCCCCTGACAGCCTTCATCACCGTCCACGTGCAGCAGCAGAAGCTCGCTTCCCTGGCGCGGGACCTGGCCGACATCCCGGAAATCCTCGAAGGTTTCGGCCTCACCGGCTCCGCTGACCTGTTGTTGCGTGTCGTTGCGCTGGATGCGGAAGACCTCTACCGCATCAATGGAAAGATCCTCGGTTGCGACGGAGTAGACAGGACGGACACCGCGCTGGCCATGCGTGAGATGATCCCGTACCGCGTGCAGCCGCTCCTGGGACGTCGTTCCGGGGCTTGAACCGCCACTTCACCTGCGGTGTTCCGTCGCGCCTCTTGCCCGCGGAAGCGGAAATGCGCTTTGATTCAAGAGGACGCACCGGGGGCCGCCCAGAGGTTCCCGGCCAGGTGGTGGCGCTGCCGAAGGCTGCCGAAAGGGGCACTACCGTGAGCAACCCGCAAGAACCCAGCCAGAACCAGCCCGGGTACAACCCGCCACCGGTTCCCCCGGGGCCCGGTTACCCGCCGCAGACCGGAGCGTCGCCGCAGTGGCAACAGCCGCCGTCATCCGATCCCCAAAGCGGGAACCCGCAATACGCGGCTCCCGGCCAACAGAACCCCTATCCCCAGGGACAAACCCCACCAGGGCAGTATCAACCAGGCCAATATCAGCCGGGCCAGTACCCACCGGGCCAATACCCGCCCGGGCAGTACCAACCAGGCCAGTACGGCCAGCAACCGCCCAAGAAGAACCGAAAAGTTCTGTGGATCGTCCTCGGCATCGTGGCGGGCGTCATCGTGCTGGCGGTAGTCGGCGTCCTCATCCTGGTCAATGTGGTGGGCAATGCCACCTCCAAGGCCCGGTCGCTGGCGGACGAATTCACCAACCTTGTGGTCTCCGGCCAGACCGAACAGGCCTACGACAACTACCTCAGCCAGCCCCTCAAGGACGAACTGGACAAGCAGTCCTTCGTGGACGGCATCGCCAGCCTGGAACTGGACAGCTCGTGCAAGCCGAACTACAACTCCGTAAGCGTTGACTCGAACAACGGGAACAACAAGGCCAACCTCGCAGGCAAACTGCAATGTGACGGCAAGACGATCGACCTCCAGTACGTTTTCGAGGGCACCAACGACCTCAAAATGAGCAGCATCCGCCTCCGCCCCTAGCCGGCAAGAAATAAATCCGCCCATCCACCCATCCACGCAAACGCATGATCCGAATCACTGCTTGAGAGTCCCGACCGGGACTCAGCAGGTCGGCCGGGAATCCCGGCCATCACCGGAAGGCTCGGACCAATGCGTACTTCGCCCAATCGCTTGATCGCCACCATCTTCGGAGCCGTCTACCTCTTGGTAGGCGTGCTCGGATTCTTCGTCACCTCGGGAATCGGCTTCTTCGCCACCGAGGGCGCCAATTTGATCATCTTCGCCGTGAACCCGCTTCACAACATCATCCACTTGGCCATTGGCGCAGCCCTCCTCATCGCCGGCATGAACAGCGTCACGCTGTCCAAGTCCATCAACACCGCAGTCGGCGGCGTCTACCTGCTGGTCGGCATCGTGGGCCTCTTCCTGGTGGGCAGCTCACTGAACATCATCGCCCTGAACGGCGCGGACAACGTCCTGCACCTCGCCAGCGCCGTGGTACTGCTGGGCGTTGCATTGTCCCAGGACAAGGCCACCGTAGCTTCCGCCCGCGCCTGATCATCGACTCCAAAGGACGAGGACGGTAACAGCCATGCACCGCGTGAACCACCCCACCCTGAGGGCAGCTGTAGTGCTGTTCGTATACTTCGCTGCGATGGCAGCCGGGATGGTTGAACTGTCCCTGGCCGCCGGGTACCTCGCTGGAACTGGATCCGCCGCCCTGGGCATGGTTGTTGCCGGCGGTGCAGCCCTCGCGGCGGGCCTGGCCTTCATGGCCTGGTCGCTGTGGGGCCTGCACCGCAATTCCCTCGTCCTGRCCCGTTTCGCGCTCCCGGCCCTCGCCACGGCAGCGGTCGCGCACGTAGCGGCCATGGCTGCAGGGATCACCTCCCAGCGCTCCCTCGACGTCAGCCACTTTGCCGCCTTCGGCCTGACCCTCATGGCACTTGCCGGGGCAGGCTGGCTCAGGCGGCAGCACAAGACCAACGACGGCGGCGCCCACGGCCAGCCAAGGACCGGGCGGCTTCTGGCAGCCGCGTTCGGAGCCGCCGTCGTTGTTGCCTCAGTAGCAACACCCGGACTGGCCGCGTCGATGGCCGGCCAGTACGCCGTTCCGCACGGGGAACACGGCCAGGCACCCGTCGGAGAAAACGGCCAGGGCTCCAATCCCGCCCTGGATCCGGGCCACCACCACTAGGTGGCGGTCACGGACCGGCGCACCATCAAACCGTGCCCACTGTTGATGGTGCGCCTGGTTCGTGGATCATGGAGCCATGGATCCCATTGAGGCGCTCGACGAAATTTCTTTCTGGCTGGAACGCAGCCAAGCACCAACCTTCAAGGTCCAGGCTTTCCGGAAGGCAGCCGACGCCGCACGGAAACTCTCAACAGATGAACTGGCCCGACTCGTCGCCAGCGGCAGGATTACCAGCCTCAAAGGCGTAGGCAGCCGCAGCGCCGAAGTCATCACCCAGGCACTGGAGGACCGCGTCCCCGACTACCTGGACGACCTCCGCGGGAAGGGCACCGAAGCCCTTGCCTCCGGCGGAGACACACTCAGGGCCGCGTTGCGCGGCGACCTGCACAGTCACAGCAATTGGTCCGACGGCGGCTCGCCCATCGAAGCCATGGTGGCTGCGGCCCGCACGCTCGGACGCGAATACCTGGCCCTGACCGACCACTCCCCCAACCTCACCATCGCCAACGGCCTCAGCGTCGAACGGCTCGAAAAACAGCTGGACGTGGTGGAAGGGATCAATTCTTCCCAGGACGACTTCCGCTTRCTCAAGGGCATCGAGGTGGACATCCTGGAGGACGGCACACTGGACCAGACCCCTGCAATGCTGGACAAGCTCGACGTCGTGGTCGCCAGTGTCCACTCCAAGCTCCGAGCCGACAAGAAGACCATGACCGAACGGATGCTTGGCGGTATCAGCGACCCCCACACCAACGTTTTGGGTCATTGCACCGGTCGGCTGGTCCAGGGATCACGCGGGACCCGGCCCCAATCGGAATTCGACGCCCCCAAGGTTTTCAAGGAATGCGCCGAGTGGGGCGTCGCCGTCGAAATCAACTCGCGGCCCGAGCGCCAGGACCCACCGGATGACCTCGTCAAGATGGCCCTCGACGCCGGCTGCTTGTTCAGCATCGACAGCGATGCCCATGCTCCCGGCCAGCTCGACTTCCTGCAGTATGGTGCCGAGCGAGCGGAAGCCCTGGGGGTGCCGATGGAACGCATCGTGACTACCTGGCCGCTGGCCCAATTGAAAGAGTGGCTCAGCCTGAAGAAATGACGCACGCAAAAGGCTCCCCCGGAAAACGCTGTTTCCAGGGGAGCCTTTTGTTCCGGTCTTAGTGGTTCACCGCCTTTTCGGCGCCGATGCCGGTCAGAGAACGTACTTCCATTTCAGCTTGCTTGGCCGGGTCCTCGCGCCGCTTGTCCAGGACAGTTCCGAGCCAGCCCAGGAAGAACGCCAACGGGATGGACACGATGCCCGGGTTGCTCAGCGGGAAAATGGCGAAGTTGGCGCCGGGGATCATGGACGTCTTGGCGCCGGAGACCACGGGCGAGAAAGTGATCAGCAGGATGGCTGCGGCGAGGCCGCCATACATGCTCCAGACTGCGCCCTGGGTGGTGAACTTCTTCCAGAAGAGGGAGTACACGATGGTGGGCAGGTTTGCTGATGCCGCAACAGCGAAGGCGAGCGCCACCAGGAAGGCCACGTTCTGGCCGTTGGCGAAGATGCCTCCCAGGATGGCGAGGACGCCGATCACCACCACTGTACGCCGGGCGACCTTGACTTCCGTGGTGGCGTCCGCCTTGCCCTTGGAGATGACGTTTGCGTAGATGTCGTGGGCGAAGGATGCTGCCGCAGTAATGGTCAGTCCGGCCACCACCGCAAGGATGGTTGCGAAGGCTACGGCCGAGATGAATCCAAGCAGCAGCGGGCCACCCAGGTGGAACGCCAGGAGCGGGGCGGCCGAGTTCACGCCGCCGGGTGCGGACTTGATGGTTTCTGCACCCACCAGGGCTGCTGCGCCGTAGCCCAGCACCAAAGTGAACAAGTAGAACAGGCCGATCAGCCAGATGGCCCACACCACGGATTTGCGGGCTTCCTTGGCCGTCGGGACGGTGTAGAAGCGCATCAGGACGTGCGGCAGGGCGGCTGTTCCAAGGACCAATGCCAGGCCAAGGGACATGAAGTCGAGCTTGGACGTTTCGGTCTTGCCATACTGCAGGCCCGGGTTGAGGATGTTCGGGTTGTTGGCCGCTTCCGCTGCTGATCCCAGCAGGTTGGAGAGGTTGAAACCGTAGATCGCGAGGACCATGGCCGTCATGACGGCGGCACCGGCGATGAGCAGGATGGCTTTGATGATCTGCACCCAGGTGGTGCCCTTCATGCCGCCGATAAGCACGTACATGATCATCAAGGCCCCGACGACGATAATCACCAGGGCTTGTCCGCCCCAGTCACTGATACCCAGCAGGAGCGAGATCAGGCTGCCCGCACCGGCCATCTGGGCGAGGAGGTAGAAGAAGCAGACGGCGAGGGTGGACAGTGCCGCCGCGATGCGCACGGGGCGTTGCCTCAACCGGAAGGACAGGACATCGGCCATGGTGAACTTGCCGGTGTTCCGGAGCAGTTCGGCCACCAGCAGCAGGGCCACCAGCCAGGCGACGAGGAAGCCGATGGAGTAGAGGAAACCGTCATAGCCGTTGATGGCGATGGCGCCCGTGATGCCAAGGAACGAGGCCGCAGAAAGGTAGTCCCCGGCGATGGCGGTACCGTTCTGGGAGCCGGTGAAGGAACGTCCGGCTGCGTAGTAGTCGGCAGCTGTCTTGTTGTTGCGGCTTGCCCTGAAGACAATCACCATGGTGACGGCGACGAAAAGGGCGAAAATGCCCATGTTCAGGAGCGTGGTGTCTTTTAGGGCAGCGACCTCTACTGCCGGGACCATGGTGGCGTTCATTTGGCTCCTCCGTGGATGACGTTGCCGTCCTTATCGAATTGGTGCCCCTCGATCTCATTGCGGATTTCGGCAGCGATGGGATCCAGCTTCCTGTTGGAGTAGCTCACGTACCAGGCCGTGATGCCGAAAGTGGTGACGAACTGGAGCAGGCCAAGAATCAGGCCCACGTTGATGTTGCCCCAGACTTTGGTGGACATGAAGGCGACGGCATAGTCGGCCAAAAGAACGTACGCGAAATACCACAGCAGGAAGATCACTGCCATGGGAAAGACAAAGCTGCGGTGCCGCTTGCGCAGCGTCTTGAACCGTTCCGTCTGCTGGACTTCCTGGAAGTCCACGGACGCCGTTGCGTCCTGGGGTTGGGCCTCATTACCCATGGTTCCTCCTGGTTGTGATGAGTCCACGTCAGCGCGCGCGGCTGATGTGACTGCAATCACTATCGAATGCGCTCCGGCTTCCCATCCATAGATACGCCGGTCGGCGTCGCCCAGCGGCTGTACCGCTGCGCCAAACGGTGGGTTGCAGCAGGCCACAGGCGATATCGGGGTTCGGGGAACACATCGGACTACGCTGGCCTTATGCCCGATTCCCCGCTCTTCACCGCAGCCGCCATCGCCGTGATCGTGCTGGCGGTCGCCGTCGTCGTGGGCGTTGGCCTGAAGGTGATCCGCTCCTTCCGGGACCTCGGCACGGACGCCGAACGCGCCACGTACAACACGCTGCACGCAGCATCGCGGGCGGGCCAGCATCTGCGCGCGGGCCTCCAGCCTGCGGGAGCTGCCAAAGCCAGCAGGCAGCTGCGCGTCCTGCTGGGCTGCGACGCCTTCGCCATGACGGACACCGCCTCTGTACTTGCCTGGGACGGGGCGGCGGAGGAACTCCGGCCAGCACTGATGGGGCTCGCAGCCGAAGTCCTTGCGACCGGGCGGACTGCCGTGGTTCCCCACGCAGGCCATTCCACGGACAAAGCCGGGCCTGATTTCAGTGCTGTCATCGCCCCGATCAGGGCAGGATCCAGGGTTGTCGGTTCGGTTGCGGCGTTGGCTCCCGCCGCCGGAGCAGGTCTGGTGCGGGCGACCAGTGAGGTTGCTGACTGGATTGCGGCACAACTGGAGCTGGCGGAGCTGGAGGCCTCAAGGACCCTGCTGATGGAAGCGGAAGTGCGGGCCCTGCGCGCGCAGATCAGCCCGCACTTCATCTACAACTCGTTGAACGCCATTGCGTCCTTTATCAACACGGACCCGGCCAGGGCCAGGGAACTCGTGGTGGAATTCGCCGACTTCACCAGGTACTCCTTCCGCAGGCACGGCGACTTCACCACGGTGGCGGAGGAGCTGCGGTGCATCGACCGTTACCTCCTGCTGGAGCGGGCACGCTTCGGTGAGCGCGTCCAAGTCAGCCTGCGGATCGCACCCGAAGTGCTGAGCACCGTCATTCCGTTCCTCAGCCTCCAACCGTTGGTGGAAAACGCGGTCAGGCACGGTTTGGAAGCGAAGGAAGGTCCGGGGCACATCACCATCTGCGCCAATGATTCCGGGGCGTTTGCCGAAGTCACCATCGAAGACGACGGCGTGGGCATGGATCCGGAGCACCTGCGGTCAGTCCTCGCCGGACATACGGATGGCGACCATGTGGGGCTCCGCAATGTCGATGCCCGGCTGCGTCAGGTCTACGGAGATGAGCACGGCCTGGTGATCGATACGGCCCCCGGCGAAGGTACCCTGATCACGCTGCGGGTCCCGAAGTCGCAACCCGGCCACGACGCCTGAGGCGGCGGTTAGTCTTTAATCATGATCAACGTGCTCGTCGCCGATGACGAACTGCCCGCGGTGGAAGAACTTGCCTTCCTCCTCGGACGGGATGCGCGGATTGGCGCCATCCATCGCGCGTCCTCCGGGACCGAGGCGCTCCGCAAGCTGGAAACGGAGTCCGTCGATGCCGTCTTCCTGGACATCCATATGCCCGCCCTGTCAGGCCTGGACATTGCCCGCGCCATTTCCCGCAGCAGCAGCCCGCCCGCCGTCGTCTTCGTCACCGCTGACGAAGACTGCGCACTGGAGGCCTTCGACCTCGCCGCCGTCGACTATCTGCTCAAGCCGCTCCGGGCGGAACGGCTGGCCCGTTCGGTGGACCGGATCAGTGAACTCATCAAGGACGGCACTCCTGCCCCGGAAATGATTACCGTTGACCTCGGCAGCACCACCCGGATGATCCGCCGGGACGATGTCACGTACGTGCAAGCACAAGGCGACTACGCAAGGCTGCACACCGCCGAGGCCAGCTACCTCATCCGGGTTTCCCTCACCGATCTCGAGCAGAAATGGGCGGACGCCGGGTTCATCAGGATTCACCGCTCCTACCTGATCGCGCTGCAGCACGTGCAACACCTCAAGCTTTCCACTACCGGACCGAGCGTCGCTGTCTCGGGTGCTGAGCTGCCCATCAGCAGGCGGCACCTGCCCTCGGTCAGGGACAAGCTGCAGTCCACCCGCATCCGGCCACAGGCATGACCCGGGTCCGCGTTACCGCTCCACGCCAGTCGGCCGCGCCGGCCACCGGCCGGGTGCCGTACCCACATGAGGCCGCAGAGGACTCGGACGCCGGCCGGATCTTTGTCCGTTCCCTCATCCGCTCCCAGCTTCGCCTGGCGCTGGTGGTGGCGTGCGGATTCCTGATCATCCTCGCTGTACTTGCAACGATCCTGGTCTACGGTCCCGGCGTGTCGGAGACGCGCGTTGTGGGAATCCGCTTGGATTGGCTGGCGCTTGGGGTGGGCATCTATCCGGTAATCGGCCTGAGCGCCTGGCTTTACAACCGGGCAGCAGCACGCAACGAGGCCCGCTACCGGGACCTGGTGGAGGACAAGTGAACCCGGCCGTTGGCTTGTTCGCGTTCCTCGCCGTTTCCCTCGCCACGGCGGTCATCGGCTTTTACGGGTTGCGCGTCTCCCGGACCACCAGCGACTTCTACGTGGCCTCACGCACCGTCCCTCCGTGGTGGAACGCCTCCGCGATTGGCGGCGAGTATCTTTCGGCCGCGAGTTTCCTGGGGGTAGCGGGGCTGATCCTGCTCTCCGGCACCGACGCTCTCTGGTTCCCCGTTGGCTACACGGCCGGTTACCTGATGCTCCTGCTCTTCGTGGCAGCACCGCTGCGCCGCTCCGGCGCGTACACCATCCCCGATTTCACCGAGGCCCGCCTGGACTCCCCCTTGGTCCGCCGCGTCACGAGCCTGGTGGTGGTGGCCGTGGGCTGGCTCTACATCGTTCCGCAACTGCACGGCGCCGCGCTCACCATCCGGATAACCACCGGCCTGCCGTCGTGGGTAGGCTCGACGGCGGTGGTGGCGGTTGTGTGCCTCACGGTGGTGGCAGGTGGCATGAGGTCCATTACGTTTGTCCAGGCTTTCCAGTACTGGCTGAAATTGACTGCCCTTGCCGTGCCTGTGGTCTTCATCCTGTTGGTGCTGGTTGGCAACGGAACACCACCGCAGGCGCCCTTGCCGGTCAATCCCACCGGCCAGGCCGCTGCGGGTGCCTACCAACACATCTCGCTGCTGGTGGCCTTGCTGTTCGGAACCCTTGGCCTGCCGCATGTGCTGGTGCGGTTCTACACCAACCCGGACGGCCAATCTGCGCGCCGGACCACGCTGATCGTCCTGGGCTTGCTTTCCGTGTTCTACCTCTTCCCCACTCTCTCCGGCGCCTTGGGACGGATGTTCGCCCCCGAGCTCGCACACTCCGGACAAGCGGACGCCCTGATCCTCCTCCTCCCGGGCAAGCTGATCGGCGGGGTGCCAGGTGACCTGTTGTCAGCGCTCGTGGTGGCAGGCGCCTTCGCTGCCTTCCTGTCCACGACATCCGGCCTGGTGGTGTCGCTGTCCGGTGTCATCAGCCAGGACCTGTTCGGGGGAAGTGTGAGGGGGTTCCGCCTCGCGGCGGTGATGGCCGCCGTCGTGCCTTTGGGTTTTGCTTTCATGACGGACACCCTGGCCCTGGCCGGCAGCGTCGGCCTGGTCTTCGCGTTCACCGCTTCCACCATCTGTCCTGTCCTGCTGTTGGGCATTTGGTGGCGCGGCCTGACGGACTTTGGTGCGATCGCAGGGATGGTCACAGGCGCAGTGCTGTGTGGGGGTGCCATGGTGGCGGGCACCCTGACTGGGACAGGGAACGCTCCCGCTTGGCTGGCCCAGCCCGCGGCGTGGAGTGTGCCTTCAGCCTTCGCCGTCACGGTAATCGTGTCCATCGTGACGCGGAACCGCGTTCCCGCCTCAGTCAACCGGGTGATGTCACGGCTGCATGTACCTGAGCGGCCAGTAGCTACCGAGCGCTGAAAGCTGTTGTCCGCGCAACGGCCCGGGAGGACAATGTCGCCATGTCCGAGGAACCACAAACTGCCGGCCACGGGCAACCAGCGGCCGGTCCCGCGGAGTTGACGCCCAGCGTCCGCGCGCAACTGCTGGCCACCGAGCATTGGAGCCTGCTGGCGTCACGTAGCACCACACAAGGGGAAGTCCTCACCCGGATCAGCATGTTCCTGACGTTCACCTCGGCCAGCCTGCTCAGCGTGGCACTGGTGGGCCAGGCAACCCAATTCTCCGGCGCCTTCCGGGCCTTTGCCCTGACCGTTCTGGGCATTGACTTGGTGGTGGGCCTGTTGACGCATATCCGCGTCATGAGCGTCGGCATGGAGGACCTCATGTACGTCATTGCCATGAACCGGCTCCGTGCCGCCTACGTGGACCTGGACCCGGGAATGGCTCCGTACTTGATGGCCGGGTACCACGACGACGAAGAAGGCTCGAAGCACACCTACTACTTCCTGGGCGGCAGGAAGGACTTCAGCCAGGTGGCAGGCAGCAGCATGGTTTTCATGGGCTTCGCCAACTCTGCCCTGATCGCCCTGCTGCTCGGATCAGCCCTGCTGGCAGCCGGCCTGCCTGTTGTGTTTGCCGTGGCCATCGCAGTTGTTGTGGCCCTGGCGTTCTTCGCCACGTCCTTGGTACGGGGCAGGCGCCACTACATGGACGTATGGAAGAACAATCCGCCGCTCTCCCCCACGCCTCACCAGCCCGGGTAGGCGTCAGTCAATGGCCGCCATCAGCTCCACGACTCGGGCGAGGAAGGCATCGACCTGCGCTTCTTCGTAGCCCTCATCGCCCTTGGCTGCACGGAACACGGCGCGTCGAACGGTGTCTACGCTCAAGGGCTGATCGTTTTCCAGGTAGCCGATCAACTCAACGCACAGGGCATCGACATCCTGGACGTTGTAACTGCGCGTCCGCTTGCGTGCCGGGCGGCGGAAACGCTCACCGTCGGGCCTGTGCAGCCTGCCGCGAAGTATCCCGGAAAGCTTCCCGATCTGGCGCAACCAGGCTTCCTCGCCTTGTTGGCTGATCAGTTCGTCCCGCTCACGGCGTGCGAACGCGTCCTCAAGGCGGTCCAGGGCGGCGTCCACGCTGTGGGCGTCGTAGCCACCCTTGACGGGGTCGAAAGCCACCTCACGGACATCCACGCTGGCAACCTGGTCCGCGGCGCCAACAGGGTTCTCAAACGACGTCCGTGCGCGCTGGAGAAACTCGTCTACCTGTTTGGCGTTATAACCGTATTTGCTGCGTTCCACGCGGTCGAACGTCGCGGGGATCTGGCGTCGAATATCCAAGGCCACTATTTTTCCTTCATCGGTTGTCAGACGCCGCTCAGCAGCGCGAACAAAACATAGGCCACAGGGGCCGCGAACACGATCGAGTCAAGACGGTCCATCACACCACCATGGCCCGGCAAGATACTGCTCATGTCCTTGACGCCGAGTTCCCTCTTGACCATGGACTCGGCAAGGTCGCCAGCGGTTGCTGCGGCAACCATTCCAACGGCCAGGACAAGGCCGACCCACCAAGGCCGGTCCAGCAGGAAGATGCAGGCCAGGACACCGATCACCATGGCACCACCCACAGATCCCGCGAACCCCTCCCAGGACTTCTTGGGACTGATCTTCGGAGCCATCGGGTGCTTGCCGAACGAAGCTCCCACGATGTAGCCGAAAGTGTCATTCGATACCACCAGCAGCAGCATGGAGGCGATCTGCCATGCCCCGTCCGGGATTCCATGCGGCCAGAAGCCCACGGGGGTGGCTCCGCCAGTGGCGTGAAGCGGCAGCGCAGCGAAACTGATCAGGAACGGTATCCACGCCAAAGTGAAGACACCCGCGAAGACGCTGCGCGGCGCCCCGGCTGCGCTTTCGATGGAGCGCCAGAGCAGTACGGCCACCGAGCTGGCTGTCATGGTGAAGAGCAGGCCTTCGAGACCACCAAAGTAGGCCGAAACCGGCATCACCAGGCTGCCGACCATCACTGGAACGATCGGCATCCTGGTGCCTTGGGCTTCGAGGGCACGGAAAACTTCCCAAACACCAAGGACCGCGAAGGCCGTGGTGAGCAGGACGAACCCCAACGGGAGGAACAGCAGCCCGCCCAGGACGGCCAGCAGCATGGCAAGGCCGACGCCGATGGCCGCGGGCAGGTTGCGGCCTGCCTTGGGTGTGGGGTTCGCCCGCACACGCCGTGCGCGCTTGGGGGTATCGCGTGTCGGGACCCGTTCAGCGGGCGCCGGCTCAGCCTGGCTCATCAGACCTCGAGCAGCTCGGCTTCCTTGCGCTTGAGCAGCTCGTCGATGCTGTCGACATGCTGCTTGGTCAGGGCATCGAGCTCCTTCTCAGCGCGCGAGCCCTCGTCTTCACCGGCTTCGCCGTCCTTGACGAGCTTGTCCAGGGTGTCCTTTGCCTTGCGGCGGATGCTTCGGATGGAGACCTTGGCGTCCTCACCCTTGCCCTTGACGATCTTCACGTATTCCTTGCGGCGCTCTTTGGTGAGCTCCGGGATGGTGACGCGGATGACGTTGCCGTCGTTGGACGGGTTGGCCCCGACTTCGGAGTCACTCAGGGCCTTTTCGATGTCGCGCAGCGCGGTCTTGTCATAAGGCGTGATCAGGATGGTACGGGCATCGGGCACACCGAAGGACGCCAGCTGCTGGAGCGGGGTGGGTGTGCCGTAGTACTCAACGATGACCTTGTTGTAGAGACCGGGGTTGGCCCGGCCCGTACGGATCGTGGCGAAATCGTCCTTGGCTACTTCCACGGCTTTGTCCATCTTCTCGCCGGCTTCGAGTAAGGTCTCTTCGATCACGGGTTTCTCCTCAGAAATAGTTGCTGCCCAGCTGCAGGCGGCAATGCACAGTAAAGATCCGCCACCAGGGGCGGACGGTCCTAGAAATATCCTAGCCCTTGCTAGGGAGTTACCAGGGTTCCCAGCGTTTCGCCGAGGATCGCCCGGGTGACATTGCCTTCGCCCTCCATGCCGAAGACCACCATGGAGAGGTTGTTGTCCTTGCACATGGTCATGGCGGTCTGGTCCATGACGCGGATGTCGCGGCGCAGGGCGTCGTCGTAGCTGAGGACATCGAGCTTCTCGGCGGTGGGGTCCTTCTTCGGGTCGGCCGTGTAAACGCCGTCCACGCCGCTCTTGGCCATCAGGACAACATCTGCGTGCACTTCCAGCGCACGCTGCGCAGCCACCGTGTCGGTGGAGAAATACGGCAAGCCGGCGCCTGCACCGAAAATGACTACCCGGCCTTTTTCCATGTGGCGGATGGCGCGGCGGGGAATGTAGGCCTCGGCCACCTGGCCCATGGTGATGGCGCTCTGGACACGGGTCTCCACTCCGGCCTGCTCCAGGAAGTCCTGCAGCGCGAGGCAGTTCATGACGGTGCCCAGCATGCCCATGTAGTCGGCGCGGGAGCGATCCATGCCGCTTTGGGACAGTTCAGCGCCCCGGAAGAAGTTGCCGCCGCCAACAACGATTGCAACTTCCACATCCGCAACACCTGCTGCGATCTGCTTGGCAATGGCCCTGACGGTCTCGGGATCGACGCCGAGCTTGCCTCCGCCGATGACTTCGCCGGAAAGTTTCAGAAGTACACGTCGGCGGGTCTTCTCGGGCTGGATTGCAGTGTTGACGGTTTCCATGGTGCCTTCCCGTTGGTGGACTCTGGCTAGATTATCGTGCTGGGGGTCCGCGCAGGTACTACCCGGACGCGTGCATGAAAAAGGGGCGGCCACCGAAGTGACCACCCCTTTTCATGAATTACTAGTTTCCGACGCGGAAACGGGTTACTGCGGTTGCCTTGACGCCGGCTTCTTCGAGGACCTGTGCAACAGTCTTCTTGGAATCCTTGGCGAATGCCTGGTCAACCAGAACTTCACCCTTGTAGAAGCCCGTAACGCGGCCTTCTACGATCTTCGGGAGAGCAGCTTCGGGCTTGCCTTCAGCCTTCGCGGTCTCTTCGGCGATACGGCGCTCGGACTCGACCAGTTCGGCCGGGACGTCTTCGCGGGTCAGGTAGTTCGGTGCCATTGCTGCAACGTGGACAGCGATGTCGTGTGCGGCGGTGGCAGCGGCTTCGCCTTCACCGTCAACAGCGAACAGGACGCCGACCTGGGCCGGGAGGTCCTTGGACGTCTTGTGCAGGTAGGCGTCAACCTTGGTGCCCTCAACGCGGGAGATGCGACGGACAACAACCTTTTCGCCGAGGACAGCGCCCTCTTCGACGACGACCTCGGACAACGGCTTGCCGTCGACTTCGGTTGCCAGCAGGGTTTCGAGGTCGGCTGCGCCGGACTCGACTGCAACGTTGAGGACCTTGTCGGCCAGCTGGATGAACTTGTCAGCCTTGGCAACGAAGTCGGTCTCGCAGTTGACTTCGATCATTACGCCAACGCCGCCGTTGACCTTGGCAGCAACCAGGCCCTCAGCCGTGGAACGGCCTTCGCGCTTGGTGGCACCCTTGAGGCCCTTGATGCGGATGATCTCGATGGCCTTCTCAGCGTCACCGTTGGCCTCGTCAAGAGCCTTCTTGACGTCCATCATGCCGGCGCCGGTGCGCTCGCGCAGGGCCTTGATGTCAGCAGCAGTGTAGTTCGCCATGTGAACCCCTCTGTCTAGAAATTTGTGTGTTTACGGACTGACAGGACGGCAGCCCACCGTGTGAGCCGCCATCCTGTCAGTTGCCCCCGACGCTGTCTCCAGCATCAGGGAAGGTCCAGATTTACTTGGCTTCGGCTTCGCCGGTTGCAGCTTCAGTTGTTTCCAGAGCTTCTGCTGCGGGAGCTTCTGCGGCCGGAGCCTCAGCTGCTGCTGCTTCTTCAGCCTTGCTGCCTTCGAGGAGCTCGCGCTCCCACTCGGCCAGCGGCTCTTCCGGAGCTTCGGTGGTACCGGTTGCGCGCTGGTTGCGGGCGATGAGGCCCTCAGCTACGGCGTCGGCAACAACGCGGGTGAGCAGGTTGACGGAGCGGATGGCGTCGTCGTTGCCCGGGATCGGGAAGTCGACTTCATCGGGATCGCAGTTGGTGTCCAGGATGGCAACAACCGGGATGTTCAGCTTCTTGGCTTCGTCAACAGCAAGGTGTTCCTTCTTGGTGTCAACAACCCACAGAACCGAGGGAGCCTTGGTCAGGTTGCGGATACCGCCGAGGTTGGACTCGAGCTTGGTGAGTTCACGCTTGAGGAGCAGGAGCTCCTTCTTGGTGTAAGCGGAGCCGGCGACGTCGTCGAAGTTGATCTCTTCGAGTTCCTTCATGCGCTGGATACGCTTGGCGACGGTCTGGAAGTTGGTGAGCATACCGCCCAACCAACGCTGGTTGACGTACGGCTGGCCAACACGGGTAGCCTGCTCGGCAATTGCTTCCTGAGCCTGCTTCTTGGTGCCGACGAACAGGACGGTGCCGCCGTGGGCGACAGTAGCCTTGACGAACTCGTAGGCGCGGTCGATGTAGGACAGCGACTGCTGAAGGTCGATGATGTAGATGCCGTTGCGTTCCGTGAAGATGAAGCGCTTCATCTTCGGGTTCCAACGACGGGTCTGGTGTCCAAAGTGGACGCCGCTGTCAAGCAGCTGGCGCATGGTTACGACGGGCATGCCGACGCTCCTTCCGGCAGGTCATTCATGAGAGAGCCCATGGGGCTGCTCTTACCCTGCCAATAGTTGACGGTTGTTTAGCCTCTGCCCGGACGGGCGCGGCTCCTGGCATCCATTGCGCTTCTCATCCGGCATGGAACCAAAGGCTCCTCCGGACCGCAAGAGGCACAATCCTCCGCAGCATGAAACCATGGGCTTCGCTGGAGGAGGGCTGGATACGCGTAGTCAGCCTGGCACCCCCACACATCTGAATGAGACATGTTCCTGAACAAGCTTGAGGGCACAGCAAACTGCTCCACCAAGTGTACTACAGCCATACCGCCCAACGGACCGCCCATCACCGGCAGTTGTCCACATACCGGCTCCCCCGTATAGCCCCGGGATCACGCAAAGGGAAGGCTGGATCCATGTCCTTCCTGAAGCTGGCAGCCACCTTGATCCTTACCCTCAACATCACTCTCAGCATCCCGTCCGGGGCGGACGGCGCCCCGGACGCTCCCCAGGGAAGATGGAGCTGGCCGCTGTCCCCCAAGCCGTCCGTCCTGCGGACGTTTGATCCTCCGGACAAGCCGTGGCTGAGCGGACACCGCGGCGTGGATTTAGGCCCAAGGCCCGACGGCGGACAGGTCACCGCGCCGTCCGATGGCGTGGTGGCCTTCGCCGGCGTCGTGGTTGACCGCCCGGTCCTCACCATCGATCACGGCGACGGACTCAGGAGCAGTTTCGAACCCGTGGCCAGCAGCCTTAAGCAGGGCGACCACGTGGCCAAAGGGCAAACGGTCGGCACCCTGCAGTCGGGACACTGCGGAAGCACCACGTGCCTGCATTGGGGTGTTCGGCGCGGCGAGGAGTACCTCAATCCACTGGGCTTTGTGTCCGACCTGCGCCCATCAGTGTTGCTGCCGCTGGAGTGAGCCCCGCCGCGCCGTCCGCGGAGGTTCTAGACGATGGCAGAAACGCCCGTGATGGCCCGACCGGTCACCAGAGTGTTGATTTCGTGGGTGCCCTCGTAGGAGTAGATCGCCTCGGCATCGGAGAAGATCTTGGCCATGCCGTAGTCCGTAACGATGCCATTGCCGCCGAGGATACTGCGCCCCAGGGCGACACTTTCGCGCATGCGTGCAGTGGTGAAAGCCTTGGCCAGGGCGGACTGTTCGTCTTTGGCAACGCCCGCGTCCTCAAGCTGTGCAAGCCTGACCATCATGCCCATTGAGGCGACTGTGTTGCCCAGGATCTGCACCAACTGGTTCTGGACCAGCTGGAAGGCTGCCAACGGGCGCCCGAACTGCTGGCGCTCCACGGCGTAGTTGCGGGCAACGTCGAAGGCGGCCATCTGAAGTCCGACGGCCTGCCACGCCACAGCCAGGCGCGTGACCTTCAGGACCTTGTTGGTATCCCGGAAGCTGTTGCCGTTGGCCAGCTTGAAGAAGTCGGGCACCACCACGTTATCCAGGGTGATGTCCGCGTTCTGGACCGTGCGGAGGGAAATCTTGTTCTCGATCTTGCTGGCGGAATAGCCCGGCAGGGTGGTGTCCACCAGGAACGCTTTCACCTGGTTGTCGGCCACGTCCTTGGCATAGATGACCACCCAGTCCGAGAAGGTGGCATTGCCGATCCAGCGCTTTGCACCGTTGAGAATCCACGTGTCGCCTTCACGTCGTGCCGTCGTGCGGGTTCCGCCTGCAACATCGGAACCACCCAGCGGCTCGGTCAGCCCGAAAGCGCCGATCTTCTTCAGGGAGTAGATGTCCGGCAGCCACGCATCCTTTTGCTCCTGGGAGGCGAGGGCTTCAATGGAGCCCGTGAAGAGGCCGTCATGGACGCCCATGAACGTGGCAATGGAAGCATCCGCTCGGGTCACTTCGGCATGGAGCATGCCGGCAAAGAGATTGGAGTATCCCTGGCGCCGAACCGGGCTTACGAGGTCCAGCTCGCCAAGCTTGGGAATGAGGTCCATGGGGAATTCGCCGCGGTTCCAGCAGTCCACTGCGATCGGAGTGACCTCGCGGGCAAGGAACTCCCGCACTTCGGCCAGACGGTCCTGCTCCTTGCCTGTCAGCAACTGCTCGAAGGCATAGAAGTCACCATCGGCGTAAGGAAGAGTGGTGGCGTCGAATGCGGTGTTGGACATGTTCGCTCCTTCAAGGGTGGTCACCTGCGACCACGTCAAGGTCCCGGAAGGACTGCACTGTGACCCGGGAGTCGGCAGGGCAGCCAAGTTACCGGCGGGTAATAAGTTACTGATCAGTAACTTACCGCATGACGCCACCTCCTGCAACGGTGCATGGTGCTGCTTACCCAGGGCCGGCAACACAAAAAAAATCC
This sequence comes from Paenarthrobacter sp. TAF1, assembly GCF_052113825.1. Classification (NCBI taxonomy): domain Bacteria; kingdom Bacillati; phylum Actinomycetota; class Actinomycetes; order Micrococcales; family Micrococcaceae; genus Paenarthrobacter; species Paenarthrobacter sp. TAF1. The sequence goes on from NZ_JBFRDO010000005.1 coordinate 22,836, forward strand.
CCCTTGCCGACTTTGAGTCGGCAAGGGGGATCTTCCGGTAGGGCTACTCGGACTTGAACCGAGGACCTTAGGATTATGAGTCCCGCGCTCTAACCAGCTGAGCTATAGCCCCGTAATGCCCGAACAGCCGCCGTCCAGCAGCCGTTCCGGGCAAAGCACTCTAGCAATACTAATAGCTAACGGGGAGTGCTTTGGTCACACCACCATGTCCTCATAGGACGCGCCCCGGTAAAGGTCCTCAAAGGTCTGCAGGGTGCCGTTAAGGCTGTGCGGCTCCACCATTTCGCGACTCACCTTGCCCATGGCTTCCAGCTCGTCCTCGGGAAGCTGAACCAGTTTGGTGATTTTCGCGGCGAGTTCAGAGCTGTCGTTGGGTGTGAAGAGGTAGCCGTTTTCTCCGTCGCGGACCAGGTGCGGCAGCGCCATGGCATTGGCAAGCAGGACAGGGGTGGAAGCGGACATGGCTTCCAGCGTCACCAGGGACTGCAGTTCGGCCGTGCCGGGCATGCAGAAGATGTCGGCCTTGATGTAGGCCTCACGCAGGTCCTCGTCGCTCGCGAGCCCGAGGAATTTGACCCGGTCTCCCAGGCCAAGCCGGGCCACTTGGGCTTCCAAGGCCGGACGGACTTCTCCGCCGCCCACGATTTCAAGGTTGACGTTCAACTCCGGGGGAGTCTTGGCCACGGCGTCGATCAGCACATCGATGTGCTTCTCCTCCGCGAGGCGCCCAACGAAAAGCACGGTGGGATGGCTGTGCGGTTCAATGACTTCACCGGGGTGAAGCTCATACGCCGAAGAATCGATGCCGTTGGACAGCGGCAGGACTTTGCGCAGGAAGGCGTGCTGGTGCATCGCCTTGGCGGCCAGAGGCGTAGGGGTGGTGACAACGTCAGCCTGTCCCATGACCTTGCCCATGTCCTTCCAGGAAATGCGGCCCACGATGTCCTTGAACCACTGCGGGAACGGCAGGAACGGGTTCAGGTTTTCCGGCATGAAGTGGTTGGTGGCAATGATCCTGATGCCGCGTTTGACGGCCTCATAAAGGACGTGTTCGCCAATCATGTAGTGGCTTTGGATGTGCACGACATCGGGCTGCACCTTGTCGAACAGGAGGCTGATTTCCTTCTTGATTTCCCATGGGAAGCAGATGCGGAAGTACTCATGGGTGAAAACGCCATGGGAGCGCAGCCGGTGCACGGTGGCCTCGTCGCGGAATTCCGTGTAGCTCTTGCCCGAATCCGGACGGCAGGCCAACACGTGAACGTTGTGTCCGCGTGCCGTCATCCCCTTGGCCAGGCGGTAGCCGAACTGGGCAGCGCCGTTGACATGCGGCGGGTAGGTGTCCGCGGCAATCAGGATGGTGAGGGGCTTGTTGGTGTCGGGAATGGTCACGTGGAGAACTCCTGATGGTCACGGTGCGGACAGCACTGCTTGTGGCAATGCTGCGGTGTCGCCGGGTTGCCGCCCGCAAAAGCGGTGGCGCAAGGTAAAGATCTGCCCTAGGCCTTCCGGCTGGCAGCCGCCTTCGCGTCCTTTTTGCGCTTGGTGACTTCCGGATGGTGCCTGCTTAGGGCAATAACCCCCACGATAGCAAGCGTAGCGGCCGCTGCCATGGCGATCGCCATCACGGCGTGGACATCGGGACGAAGCTCACCAAGGATGACGATGCCGATCGCAATGCCCACCATCGGGTCAATCACAGTCAATCCCGCGATCACGAGGTCCGGCGGTCCACCAGAGTACGCACTCTGGACAAACCATGAACCCAGGCCACCTGCAGCAACGATGGCTATCAGCGTGTACCACTGGACGTTGAGCAGGAAGAGTCCGTTGGGATCGAGCAAGTGCTTGCCGATAATCCGGGTCAGTACGGCCACGAAACCGAACAGGACGCCTGCGCCCAGGATGTAAATGAAGGCGCTCATCCGGTGTTTGAACAAGACGGCCAGGGTGCCGAAAATACCGACGGCCAGGGCAAGGAGCAGCACGATCGTCAGCTCATCGTCACCGCTGACGTGGTGATTTTCCTGTGTGACGAACACGGCCAGCAATACAAACAGCGCGGAACCGGTGACACAGGCGCTGATCGCCACAACTGTTGCCCGGTTGATGCTCAGTCCTTGGTCTTTGGCATTGACCACCGTGGTGATGACCAGCGCAATGGCGCCGATCGGTTGCACCACCGTCAAGGGCGCAGACACCAATGCAATGGCATTCATCACCATGCCCAAGGCAAGGAACAGCAGGCCCAGCATCCAGCGCGGATTCCGCAGGAGCCGCAGGAAGCCATTGGAGCTCAGCGCCAGGCCACCCGTATCGGCTTTCACCGCGCTCCCCTGCCGCTGGGCGCCGATGGCGAGGAAGAAGGCCCCAAGTACCGCCAGGCAAACCGCCAGCCAGACCATCAGCCGAGTCCGCCGTCGTCGGTTTTCAATTCTTTTCCTTTTCGCAGGATGGCCCAGAAGTAGTTGTATGCCGCAATCCAGTGGCCCACCAGGCCCAGGCCCAGGAACGTCCACGCCGCCACGAAATACACGTCAGTCAAGGGTATGGGCAGTTTGGACAGGACGAGCAATGGCGTGCCCACCAGCAGCAGGGCGGTGCGGATTTTCCCGACGATGCTCACGGGAAGATCCGGGTGGCTCCGGAAATAGATCAACGATGCGATCGCCAGGATCGCGTCAGGGACCAGAAGCGCCGCCAGATACCACCACTGCACGACGCCGGCAATCGCCAAAGTGAAAGCCACGGCCAGGAGGGCGGCCCGGTCGGCCATCGGATCCAGGATCCTGCCCAACTTGGAGGTCTGGTCGAACCGCCTGGCGATGTAGCCGTCCACCCAGTCCGTGCTGCCCATGACGACGAGCACCAGGACCGCGAACCCGTACTCCTGTTCGGAGAGCACGAGCCAGACAAAGAGAGGCACGCCCATGAAACGCAGGACGGTGAGGATATTGGGGACAGTGAAGATGAGGTCATGGTCGACCTGCGGACGATCCGGGTGCGAACCAGCACCGATCAGCCTCATGTGTCCCCCTTCCTCGTGTTCAGTATCCGGTGCTCAGAAACCTGCTATTTCTTCAGCAGCTTCCTCAGCGCAACCACGAAGACCACCGCGGCGGTGGCGAAAGCTGCAAGGTCTTTCCAGTGCGCGGCCATCCGCTCGCTGACGCTTTGGGGAACTGAATCGCCGAGGTCGGCGAACTTCGCGGCAGCGAATTCCTTGCCCTCCTGGAACCTGACGTTGGCGCTCTCGAGCAAGGCCTGGCCCTGCTTTTTGACGTCCAGCTGTTCACCCAGCTCATCGCGGACACCCGTCAGGTGTTCGCGGCGCCTCTTCAAGCGGGAGCGAAGCTCGGCTTCCGTGGGCGCCTTGACGGCATCGGCTTCCTTGGCAGCTTCCTTTGCTGCCTTTTCGGCCTTGGCCTTCTCAGCTGCGGCTTCCTTTTCGGCTTTGGCGGCCTTCGCGGCAGGCGAGTTCGGGTCGAGGATCGACTCGTCGAACGCTGAGCCTTCCTTGGCGATCCCGAGGTCATGCTTGATGCCCCGGATGGTGTCCTCGGGGACCAACGGCATGGCCTTCTTGAACTTGGCGATGCCGATCAGCGATGCGATGGCGACAACCACAAGGAAAAACGCTGAGACGAGCAGAGCCGCGAGCCAGCCGGGCATGATGGTGGCCAGGCCCAGAATGGCTGCCACCACCAGTGCAATGACCAGCAGCGCCATGAAGACGAGGGCAACACCGAAAAAGGCGCCGGCCACGCCAAGCTGTGTGGCCTTGCGTTTGAGTTCCACCTTGGCAAGGGCGATCTCATCATTGATTTGCCGTGGGGCCAAGCGTGCAACGAGCTTGAGGGTCTTCGGCAAAGTACGAATGGCTGGTCCTTGACTGGTCCGGCCGGTGTGACGTCCACTCATGGGTTCCGCCTAACTGCTTCCTCTTGGCATCGTGTCGGGCGAACGCAGCGGAAAACTCCGCCGCGGACACCTGTCCTCAAAGCTATCATTCAGGTTCCTGCTGAACTTTCGGGGCCACGCTCCGGCGCGCCCGTCATAGCAGCAATAAATATGATCCGGGCCATAGGATAGATGATCGTGACCCCTCCCATTGCCCCGGGCGATTCCCTGAGCCGACGCGAAAAGCTTGTCTACATTCTCCTCCTGGGCGCCTTGACGGCCTTGGGTCCCTTCACCATCGATCTCTACCTCCCCGCGTTCCCGGCCCTGGAATCAAGTTTCAACGTCTCGGAAGCGGCAATCCAGCTCACCCTGACCGGAACAACCGTCGGCTTCGGCCTTGGCCAGTTGGTGGTGGGACCGTTCAGCGACAAGGTAGGCCGCAGGCTGCCGCTGATCCTGGCCACAGCCGTGCATATTGGCTCTTCCCTGGGCGCTGCGCTGGCAACCGACATCGGCATGCTTTCCGTTTTCCGTGTCCTCATGGGAATCGGGGCGGCCGGAGGTGGCGTGGTGGCCATGGCAATGGTCAGGGACCTTTTCCACGGCTACTCCATGGTGCGGATGTTCTCCCGCATGTCACTGGTCAACGGGCTCGCGCCCATCCTGGCTCCGGTGATCGGGTCACAACTGCTCCTTGTCTTTCCCTGGCCCGGGATTTTCTACTTCCTGGCGTGCTACGGCCTGCTGGTCATCATCGCCTCCATCTTCTTTATCCGGGAGACCTTGCCTGCCGAACAGCGCGGCAAGTCCACCGTGACGGTCGGACAGCGCTACAAGAAGGTACTTACGGACCGGATTTTCGTGGGCATGGTGCTGGTGGGCAGCCTCAACTTCGGCGGCCTGTTCGCCTATTTGTCCGCGTCCACCTTCCTCTTCCAGAAGGTCTACGGCTTCTCCCCCCAGGAATACGGCATCCTGTTCGGCATCAATTCATTGGGCATCGTGGCCGGTGTCCAGATCAGTTCCCGCTTGATCCGGCGCGTAGCCCCGCAGTGGATTGTGGCCGGAGCAACGCTGTTCATGTTGTGCATGTCCCTTGTGATCGTCGTGCTTGATCTGTTCCACGTGGGGCTGTGGGGCACCTTGATTCCCCTGTGGTTCTACATCTGCGCCACCGGGTTTATGTTTCCGTGCGTCCAGGTGTTGTCCCTGGCCAACCACGGCGCACAAGCCGGCACGGCGGCCTCCCTCCTTGGCGCTTCACAGTTCATGATGGCGGGCATCGTTCCTCCGGTGGTCGGCTGGCTGGGGGTCACCTCCGCCGTCCCCATGGGAGCTGTGATGGCCGTCTGCATCACGGGTTCCATGACCGCACTTTGGTTGGTTGTGCGGCCACGGACCGTGCCCTCCATCCACTAGCTGCCATCCATCAACCGCACCGTAGGCTGTCACTATGACGAACAAACCGCACCGTAATGGCAGGGGCCTCTTTCTCGGTGCGATGCTGGGCGCGGTGGCCGGGGCACTCATCGGCCGCGCTGCAGGAAGCGCGGTTTTCGGCGCGTTGCTCGGTGCCGTGATCGGCGCCGCGGTTCTGTACCGGGTCAATCCTGGACCATGGAACCGTGACTAGGCAGGAATCGTGACCAGGCAGGAACCGTGACTAAGCGGCGGCTCTTGCCGACCCTCCGGCGTCGAACGTTTCAAAGCCTCCCCTAAAGCCCTGCCGCAGGGCAGAATGGTGGCCAGCCGGTGTTACCGGTGCCTAACCGGTGAAGGGGACATCACATGAGCACGGCGGTCGGATTTCGTGGCACCCTACGGGGCCTGGCAACCGTGCGGAGTTTGCCGCTGACGCTTGCCTTGGTGGTGGTCCTCTGGGTTTTGGCACTGGCGACGGGAAGCGTCCTTAACGGTCCTCCCGAAGCACTTCTGGAGCAGGTGGGGCTTGGCTTGGCCGTGGAACCCGGGCCGTGGTGGTCGGTCTTCACGTCAACGTTCTTCGGTTCCTCGCTTCTCGACTACCTGGCGTGCACCGCAGCGATCCTGCTGGGGGTCGGTATTGCCGAAAGGGTCATGGGCCCGTGGCTGGCCCTGGCTGCCTTCATCGCCGGCTCCGCCCTCAGCGCACTGGTGCTGGTCGCGCTGGTGGCTTTCGGTACCGACAACAGCGACCAATGGCTGAGCTTCCTCGGCGGGGAGTACGCGGTGGGCGCTTACGGCGGAGCCGCGGCTGCCCTGGGATTTTCGACGGCGGCACTTGACTCGCTGTGGCGGCGTCGCCTCCGGACGTGGTTGCTCGCTGCGGCTCTGATGTTCGCCCTCTTCGTTGGAGTGGCCCAAACATTGCAGGCCCTCGCCGGCGCAGTGATCGGAATCGTCGCCGGCTGGGCCGCGCACTCCGTGGTCCTTCACAAGAGCGGCGGATCGTTCAGTGCCTCCAGCCTCCGTGAGACGCGTTTCCTGGTCGGCACGGTGGTGGGCGTCTTCGCCCTGGGGCCTCTGCTGACCCAACTGACGGGCACCTGGGAGGTGGGCCCGCTCTCGGTGGTCTCCGAGGTCATGCTCCAGGCCAGCCCCGACGTCGATGAGGTTCAGGAGGCCTGCAGGAACGAAGCGAACTGCGTGGCCCTGCAAAACATCGTTGGTGTCCGGAGCTTTGGTGCGGCCATCCTGACGGTGATCCCTGTCCTGCTCTTGCTGGTCTGCGCCGAAGGCCTGCGACGCGGTCGCCGCCTGGCTTATCGGCTGACACTGATCATCCAGGTGTATCTGGCTGCGGTGACCGTCCTGGCGATTGTCCAATACATCAGCGACCCGGATGTCACCATGGGCGACGACGATTTCGGCTACCTCCTCCTGTACGTGGTCCCCGCGCTCCTGGCGCCAATCATCATCGTGGCACTGCTGCTGGCAAACCGGCACAGGTTCAGGGTGGAGTCCAGCGACGCCGGATACCGCGCCCTCGGCCGGGCTGCCTTGATCCTGGCCGTGACTTCAGTGGCCCTCTACGTGGCGTTCTGGTTCCTGGAGGGCAACCCGGGCCAGTCAACCCTGTGGGACCTCGCCGGACAGCTGACGCACATCCTGGTGCCCTTCCCCGTCCCGTTCGTTGTGGCGCTGCCCCAGGGGCTGCTGAGCACTGTGCTGTACGGCCTGGGAGGAGACGTCATCTGGCTTCTCATCCTGGTCCTGGTCCTCAACAACTTCCGCCGCTTCAGGATGATCGCCACCGACCCTGCTGCCGATCTCGGCCACACCCGCGAGCTGCTGCACCAGGGCGGTGGCACCTTGTCCTGGATGGCATTGTGGGACAACAACCAGTACTGGTTCACTCCGGACAGGAAGGCCGGCGTCGCCTACCAGGTCCACAACGGGGTGGCGTTGACCGTCGCCGGTCCCTACGGCGATGCCGGCCACCATGACGAGGCAGCGCTTGGTTTTGTGGCGCACTGTTCGGCATTGGGATTGGTCCCATGTTTCTATTCCGCCGACTCCGGGCTGGATGGCCCGCTACTCCCCTACGGCTTCAGGAAACTGGAGGTCGCGGAGGAAACACTTCTCAACGTCCAGGCAATGACATTCAAGGGCAAAGAGTGGCAGAACGTCCGCACTGCGCTGAACCGCGCTGAGAAGCTGTCCATCAAGGACCTCTGGTACCACTACGGCATCATGCCGCCGGGCATCAGGGCCCAACTGGCTGAGATTTCCGAGGAGTGGGTGGCTGACAAGGCCCTACCCGAGATGGGATTCACCTTAGGCGGCTTGAACGAACTCAAGGATCCCGAAGTTCTCTGCTGCGTGGCGGTGGACGACGACGGCCTGGTCCACGGGGTGACCAGCTGGCTTCCCGTTTTCAGCAACGGCGAGATCTCCGGTTGGACCCTCGACTTCATGAGGCGCCGCACAACAGGCTTCAAGGGCGTCATGGAATTCCTGATCGCCTCAGCCGTGACGCACTTCAAGGAGCAAGTTCCGCAGATCTCCCTCTCAGGCTCTCCATTGGCCAATGCGGGGACCGGAGGCGCGGAAGGTGACCGAAGCACCCTGGACCGCGTCCTGGCCCTGTTGGGAAATGCCCTGGAGCCGATGTACGGCTTCAAATCATTGGCTGCCTTCAAGTCAAGGTTCCAACCCGAGCACCGGACCTTGTACATGTACTACCAGGACCCCCTGGCCTTGCCATCGATCGGACTGGCGGTCGGCTCGGCCTACCTGCCCGGGCTCTCGCCCGCACAAAGCGYTGGTTTGTTGAGGCAGATGGTGGCCCGGGAGCCTGCCGCATGACCGGTCATCCGGCGGTGCGTCCATGAACGATGTCCTGAAACTCGAAATCAGCAGCCCCGTAGTCCTGACGATCGCCGGGATCATCGCCGTCGGGTTCTTCCTGGTGCTCTTCCTCCGGCCGTCTGCCCGCTGGGTCCTCACGGCGATGAGCGCCATTGTGGTGGCAGGGCTGGTGGGGTGGTTCACCGTGTGGATCGTGGAGGACGTGCTGGACGTCTTTCACGTGGGACTGACCCCGCGGGTATGGTTCTGGTCGATCAGCTGCTTCGCCGCTTTGGGGTTGGTCGCGGTGAGTTTTCTCCACAGCGCGCGCTGGCGGAAAGTGGTGGCCATCATCTCGGTCCCCGTCTTCGTCACTGTCTCCGCCCTGCAAATCAACGCCGAGTTCGGACTGAACAACACCCTGGGTTCGGCCCTGGGGATCTCAACCGAGGACGTCATTGAACTGAACAAGCCGGACCCGGATGCGTCCATTCCGGCCGGACCCTTGTGGCAGCACTGGACTCCGCCCGCCAACATGCCCTCGAAAGGCAAGGTGGGGACCCAAGTCATCCCGGCCACGGTGTCGGGTTTCGACGCGCGCCCGGCCGGTATCTACCTTCCACCGGCTGCCCTGACTGCCAATCCACCGAGGCTTCCCCTGTTCGTCCTCATGATGGGCCAGCCGGGCCTCCCCGATCCGCAGTACGTCTCCGCCGCCCTAGACGAGTTCGCTGCAAAAAACAATGGACTGGCCCCCATTGCGATCGTCGCCGACCAGATCGGCCCGGACCAGGATGACACCCTGTGCCTGGACACCCCTAAGTACGGAAACGTCGAGAAGTACATCAACCAGGACGTGGTGAACTGGGCCAAGGACAACTTGAGCATCCTTCCGGACAGGGACCACTGGACCATCGCCGGTTATTCCAACGGCGGCCAATGCGCCATCTCCTTCGCCGTCAAGTACCCCGGAATGTGGGGCAACGTGGTGGACATCTCAGGCGAGGAGTTCCCCGGCGCAGAGGACCCCGCGGAGAACCTGGCCGGGATCTTTGGCGGTAACCAAGCCGCCTATGATGCCCAAAAGCCCATCAACATCATGAAGGGCAAACAGTTCCCCGACACAACTGCCGTGTTCACTGCCGGCTCGGACGACCCCACCTACGTGGCCGCCGCGAAAGCCGTGTCCGCGGCGGCGCAGGCGTCCGGAATGAAAGTGACGTACTACGAGGTACCCAACGGCGGACACGTGGGCCTGGCATTGAACGCAGGCCTGGAGAAGGGCTTCGAAGTGCTGTACCCGCGCCTGGGGCTGTCCCGCTAGAAGCTCTTTTCGCGGCCACCCACCGGCGATAAAATTGAGATGTGCCACATTGGCAAGAGCTGAACCCGTTACCGGCACCGTGGCAGCGCAAGGATGACCGCATCCTCCCGCTGTGGTGGGAGCGCCTGTGCTCGGTGACCAGTCCGCCGTCGGCCGCTTTGTACGCGGGTGGACTCTTCACGGACGACCGGCGACGGCCCATAGCCCAGTGGTACAACCCCGAAACGGATGCCGCACTGTTGGTCGCTCCGGAGACCTCGCCGGAGTGGCCGGTCCAAAGGTTCGGGATTTTCTATGCCCCTCCGGGCGGCGGTTTCACGAGAGTCTACTCGGCGCCGCATGAGTGGCATCCGCGTGAGCCCAGGACCCCTCCCACCGAGCAGGACTCGTTCATGGCGGCTGTGGCGGAAGCCGCGCGCTTCCTCCAGGTGGAGATGGATTTCGTTTAAAAAGCAGACCCCGCACCAGCCATTAGGCGGGTACGGGGTCCTTGTGCTCCTCCGACTGGACTTGAACCAGTAACCCTTCGATTAACAGTCGAATGCTCTGCCAATTGAGCTACGGAGGAATGAAGCGGTTATGACTTTAGCAAAGGTTTTACCGGATGTGAAATCGGTCGGCGGTACCCCCTGGGGGTATAAAAATACCCCCGCTCCGGCGAACCGGAACGGGGGTATTGTGCGCTCCTCCGACTGGACTTGAACCAGTAACCCTTCGATTAACAGTCGAATGCTCTGCCAATTGAGCTACGGAGGAATGAAGCGGTTACTAGCTTAACAGGGGGCTGCCGGAAAACGAAATCGAGGATCTCAGCCGTCCGAGCGCAGCGCCCGGCGTTCCATTTCGAGTTGCATCAACTCACGGTTCAGCCGCTGGAATTCCTCAGGCTGGGAGGCAGCGTCGAGCCGTTGGAGCTGCCCCATCTTGTCGGCCTTGATGCGGGTGATCTGAAGCTCGAAGAGTCGGGCCAGGATATCCCGGCAATACCGTTGCATCGCTTCCGGGGTGCTGGCGGGCAGTGGTGTCACAGCAAGTTCGGACACCAGATTGCGCRGGGGTTCGGGTACTTCCTGCCGGATCTGCTCCACCCATGACACCGGGTCTGCCGTATGGCCGAGCCCAGTGGCGCGGATCGCCGCATGGACGGCAGCATAGGCCGGCGTGGCGAACATCGTAGCCGCAAAGCGGTCCCACGCCACTCCACCGAGCACTGCGGGATCCTGAAGCACCACCTCGAGTGCTTGGCGTTCCATCCCCGCTACGGGGTCGCGGGGGTTGGGACGGTTGAACACCGGACCGCCCGACGGCGGTGCTGCCGCGGCCGCTGCTTGCTCGCCGCTGCCTGCAGGATTGCTGCCGCTTGTCCCCCGTTTAGCAGCCGCGCCAACGTATCGGCTGACTTCCTCGATGGGCATGCCCAGCCAGCCGGCAAGGTTCCGCGTGTACTCGGGCCTTGTGGCTGAGTCCCTGATCTGCGCCACCACCGGAGAAGCCTCACGGAGCGCTGCTACGCGGCCCTCCACGGTGTCCAGGTTGTGCCGCCGCAAGGTGGCCCTGATGGCGAATTCGAAGAGCGGTTTCCGGGTGCCGATGAGCTCGCGCACCGCGGCATCACCTTTGAGCTGGCGAAGGTCACAGGGATCGGCACCGGAAGGCTCGACAGCCACGTAGGTCTGGGCCGTGAACCGCTGGTCCTCCTCGAACGCCCTGAGAGCGGCCTTCTGGCCGGCAGCATCACCGTCGAAGGTGAAAATGACCTCTCCCCCGCTGCCGTCGTCGGAAAGCAGCCGCCGGGCCACCTTGATGTGTTCGGTACCGAAGGCTGTACCGCAGGTGGCTACCGCCGTCGTGATCCCTGCAAGGTGGCAGGCCATCACGTCCGTGTACCCCTCCACCACTACCAGCTGGCGCTCCTTGGCGATGTTCCGTTTGGCGAGATCGATGCCGTAGAGGACCTGGGATTTCTTGTAGAGCGTGGTCTCCGGGGTGTTCAGGTATTTTGGGCCCTGGTCGTCTTCGTAGAGCTTGCGCGCACCAAAACCGATGGTGTCCCCCGCGATGTCCCGGATAGGCCAGATCAGCCGGCCGCGGAAGCGGTCGTAGATGCCGCGATTGCCTTCTGAAAACATTCCAGTGAGCTTCAACTCAGCATCCGTGAAGCCGCGTCCGCGCAGGTGCTTCAACAACGCGTCCCAGCCTTGTGGCGCGTATCCCACTCCGAAGTGTTCGGCGGCAGCACGGTCGAACCCGCGGCCATCCAGGAAGTTACGGCCTTCCGCAGCTCCGGGGGTCAGAAGCTGTGCGCGGAAGAACTCATCGGCGATCTTGTGGGCGTCCAGCAGGCGCTGGCGCTTGCCCACTTCCTCGCGGCTGGGACCCGTCCCGCCGTCTTCGTACCGCAGCTCGTAACCGATCCTGGCCGCGAGCTTTTCCACGGCTTCGTGGAAGGAACTGTGATCCATCTTCTGGACGAAGGAAATGGCGTCGCCATCCTCGCCGCAGCCGAAGCAGTGGTACCTGCCCACCTGCGGGCGGACGGTGAAGGAGGGGGAACGTTCGTCGTGGAAAGGGCACAGGCCTTTGAAACTGCCCAGTCCGGCACCTTTGAGTGTGACGTATCCGTCAACGACTTCCTTGATGTCCGTGCGCTGGCGTACTTCGTCGATATCTTCACGTTTGATCAGGCCAGCCACGTGTCCATCCTAGTCGCATCGACCAAACCGCCCGGCTCCCGGGCGCGCCTCACCAAAGCGACGGGAGGCTGCCCACCAGACGCTCGTACATGGCCAGGGCAGAGACATCCGTCAAGGACGCCACCTGGTCGATGACGACGCGCAGGCGGGCACCGTCGTCGACGGCGTCCCTCCAGTCGGCGGCGAACATCGGCTCCAGGTGGCGGTCGCCTGTGGCGTTCAAGACGCCCACGAGCGCGTGCAGCACTTCGCGTTGGCGTTCGTAGACAGGCTGCCGGTGGTCCGTGGAGATGACGAAGGTGGTGGCCAATCCCTTGAGCACCGCGATCTCCGTCACGGTCTCCTCGGGGACCATGAGTTCGGCGTCATAACGGGTGAGGTTGGCCGGTCCGAAATGCGCCCGCGTTGTTTCCATGGCACTCTGGCAAAACCTGCCGATCAACTGGCTGGTCATGTCCTTCAGCGCCGCCATCGACTTGCGGCTGCCGTCAGCTTCCCGGACCCAGACCTTGGTGGCCTCGAGCCGGGCAAGGGCAGCATCAATTTCGGCGGGGTCGTTGTGCGGGAGGTACCACTGCTTGGTGTAGCCCACCACCCGGGCCCGATGGTCAGGGTTCTCCATCCACTTCAGCTGGAAGTGGCCGGCAACGATCGCATCTTCCACATCGTGCACCGAGTACGAGATGTCATCGGCCAGATCCATCACCTGCGCCTCGATGCAGGAGCGGTTGCCGGGCGCGCCCTCGCGCAGCCACTCAAATACGGGAAGGTCGTCTTCGTATGCGCCGAACTTGCTGGTGCGGTGGCCATGGATCACGGGGGCGTCGACGGCGGACCACGGGTATTTGGAGGCGGCGTCCAGGCTCGCGCGGGTCAGGTTAAGCCCTGCCGGCCTGCCGTCCGCAGCGAGCACCTTGGGTTCGAGGCGGGTCAGCAACCGAAGCGTCTGGGCGTTGCCTTCGAAACCGCCGATCGTGTGAGCCACTTCGTTCAATGCGGATTCGCCGTTGTGGCCGAACGGAGGGTGGCCAAGATCGTGGCTCAGGCAAGCGGTGTCCACGACATCGGGATCGCAACCCAGCGAACGGCCCAGTTCGCGGCCTACCTGCGCTACCTCGAGGCTGTGCGTGAGCCGGGTGCGGACAAAGTCATCGGTATCTGGGGCCACGACCTGTGTTTTGGCGCCCAGGCGTCGCAGCGCGGAGGAATGCAGGACCCTGGCGCGGTCCCGTTCAAAGTCGGAGCGGTAGTTGCTCTTGCGCGGCTCTTCAACCCACCGGGCAGAGTCTGCCTCGGCGTATCCGGGGATGGCCAGCACAAAATCGTGGCTTGCTGCATCGTGGCCAAGCATTGCTTCGGTTCCCATGGGTATCTGCCTCCTTCAAGCGCCGGGGTGTGGAGCTTCTTGAGCCAGTCTTACACGTGTGAGGCTAACCGCCCGAAACGTCCAGCTCCGCTGCGGAGATATCCGCGCTCTGTTCAGCGTTCAGCTGACGGCTGTCCAGCCAGTCCTTGGGCAGCGCCGGCTTTTTCGGGGATCCGGCACGCCCCCGGGGGCCCTCGGAATCGACGCCCGGATAAGGAAGATCCATGTCCAGTTCGTTGAGCAATTCCCGAAGGACCTCCAGGGTGGGCACTGTGGCAAGTTTCGCCCGCAGCTCCCCGCCCACCACGTAGCCCTTGAAGTACCAGGCCATGTGCTTGCGGATCTCGCGGAGAGCCTTGTATTCGTCGTTCCCGAAGGTCTCCACCATCAGTTCCGCGTGACGGTAGACGCCCTCGGCAACCTCGCGCAGCCCGGGCCGGTGCCGCTGGTCGCTGCCTTCGAAAGCAGCCTGGAGATCGCCGAACAGCCAGGGACGGCCCTGGCACCCACGGCCGACGACAACACCGTCGACGCCGGTTTCGCGCACCAGCCGGACAGCGTCTTCAGCGGACCAGATATCGCCGTTGCCGAGCACCGGGATGTCAGGGAGGGCCTCGCGGAGGCGGGCGATCGCGGACCAGTCGGCCTGGCCGGAATAGAACTGTGCAGCCGTCCGACCATGGAGTGCCACTGCGGCAACTCCGGAGTCACGGGCGATGCGTCCTGCCTCCAGGTAGGTCAGGTGGTCATCGTCGATGCCTTTGCGCATCTTGATGGTCAGCGGGATTCCGCCCTTGGAGGCTTCCTTGACCGCGGTCTGCACGATCGAGGTGAAGAGGTCGATCTTCCACGGCAGCGCGGACCCTCCCCCGCGGCGGGTGACCTTGGGGACGGGGCAGCCGAAGTTGAGGTCGATGTGGTCGGCGCGGTCCTCGTCCACGAGCATCCGCACCGCTGCGCCTACGGTTACGGGGTCCACGCCATAGAGCTGGACGGAGCGGACTTTCTCGTCCTCGTCATGGGAGATGATGCGCAGCGATTCCGGCGTCCGCTCCACCAAGGCACGCGAGGTCACCATCTCGGCCACGTACAAGCCGCCACCGTATTCACGGCAGAGCCTGCGGAAGGCGGAGTTGGTGATTCCGGCCATCGGCGCAAGGATTACCGGGGTGTCCACGGTAATCCCGCCGAGCTTCAGGGGCGGGAGCTCAAGCTTTGGTGCGGGAGGCGTTGCTACTACAGTCACCTATCCATTGTTGCAAAGCAGGGCAAATCGGGGGCGCAGGCCCTCACAGAAGCCACCCGTTCTCATGTGCCAGGCGCACGGCTTCCGCCCGCGTCCGGCCGCCGGTCTTGGCCATCGCCGCTGAGAGATAGTTCCGTACCGTGCCCTCTGAGAGCATCGCCGCTTTGGCAATGTCCGCCACCGTACCGCCGTCGGATGCAGCCTTCAGCACCTCGACCTCCCGCTCGGTCAGCGGACTGTCACCGGAGGTCAGAGACTCCGCGGCGAGCATCGGGTCCACCACGCGGAGCCCGCTGTGCACGCGACGCACGGCTTCGGCCAGCTGCCGCGCAGGCGTGTCTTTGACCACGAACCCGGAGGCTCCGGCCTGCATGGCCCTCCTGAGATAACCCGGCCTGCCGAACGTCGTGACCATCAGGACGCGGCATGTCGGTACCGCACGGCGGACTGCCGCGGCAGCGCTGATGCCATCCAGACCGGGCATCTCGACGTCGAGCATCGCCACGTCGGCGGCATGCTCCAGCACGGCCGACACAACGCCTGCGCCGTCCGCCAGCTCCGCCACCACCTCGATGTCCTCTTCAAGCCCCAGAAGGGCGGCAAGGGCACCGCGCACCAGCGCCTGGTCGTCCGCGATCACCAACCGGATGGTCATACGTCAACAGCCAATCTGAACCCTCCCAGGTCGCTCGCACCTATGTTTACTGTGCCACCGGCACTGGCCACTCTCTCCCGAAGCCCCGCCAGCCCGTTGCCGCCCGCTGCCGGACCCGGCCCCACGCCGTCGTCCTCCACCAGAACCGTCGACGCCGTCAACCGGACCCGGCAACGCCCGGCACCGGAATGCCGCACAACGTTCGTCACGCCCTCGCGCAGTACCCAGCCGAACAGCTCACGGTGCTTGGCGGGCACCTGCTCCACAGTCCCCGTAAGATCAGCGTCGATACCCGCCGATTCCAGCGCCGTCCGGGCCGCCGCGAGTTCTGCCAGGACATTGACCCCGCGGTAGCCGGCAACTGTGGCCCGGACATCTGCGAGCGCACCACGCGCCAGCTCCTGGACTTCCACGATTTCCGCTGAGGCTTTGTCCTTGGCCGGTCCGCCGGGTGCCTGCTCCAACAGCCGGGCAGCCAACTCGGCTTTGACCGCTATGACAGTGAGGGAATGCCCCAGGATGTCGTGCATGTCCCTGGCCACACGGCTGCGTTCGGCGGCGACGGCGGCATCCGCCAGTTCAGTCTGGGCGGTCCGGAGTTCAACGGTCTGGCGGATCAGGCGCGCAAACGAGGACATCATGAATCCCAGGGACAGGATGAGGGCCGGTTGGAAGAAAGCCTGTCCAGGGTTGCCGCCGGCGAGTTCCGACGCAAGTGAAATTCCCGAAAGCGCCACGATCACAGCGAAGTCGACGCGCGGCGGAAGTGTGGTCATTCCAATGGCGCACGCCAGGAAAGGCCACGTCCACAGCGCTTCCCTGCCCACCAGAAGGATCACCAGGCCGTTGAGTGCCAGCAGGATCGCGAGGCACAGCAGGCCGGTCCGACTGTCCCGTACCCGGCTGAACATCGGCAAAACGGCATAGGCGGCGAAGAAGGCCACCAACGACGCCGAGGCCAGTACCTTCCAGCCTGCCGGTTCGTCCACGGACCACACGAGGTTCCAGGTGGGCCACGCCCAGAGGACAATGGAAAAGCCGGCGCCGATGAACCATTTGCGGGGTCCGGGACCGCGGAAGGCATCCCCCAGGGACTGGCTGCTCATGGATCCCACCTTAGCCACGCCGGAGCAACTTAGACGCGGCTGGTGTCGCGGCGGAAGGCCATGGCGGCGCCGCCGACGAAGATGGCGAGCCAGACCAGGACGTTGAGAATCCACAAGACGTCGAACTCACCGGTGATGGGGCTGCGCGCCAGCTGACCGATCCCGTAGGCGGGCGTGAATTTGGCGATGGTCCCGAAGGTATCGCCCATGATTTCGATCGGCATGAAAAGGCCTCCCAGCATGGCAAGGATCGCCAGGGCCGGTCCAAGGATCTGCATGACGTTCTGGCTGGGCATGAGGTACCCCACGAAAAGTCCCAGGGCGGCGAACACCAGGGAACCCAACCAGGCCACCAGCCCGGCGGTCAGCCACGTCTGCGCGTCCATGGTCACTCCGGCGATGGCTCCGATCACGAACTGGGCGATCACAGCCACCAGCGAGAGGGTCAACGCCGCAGCTGCCTTGATGGCGATATACGCCCCGGGCAGCAGGGGCGTGAGGCGCAGTTGCCGGCTCCATCCCTGGGCACGTTCGACCGCCACCTGGCTGCCGGCTCCCGTGGCGGCCGTCATGGCTGCGTACACGGTCAGGCTGATCAGGATGTACTGGCCGTAGCTGTGGCCGTTGGGCAATTGCTGGTCTTTGTTGGACAGCCCGAAAATGAAGAAGAAGATCGCGGGCATGAGCACGGTGAAGACGATGGTCCGGCGGTTCCGGAGCATCCGCTTGATTTCGATCCACAGGAACGTCGTGTTGACACCGCCGGCGGAGGGCTTGCGGTCCTGCATTGCTGTCGACTGGCTCATGCCCGCTCCCCTTCCAAAGCAGTGGGGGCTGAGGTATACGTGGGGGCTGTTGGATCCGTGGGGGCTGTTGGATCCGTGGGGGTTGTGGCCGTCCCGGCTTCGTCCGCGGTGAGGGTCACAAAGGCCTCCTCAAGGTTGTTCGCAACCACTTCAAGATCGTGGGCTCCTGTTTTGGTGAGCAGGAACCGGACTACGGAATCCGAGTCGGAGGTGCGGACGGTGACGCGGCCGCCGTCGAACTCCACATGGTCTGCCGGCGGCAATCCTGCCAGCAGCGCGCGGTCACCGGCCGGCAGCGAAGCCCGTACTGTCCTCCCGGACGCCAGGTTCTTGATCTGCGCTGCCGTGCCGTCAGCAACCACCGTCCCTTGGCGGACCAGCACAATCCTGTCTGCGTAGGCGTCGGCCTCCTCGAGGTAGTGGGTGGCGAAGATGACGGTGCGACCCCTCGACGCGTCGTCGCGGATGGCGGACCAGAAGTCCCGGCGCCCCGCAACGTCCATGCCCGTGGTTGGCTCGTCCAGGATCAGCAGGCCGGGGTCCGAGACCAAAGCCATGGCGAAGCGAAGACGTTGCTGTTGGCCGCCGGAGCACTTTTCAACCCGGCGGTCGGCGATGTCCAGGATTCCCGCGCGGGTCAGGACTTCATCCACGGGCCGTGCCGAATCAAACATCGCGGCCGTGAGCTGCACGGTTTCCCGGACGCTGATGTCGCGCAGCAAACCCCCCGTCTGCATGACGGCGGCCACCTGTCCGCGGGAAACGGCCCCTCTGGGGCTGTGGCCGAAAATGGACACCTCGCCGGCATCCGGGGTGCTCAGGCCCAGGATCATGTCGATGGTGGTGGTCTTTCCCGCGCCGTTGGGGCCCAGGAAAGCCACGACCTCCCCCTGTTGAACCGTCAGGTCCAGGCCGCGCACCGCCTGCACTTTTCCGAAGCTCTTATGAAGTCCGGCGGCGCGAACCGCAGGAACACCCGGTGTTGTCATTGCTCTCCCTGGAATAGGTCTGGTGTACCCATTCAAGCCGGAGGAGCATCCATACACCCGTAGCGGGTGTCACCTGTTCGGGATGACAAATGTCATCGGGCTAGTCGCTGCCCCGGCGTTCGGCTTCGCGCTGCGCCCGGCGACTCCCGGGCCGCACCGGCCCGTCCCCGGCACCCGGGCGGGTACCGGCGTCGTTCCTTTCGTCCTTCTCGGAACCGGCCACGACGGCGGCAGCGGCCAGCGCGCCGGTGTCGTCAAGGTCGTCCGGACTGACGGCGGTCCCCGCGGCGGCAAGGCGCTTCATCCCGGTGGCCTTGACCACCAGGACGGCGATGAGGGTAGTGACCGGAATGGCAAGGACGAGGCCGATGGAGCCCACCAGGGTCCGGATGACTTCTTCCGACAGTTCGGCGCTGGTCAGGGCCTCGGCCAAGGGGCGGTCGTACAGCATCACAATAATCAGAATGGGAAGGGCGGCACCCGCATACGCAAAGGCGATGGTGTAGACCGTGGAAGCAATGTGGTCCCGGCCAATCCGCATCGCAGAGGAAAACAGCTTGCGGGCGCTGGTGTTCGGCGCCAGCTCATAGAGTTCCCAAACGGCCGAGGACTGGGTGATGGTGACGTCATTGAGGACACCGAGGCCGGAAATAATCAAACCGCACAGGATAATCCCGGAGATCGATATCTGCGGTGACATGTTCACCAACGTTGAAGCGTCGTGGTTTCCTACGCCCGCCAGGTTTGCTGCATCCGTGGCCCAGGCGGCCAGCAGGGCGGTGATTCCCAGGCCGAAGATGGTGCCCAGCAACGCTGTGGACGTTCTCGCCGAGAACCCGTGGGCAAAGTAGAGGACCCCGATCATGATCACCGTGGACCCCACGAGCGCCAGCAGGAGCGGTGGCTTGCCCTCCACCAGACCGGGCAGGATGAAGCTGACCAGGACGAAGTAGGCCCCCACCAGGCCCAGCAGGGCACGGAAGCCGCGCCAACGGGCAACAGCGATCACCACCACCGCGTACAGCACCGCCAGGGCGGCTATGGGGATGTTGCGGACAAAATCAACGAAGACGTACGCCGGGGCGCCGTTGCCCGCACTGCTTCCTTGGACGCCGGAAAGGTTCAGGTAGCGGATGGAGTCGCCGACATCCACCCCGTGGGACATCGCAACATCAGGGTTGATGACCACCTTGACCGCCTCGCCGCCCTTGTCCGGAACGGTGTAGGCGAAGGTGCACTGGGACCCGCCGGTTTGGTTGGACTGGCTGTTGCCGGGCTGGCTGCTGCCGGACTGGCTGCTGTTCGTTTGACCCGTCTGCGAGCAGCTCTCCACCACCACGCTCTGGATTTTGCCGGTATCGAAAGTGACCCCCGGGGCAGCCTGGTAGGGACTGGAAAAGTTGATTCCCTCCCGGCTGCCCGACGGCCACATAAGCAACATCGCCACGAGAGTGAGCACACCCAACGGCACCAGGACGGCCGCCAGCAGCCAGTTGGCCCGTTTACGGGAAGCGATCGCCTGCGGAGTTGGTTCCGAACCCTCGGAATGACCGTGGGAATGACTGTGGCCCATCAGCTGCAAAACCTCATGGGGTTAAGCCTACGTGGGACGGCAGTGCTCGCCGGACCTCCTTCTGGAGGATCCGGCGTCAGGATGATCCGGTGCTGCCTCGGGAACAGGTCAGGGAGCCCGCGGACCGTATCACCATCTGACGGCACAACTTGACGGCACAACTTGTCCGGGGACTTCTTAACTGGTTCTTAATTGTCCTGGCAGACGATGGGAAGAACGATACGTCCTGCCGAAGGGTCCCATCTTGCAAAAACCGCCATCCGGCCCTGTGCACCTACAGCGGCTGCCCGCTCACCGACACTGGCTGACCGTTGCGGTGGTGCTTGCGGTGGCCGTCATCACTGTTGGGCTGGCGGTCCAGTGGGTGCCAGGTTTCACGTCGGCTGAGTTGGCCGTGGACCAAGGCTTCAGCCGCAACCACATCCCCGTCCTGACTGGTTTGGCTTTGGCGTTGAACCTGCTGTTCGGACCTGTGGCCGGAGCGCTGATGGTGCTGGCCACTAGCCTGTACCTCGTCCTGATCCGAAGGTCGCCCCCGAAAGCTGTGCTCTTTGCCCTCACGGTGGGCTCAGGGTGGTTGACCTGCCAGTTGTTCAAGGTGGTCATCGGCAGGATCCGACCTGACCCGGACCTATTGCTGGATCCCCTTGTTCCGGAGCCAGTGTCCAACAGCTTTCCCAGCRGGCACACGTCTCTGGCTGTCGCCCTTGCCCTGGCGGCATATTTTCTCTCTCGAGGGAGCCGCGCGGAGAAACCGGTTCTCTGGATCGGAACAGGCCTGGCAGTGATCGTCGCATGGTCCCGCGTGTACATCGGAGCACACTATCCCCTGGATGTCGTGGCGTCGTTCCCGGCAACGCTTGCGGCCGTCGTGTTGATGGCTGGCCTATGGAACCGGTATGCCCCCTCGGTTTTTGCCCGGCTCCAGTCCACATCGTCGTCCCGGTCCCGCCGGAGTCCCCAGTGAAAGAAGCCCACATGGAAGCCCTCACGTTCGCCCCTGCACTGATCCACACCGAACTGCTGCCTATCCTGGATCCGGCAAGCCTCCTGCAGGGTCTGGGCCCTGCAACGCTGGCGGTCGTGGCTCTGATCATCTTTATCGAGTCCGGTGTCCTGTTTCCGTTCCTGCCGGGAGATTCGCTGCTCTTCACTGCCGGGCTCCTGCACCAGCAACTGAACCTGACATTGCCGGTATTAATCACCGTTGTGGCCGTGGCCGCCATTGCCGGTGACCAAGTGGGCTATCTGCTGGGCCGCCGGTTCGGCCGCCGATGGTTTTCGGACGACGCCCGGGTACTGAAGACTGCGCGCCTGACAAAGGCGGAGGAGTTCTTCCGTCTCCGAGGGGGCCCGGCCCTGCTCCTGGCGCGCTTTGTGCCCGTGGTACGGACCTTCGCGCCGCTGAGCGCGGGAATCGCGCGCTATGACTATAAATCCTTCGCTCTCTGGAATGTCACTGGGGCAATCCTCTGGGCGACCTCCGTGACCTTGCTTGGCTCCTGGCTGGGGCGGTTTGACTTCGTGTCGAAGAACATTGATCTCATAGCAATTGTCATGGTCCTCGTCTCCGTGTTGCCGTGGGGCATCGAGTTCCTCAAGCGCAAGCGGGCCCGTAAGCCGGAAAGTGACCAACAAGCGAGAATGGATTCGTGAGCACACCCACCAAGCCGTCCCTGCTTCTGGTCGAAGACGACACCGTCCTGGGACCGCTTATCGCCGAACTCCTCGAGCCGGACTACCAAATCCACGTCGCGGTAGACGGCCATGAGGGCCTGCATCTGGGACTTTCCCGGAGCTGGGATGTGATGGTAGTGGACCGGGGCCTGCCCGGCATGGACGGTGTCGCGCTGATTGGCGCGCTCCGGTCCAAAGGCATCGCCACCCCTGTCCTCATCCTTACCGCGCTCGGCGCAACAGATGAGAAGGTCAGGGGACTCGATGCGGGCGCCAATGACTACATGACCAAGCCCTTCGACGCGCTGGAACTGGGTGCGCGGCTGAGGGCGTTGACCCGCAATTACCAGCCAGAGCCCAAGACTTTCACTATTGGAGATTGGGAACTGGACCCTGCTGCCAGGTCCATCCGGTCCATCCATGGATTCCAAGCCTCCCTGACGGCGAAGGAGAGCGAACTGTTGGCTACGATGGCGGCGAAACCAGATCGCGTCTACACGCGCGAAGAGCTGCTCAATGCCACGTTAAGCCAGGGTGACCTGCCAGGGATGATCGATACCTACGTACACCACCTGCGACGAAAAATTTCGAAATCTGTTATTCGGACCGTGCACGGCTTGGGATATCAGATTGGTGATGCGAATGACTAAAGAACCCGCTTCTGGGGGTCAGGATCAAGCATTCCTGCGTCGGGCATCCCTGCGAATCGCTCTTCGCATCAGTGCCGCCTGCGCCATTGCGGTCCTGTGCCTCCTGGCGGCGGCTACGCTGTACCTGCTCAACCAGTCCGGCAGCCCGGAACCGGCTGAGCCGGGCGCGGTGTACGCCTATCTCGATACCAAGGATCTGATCAAAGCGATGACCATCGCCGGGGCGGTGGGAGTCCTGCTGGCCGGGGGTATTGGCTGGCTCAGCGCCCGCAGCGCGATCCGGCCGCTGGGCGAGGCACTGGCCATCCAACGGCGTTTCGTTCAGGACGCGAGTCACGAGATGCGCACGCCCCTGGCTATCCTGGACGCCAGAATTCAACTGGTGCAGCGCAGCACAACACCTGATACGGCGGACGGCCAAGCGCTGGCTAGAATCCGAAGCGACACGTCCGCCCTGACCGCGATCGTCAACGAACTCCTTGAATCCGCCAGCGGAGCGGCGCAGGAACCGTATGCTGTGGTGACTGACGTCGCTGGCGTTGCCCAGGACGTGGTGGACAGCGTCCGGCTGTTGGCTGCCAACCGGGACATTACCCTGAATTGTTCCAACCAGGGACAACCACGGGCGGTCATTGCGCCGCAAAGGCTTCACCGTGCAATCCTGGGTCTGGCGGAGAACGCCCTTGTCCATACTCCGGCAGGCGGCCAGATAGCGGTCGCCACCAACGTTGCCGGCGGCCAGGCCATCATTACCGTGACTGATACAGGCCCGGGCATCACCGGCATTGACCGGGACCGGATCTTCGACCGATTCGCCCGGACAACCCATCAAGGCGTGGGCCAGCAGCAGCGCAGTTTCGGCATCGGGCTGGCCCTTGTCCGCGACATCGCCGTCGCCGCCGGAGGCTCCGCTGACGTGGTTTCCACGGGCCCGCAAGGCACCTGTATGAGGATCATTCTCCCAATGTCCATGCCATAGGCTGGCCACGGGCATCCTCAACAGCTACCTGCTCCTCGGGCCTTCAAATATCGCCGGTAGCCCCATCACCGGCTCAATGGCGCTGGACGCAGCTGAACAGCGGCGCGGGAAGCGATGACCAAAACTGCGGTCAAAGCACCGGCCGCCATGATTCCGGCCAGCACCACGATCTGGAACCGTCCGGCCTCAAGCGGTGAAATGCCACCGAATATAGCCCCGACAAAAGCACCCGGCAGAGTCACAAGCCCCGTCGTCTTTGTTTGGTCTATGGACGGAATCAACGCCGAATACACAGTGTGGCGGGCCAGCTCCAGCATTGACTGACGAGGTGTCGGCCCAAGGCCAACCATCCTTCCACTTCCTCGAGCGTCACGGCAACACCGAGCCCCATGGATCCGCCCACGAGGCCAAGGTTCTTCCAACTCCAGCCCATCCGCCGGGTGGCCGTCATTGCAGCAACGGCAAACATGACCAGCAACGCTGCGGCAACAAACGATGGACTCGAGATGACACCGCTGAGGATGACACTGATGACCATCAACTGCACCGTCCCCCTCGGGATCGCCAGAGCCGGCGCCCACCGGTAGGGCACCCGATAAACGGTCAGCACTACCGCGGTCAGGGCCACGAGGAGGACGACGCCCAGCAAGGTAGGCCCAAAGGCCTCGATCATCGTCATCCAGTTAGCTTATCGACGCCATGCCGAGCCATAGGTGCCGTTTACGTGCGGACTCCCGACTCAGGCCGGCGCGATGTTCTGGTTTACGCGGAAGAGGTTGTCGGGGTCGTATTTGGCTTTGACCGCTACCAGCCTTTCCCAGTTAGGTCCGTAATTGTCCGCGATTCGGTTCTGGTCCTCGGAGTCCATGAAATTGATGTATCCACCAGCTTCCGAGTGCGGGGCCAACGCAGCTGCATATGCTCGGGCCCATGCGATGTTTGCTTCGTTGTCCGCAGGGTCGGGCCACTGGGTGGCGATGACCGGAGCGAACTTCATGTCGCGGTGGGCAAAGGCAGTGTCCTGCACGCCTACGCGGGACACTGCTCCATCTATGGGATAGACGTGGACCGCAGTGTTGACGCTGGTCACTGTGGCCCCGAACTGTGCGTGGGCAGCGATCGCGCCGTCGTTGAGATCGCGCAGGAAGTTGGCTTTCCAATACCCCTGCATGCCTTTCTGGTTGAGCCCGTCAAATGCCACATTCAGGGCCGGATACGGCATGGGAGCCACCATGGAGCCCGCCACCGGGGCGGCGTCCAGGAAGGGCTGCCAGCGAGCCTCGCCTTCGGCTGGATCGCCCGTCCACATTCCCACGACGACGCAAACGGACTTTCCGTGCCATTCCTCGGGGAGGAAAGGAACGGGCGGTCCTTGGTGGAAGCCCAGGAAGGCGCCGAACTCTTCGGGCGCGGATGCTATGTAGTCGCGGTAGAACCGGGCAACAGCCGGGATGTTCTCGGCACCATAAATGATGATTCCCGCATGGACCATATCCACGGGATGGAGCTGGAACTCGAGGGAAGTCACCACGCCGAAGTTTCCTCCCCCGCCACGAATGGCCCAGAACAGGTCTTGATTTTGTTCGTCGCTGGCGATCAGGAAGTTGCCATCGGCGGTCACCACATCCGCAGAGACCAGGTTGTCGCAGGAGAGCCCGTACTTTCTTGCCAGGTAGCCAATTCCCCCGCCCAAGGTCAGACCCGCCACACCGGTGGATCCCACGATGCCGCCGGTGGTGGCGAGCCCGAAGGCATGGGTGGCGTGGTTGAAGTCGGCCCAGGTAGTACCTGCCTCGGCACGGGCCCTGGAATTTTGCGGGTCCACCCGCACCCCCGGGCGATTAACGAAGTCCAGAACCAATGCGTCGTCCCACGTGCCGAATCCGGGAGCGCTGTGCCCACCTCCCCTGATGGCCAGTGGCATGGAGTTTTCCCGGGCGAAGTTCACGCCGGCGATGACGTCGGAGACCTGGGCTACACGGATGACGCCGGCAGGACGCTTGTCCACCATGGCGTTGAAGACGGCGCGTGCCGCGTCGTAGTCAGGATCTTCGGGAGTCACGAGTTGTCCGCGCAACTGTTCTCGGAGCCCGTCGAGGGCGATTTTGTTCATAGTGCTTACCATCGATTCAGACGTGAGACCGGATGTTTCCACACGCTTCTCCCCCCGGATGTGATGGCGTGGGGGCTTACTTCGATAGGACTACTCCTGAGCGTTTGCCGCGTCAAGAACCTTCGGGAACCACCCCGGAAACGGCAAATCCTGCCTGACCCATGAAACATGGGCCAGACAGGATTGCCAGTAGTCCAACGGCGACCGCGACGCCGTCGATCGCTCAGTCGCTCAGTCGCTCACAATCAACGTATCCGCACCCCGGACATGGGCCTTACCGGATTCCAGCAGCGGCCCAAGGACTGTCCGCAGGGCCGTCATGGACTCATCGACTTCAAGCAACACTGGGTGCTGATAGGCAATGAGCGCCAGCAGATCCCGCACCGCAAACGCAGCGTCCTCGGCGGACAGACTGGGATCGTGCCCAAGGAAGACGTCCGACGGTTCGTCGGTGCCACCCTGGGCGTAGCTGATGGCAAAAGCCTGGATCTTTCCCTTGCGGCTCGCCGGAACACCATCGCCGAAGGCGCTGGCTTTGGGTGCCCGCAGCACAATGGCACCATGGGCGCCGGTGAGATCGTGCAGGAACAGTCGCTGGACAGTGGCGATGCTCAGCTCCCCCGGGCTGTCCCAATGATGGACGTGGGAGTAGTACTTACCAACAACGTCGCTGAGCTCAACCGAGCCGGTCGCAAGATCCTCCACCCGCTCCGATGCTGCTTCCTCGGAACCGTCCCCGAAACGCGGCAGCGTCAGGGGCTCAGGATCCACCACCACCAGCTGGGAGCGCTGGATCGGTGCCAGCCCGGCGGCAGCGGCGAACGCCGCACCTGCAGTGTCCGGTTCAACTTTGCTGCGGAGCTTGGAAACGCCCGACGGCGAGTTCCCGGCTTCGCGGCGAAGCATCGTCAGGAGGGTGGCACCAACGCCGCTGCGGCGGTGGTCCTTGGCAACCTCGATGTAGGCCCACAGGCGTTCCGGGTGCAGGGAAGCCTCGTGGACCACGCCGGCGGCAACGGGAATCCGTACGCCGTCGACTACGTCCTCGGCCACGATGCACCGGCGCCACGGTTGGTTGCTCGATGGTGCAAGGGCAGCACGGAACTGTTCTGCCGGGAGGGTCTCAGGACCACCCCAGATTTCCAGAAGGGCGAGGTCGTCGCCTTCCTTCCATTCGCGGTATTCCAAGGCCATGGCTAAGCGCCGATCAAACGCGCGGCCAGGTAGCCCTCAACCTTGTCCAGGGAAACGCGTTCCTGGCTCATGGTGTCGCGCTCACGGATGGTCACGGCCTGGTCTTCGAGGGTGTCAAAGTCCACGGTGATGCAGAACGGCGTACCGATTTCGTCCTGGCGACGGTAGCGGCGGCCGATGGCACCGGCGTCGTCGAAGTCGATGTTCCAGTTCTTGCGCAGCTGGGCGCCCAGCGCCTTGGCCTTCGGGGACAGGTCCTCGTTGCGGCTCAGCGGCAGGACGGCAGCCTTGACCGGTGCCAGGCGCGGATCCAGCTTCAGTACCGTGCGGACGTCGACGCCGCCCTTGGCGTTGGGTGCCTCGTCCTCGGTGTAGGCGTCGATCAGGAACGCCATGAAGGAGCGGGTCAGGCCGGCGGCGGGCTCGATGACGTACGGCGTGTAGCGCTCGTTGGTGGCCTGGTTGAAGTAGCTCAGGTCCGTGCCGGAGGCCTTGGCGTGGGTGGAGAGGTCGAAGTCCGTGCGGTTGGCGATGCCCTCGAGCTCGCCCCACTCGGAACCCTGGAAGCCGAAGCGGTACTCGATGTCCGTGGTGCCCTTCGAGTAGTGGCTGAGCTTCTCCAAGGGGTGCTCAAAGAAGCGCAGGTTCTCTTCGCGGATACCCAGGCCCGTGTACCAGGACATGCGTTCCTTCATCCAGTACTGGTGCCACTCTTCATCCGTGCCGGGCTCGACGAAGAACTCCATCTCCATCTGCTCGAACTCGCGGGTGCGGAAAATGAAGTTGCCCGGCGTGATTTCGTTGCGGAAGGACTTGCCGATCTGGCCGATGCCGAACGGCGGCTTCTTGCGCGAGGTGGTGAGCACGTTGTTGAAGTTCACAAAGATTCCTTGTGCCGTTTCCGGGCGCAGGTAGTGCATGCCTTCGTCACTGGCCACGGGGCCAAGGAAGGTCTTCAGGAGGCCGGAGAATTCCTGGGGTTCGGTCCACTGACCACGCGTACCGCAGTTGGCGCAGACGATGTCCGCCAGGCCGTTCTCTGCCGGGCGGCCCTTCTTTTCCTCATACTCTTCTTCGAGGTGGTCCGCGCGGTAGCGCTTGTGGCAGGAGAGGCACTCAACCAGGGGATCGGAGAAGACCTCCACGTGGCCGGACGCTTCCCATACCTGGCGGGGCAGGATAACGGAGGAATCCAGGCCCACTACGTCCTCGCGGCCGCGGACCATGCTTTGCCACCACTGGCGCTTGATGTTTTCCTTCAGCTCTGCGCCGAGGGGGCCGTAATCCCAGGCAGAACGGGAGCCACCATAGATTTCACCGGCCTGGAAGACAAAGCCCCTCCGCTTGGAGAGGGAAATGACCTGGTCAAGGACGGATTTTGCTGCCATGGGTGACTCCATTTGTTCTACAGGGCCGCTGGGTGCGGTCCGCGGTGGTTTGACCCCGGATTCCGGACGAGGTTGTCCGGCGGGGTTTGGGGGAAATTTACTGACTCCTACCCTACCGGCCTTTCGCCGCACCTCTCCGTGCGAAAGCTCCCTTGGGCCAGGGCAAGGTGGCGACGATGATCGCGGCGAGGGTGAGGACCGTACCCAGCACCGTGGGCAAGGCGACCACCGCGCCGGGGCTGGGGATCACGACGTCGAGCACCAGAGACCCGACCAACTGCCCGGCAATCATGCCCAGGCCGGTGATCAGCACGCCCAGGCTGCGGACCAGCAGGGCCGCCAGCCCGATAAAGACGCAACCCATGGGGCCACCGAGGTAGTACCACCACTCAGCCGGAAGCGGATTACCCGGTCCCGCGACGGCGAGCTTGATGAGCCACGCTGTCCAGAGAACCGCTGAACCTGCCACGAAGTTGACCAAGGTCGCCGCCACGGGCGTGCCGTAATGAACCGTGGCGGTGCCGTTCATGGCTTGCTGGAAGCTCATCAGGAAGCCTGCAGCCAAGGGAAGAAGGACGGGCAGCACCAGCGAGGCGAGGTCGGCGTCTCCGCCGAAGCGCGGCGAGACAGCCCAGGCGACGGCGGCGACGGTCAGGACGCTGCCGAGGACCCGCACCCCTGTGATGGCGCGGCGCCCTCCCGGCCCGATGCCCATGCGGTCAACGAGCAAACCGCTCAGCGTCTGCCCTGTCACGGCTGCCACGGTGAACAGCGCGACTCCGAGCAGTGCCACCGTGAAAGACTGCGCGAAGACGAACAATGCACCGATCGCACCGGCCATGACGTAGAAGCGGGGAAAGCTGCGGTTCCGCACGGCGGGGATGATTCGTTGGAGACCGGCTCTTCCTTTGGGCGTCGCCAAGGATATCGCGCTGATCAGCAGCAGGCCTGTGGTGAAGCTCACCACAGCTGCGGCGATGCCGTCGTCGAGTTTGGCGCCGAGCGCCCCGTTGATCCTTCCCTGCAACGGAATGACCAGGCCCGTTGCTACTGCAATGGGCAGGCCAACGGCCAACGGAAGGGCTGAACGGGGAGAAGGCTGCGGCACCGTCTCAACACTACTTCAGGCATCATTGCTGTATGAGCAACCCCGAAATTGAAGAGATCCCCATCCGTGACGACATGATCCGCCTTGGCCAACTGCTCAAGCTCGCCAGCTTGGTGGAGGACGGCGTAGAGGCCACGGAGCTCATCAAGAACGGCCTGGTGAAGGTCAACGGCGAGATCGATGAACGGCGCGGCCGCCAACTCCACGCCGGTGACACCGTGACCGTCAACGGTCAGACAGTGCGGATCACCACCGCCTGAAACAACGCCCCTTAGGGGGCGAGGACCTTGTGGGTGAGGAACTCGCCTACGTGCCCGATTTCCTGCTGGTTGATGCCGTGCCACATGCCCGTGTAGAGGACCTTGGTAAGGTCCACATGCTTGCGGACCCAGCCCATGGTGTATTCGATCTTGTCCGGCGTAATGACAGGATCCTGCTGGTCACGGCCCCAGAACATCGGCACCGATCCGTCCAGCTCGTCGTCCTTGAACGCGGCGTCGCCACCGGCGTCGATCACGAAGCCTGAAAGCCCGACGACGGCCGCGAAGTCCGCGGGACGGTACCGGAGCATGGTGGTCGCCATGGCCATGCCCATGGAGAAGCCAAGAAGCGTAACCGAGGAATGGTTGACCTTTACCGTGTCCAGCCATTCCAGGGCGTATTCGGCGGCAAGCTTCACGGCGTCCAGGGAGTAGTCGATGGACGCAGTGAGCGGGAACCACGTAAAACCCGGGCCCATGGGCATCGGTGCACGCAGCGATGCCACGACGAACCCCTCGGGGAGGAGCCCGGCCAGGCTGAAGAGATCGTCCTCGTTGGATCCGTAGCCGTGCAGCAGGACCAGGAGGGGCTTGCCGGCGCGTTCGGCTTCCTCGTGGGACCAGAGGACAACAGGTGCTGGAAAAGCGGGGGCTTCAGTCATGCCTCCATTCTTGCAGTTACCCGTAAGTAACAACCTACGGTGGCGTAGGTCGGCCCTCTGGGGGCAGGATATGAGCGTGAGTGAGAACAATCATTTAGTGAAACCGGGCGAACCCGCCCAAAAGCACCCGTGGAGCCGTTACGTGGCGTTGGGTGATTCGTTCACGGAAGGCATCGGCGATCCCGAACCTGCCAATCCCGGCGGTTACCGCGGCTGGGCGGACCGTGTCGCCGAAGAGCTGGGACGCGGACACGAGGACTTCGCCTACGCCAACCTCGCCATCCGGGGCCGGTTGCTGCAGCAGATCGTCGACGAGCAAGTCGGCCCCTGCCTGGAACTGCAACCGGACCTCGTCTCCATTTCCGCCGGAGGAAACGACCTCATCCGCCCCGGCGGTGATCCCGACCTTCTGGCCGAGAAACTCGACGCCGCCGTCGGCGAATTGGGCTCGGGTGGGGCCACGGTGGTCCTCTTCAACGGTCCGGATACTGCGTCCTCGGTCCTTGGCCGCATCCGGGGCAAAGTTGCCATCTACAACGAGAACCTGCGAACGGTCGCAGCCCGCCATGACGCCATCATTGCCGACATGTGGTCCTTGCGGCAGCTCGCTGACACCCAGATGTGGGATGCCGACCGCCTGCATTTCTCCCCCCTGGGCCACCACACCATCGCCATGATGGTCCTGGAGGCATTGAACGTCCAGCACACCCTGGAGCCGCTGGTACCCAAGGCCCTTCCTCCCCGGACATGGCGGGAAGCCCGCTCATCGGACCTGGTCTGGGCACGGGAATACTTCGTACCTTGGGTTATCCGGAGGCTCCGTCACCAATCGTCCGGCGACGGCATCACGCCAAAGCGTCCGACGCCGGGACCGGTCTTTGGTGCCGCCGGTACCGTGATGCCGCGGAGCTAGCCGGGAGCGATGGGCCGGTGAACCAGCATGGCGAGTGATGACTCTCCCCGTACAGCGGGGGTCCGGCAGTTGCGTCTCCGACGGCAACAGTTACGTCCTCCCCTGGGTGCAGCTCCAGGGGATGTGGTGCGCAATCTCCTGGCCGTCCAGTCGCAGGAATTCGCCTATGCCCGTTGGACCGTGGCGCAGCGGACGCCCTCGAGCACTGCAGCTGCAGTAGAACAGGCCGTTGCCGACGGAACCATCCTGCGGACGCACATCCTGCGCCCCACATGGCATTTTGTGCACAGGGATGACTTGGGCTGGTTGATGGCGTTGTCCGCTGACCGGCTGCATCAAGGCAACAAGGGCATGTACAAGCGGACCGGGGTGGACGGGGAAACTGCCGCCCACAGTGGGAGGATTCTTGCAGCAGCCGTGGCGGATGGTGCCCACAAGACCCGCGAGGAGTTGGCTGATGTTCTGGGCCAGGCCGGCTTTCCCGGCAAGGGGCTGGGTTTCATCTACCACCTCATGCACGCCGAAATCAGCGGCATTCTGGTGAGCGGCGCTCCGGTTCGTTCGGCTGGAGGAGCCCTGAAGCAGACCTACGCTTTGTTCTCCGAACGCGTCACCGCTCCTTTTTCCGGGCCGCTCAGCGGAGCGGACCGGGAACACGCCCTGGGGCAGATGGCCCTGCGGTATTTCAGCAGTCGCGGACCGGCTACCGTGAAGGACTGTTCGGCGTGGTCCGGGCTGACCATGAAAGACGTCACGTTGGGACTCAACGTCGCCGCGGAATTATCACCGGGAACGTTGGCCCGGGTCTCCTTCGATGACCTGGACTTTTACGGCGCCTCGGCTGACGTAGAAGCCCTGGAGGCTCCTGCCGGTCCAGCGGCCGGTTCCGTGCTCCCCCGCGTCGACCTCATCCAATGCTTCGACGAATACGTGATGGGGTACTCGCAATCCCGCCACTACCTGGGCGGCACCGCACCGTACTTGCCTGAGGACAACGGCCCCATGCATGTAGTCCTCGTGGACGGCAGGCTGGCCGGATGGTGGCGGCACAGCTTCGCAGGGGGCATGTGCGGGCTCGAAGTCCGGATGGACAAGCCGACAACCAAGGAAGAGCAGATGGCCCTGGAAGCCGAAGCGGAACGCTACGGGATTTTCCTGGGCATGGAGGCCAAGCTGCTGTGATGGGCACAGGGCTAAGCTGGGGTTAAGACCTAGGAGGCCTGCACTGTGAACAATCTGATCTTCTGGATCATCGTCTGCTCGTGGCTGATTCCCATGGGAATCCGCATGTACAACCGGTCCAAGGCCCGCCGCCTGCAGAACGGGAATTTTCGTGGTCAGGATTATCCGCAACAGGGTTTCCCACCACAAAATTACCCGCCGCAGGACTACCCGCAACAGAATTACCCGGGCTACCCGCCAGGGCCGGCAGTCATCCGCCCTGCAGACGAGGCTCCGCAGGTCGCGCCGCCGTCGAACGCCTCCTACCCAAGCGGTTCCTACCCAAGCGATTCCTACCGGGCCGGACAGCCCGCTCCCGCGCCGTTTCCCACTGCCGGTTCCGAGCCCCAGGGCTACCGCGCCCGCAAGCTGGCTGAACTGGATGCGAAGTTCACCAATGGCCAGATCGCCATGGAGGACTACATGAAACAACGCGGGGAGATCATGAACGGCTAGGCACGTCCACAAACAGGCAACTCTACGAACAGGCTCCTCACGGTCAGGCGAAGAACGCCCCGCGAAGCTGCTCCGACAATTGGCCGATTTCCGTGAGGAAGCCATCGTGGCCGATCGGCGCCTGGATGGTGTGGACCGGAACATTCCCCGGCAGTGCTGCCGCCAGTTCCTTGGACTGGGCCGGGAAGTACAGCCTGTCCGTGTCCACAGCAGCAACAAAGAACTCGGCGGTGGCACGCGAAAGTGCTTCCTGCAGTGTGCCCCGTCCCCGCCTGATGTCGTGGGACATCAACGCTTCGGTGATGGCGATATAGCTGTTGGCATCGAACCGCCGCACAAGCTTTGTCCCCTGGTGGTCCAGGTAGCTTTCCACCTGGTAGCGACCACGCTCCCCCAGGACTGCTGCGGAGAGCGGCGTTTCCTGATGTTGGGCTTCCCTGCCGAAGCGGAGATCCAGTTCCAGGGCGGAACGGTACGTGATGTGCGCAATCCGGCGGGCCAGGGCAAGTCCGTGTTCCGGAGCCGGACCGCCGTAGTAGTCCCCATTGTTGAAGTGCGGGTCCTGCCGGATGGCCAGGGTTTGGGCCTGCGCAAAGGCAATCTGCTCGGCGGTGCTGTAGGCTCCCACCGAAATGACGGCGCAGCGGTTGACCCTCTCCGGGAACGTGACAGCCCATTCGAGGGCCCTGGCCCCACCCATCGAGCCGCCCAGGACCGCGTGCCAGGATTCAATCCCCAAGAGGTCCGCCAAACGGGCCTCAGCAACCGTGCTGTCGCGAAGAGTGACCAGGGGGAACCGGGAACCCCACGGCTTGCCGTCCGGCGCATCGGAGGACGGGCCGGTGCTGCCATAGCAGCCGCCCACGATATTGATGGAGACAACGAAGAACCTGTTGGTGTCGATGGTGGCGCCCGGACCCACCAACTGCTCCCACCACCCTTCCTCGTCCGTGGCTCCGCGGGCAACGTGGGTGCTGCCCGTCAGCGCATGCTGGATGAGCACGGCATTGGACGCGTCGGCGTTGAGTCGTCCCCAGGTTTCGTACGCCAACACGACGTTGGGGAGGTGACCGCCGGCTTCGAGCGCCAGCGGCCCTATGCCCGCGTACTTGACGGTTCCGTCTTCTTCTCCGGATTTGGGAAGTGCTGTAGCAGTGATGGTCATTCCTTTGACACCTAACTTCGCGCTTGCCCGTCGCCTTGCGTGCGAACAGGCCAGGTCTTCACCCGGGGCACCCCACCGCGGAAGGAGGGTTGCCGGCCAGCAAGCCGGGGCTATCTGCTGGCACTCATGACCTAATACGTAGAGTCTAGGAAAGACACCACCGTTATGGCGAAGAATGTGACACCAGTGTGACGTTCAAGGGCAGCTTCATTCACGAAAGAGCACTCCGGGGTGCCGTCCGGCGAATAATCGTCGATGTGGACGACACCCCGGGTCCGTCAGCCGGGTGCGTCAGCTGCAGGCGTGGACTGCCCGTTCAGGCGCCCTTGGCCGCGCGGAAGCCGGCTTCGAGGTCGGCAATGATGTCATCGATGTGCTCAATGCCCACGGACAAGCGGACTAGGCCCGGGTTGACGCCGGCGGCTACCTGCTGCTCGACCGTCAGCTGGCTGTGCGTGGTCGACGCCGGGTGGATGACCAGGGAGCGGACGTCACCGATGTTGGCGACGTGGGAGTGCAGCTCCAAACCGTCCACGAAGCGCTTGCCGGCCTCTACGCCACCCTTGATGTTGAAGGCCACGATGGCTCCCGTGCCCTGGGGTCCGTACTTGCGGCCCCGCTCGTACCAGGGGCTGGACGGCAGGCCCGCATAGGCGACCGATTCGACGTCGTCATGCGCTTCCAGCCACTCGGCCACCTTGGTGGCGTTGGCGACGTGGCGCTCCACCCGCAGGCTCAAGGTTTCCAGGCCCTGGGCAATGAGGAACGCGTTGAACGGCGACACGGCCGAGCCGAGGTCGCGAAGGAGCTGGACACGGGCCTTCAGGATGTAGGAAAGGTTGGCTCCGAGCGCTCCGTCCTTGCCCAGGTCGCGGGCGTAAACCAAGCCGTTGTAACTGGGGTCCGGGGTGTTGAAGCCGGGGAACCGCTCCGGGTCCTTGCCGAAGTCGAAGTTGCCCGAGTCCACGATCACGCCTGCGATCGCCGAACCGTGTCCGCCGAGGTACTTGGTTGCGGAGTGGACCACAATGTCCGCGCCCCACTCGATGGGCCGGATGAGGAACGGCGTGGAGAGGGTGTTGTCGACGATGAGAGGCACGCCTGCCTCGTGCGCGACACCGGCGACGCCTTCGATATCCAGCACGTCCTGGCGTGGGTTCGAGACGACTTCACCAAAGAACAGCTTGGTGTTCGACTGGACGGCCGCACGCCACTGCTCGAGGTTGTCCGGGTCCTCGACGAAAGTCACGGAGATGCCGAACTTCTTCAGCGTGTGGGCCAGCAGGTTGTACGTGCCGCCGTAGAGGCTGGGGCTCGCGACGACGTGGTCGCCGGCCTCGGCGATGTTCAGGATGGCAAAGGTCTCGGCTGCCTGGCCCGAACTGAGCAGCAGTGCACCCAGACCGCCTTCGAGGCTCGCGACGCGCTGTTCCACGGCGTCCTGCGTGGGGTTGCCTATCCGGGTGTAGATCGGAGCCAGTTCGGCCAGGGCAAAGCGGTTGGCCGCGCTTTCAGCACTCGGGAAAACGAACGACGTTGTCTGGTAGATCGGCAGGGAACGCGCGCCCGTGGCGGCATCCGGCTCTTGGCCTGCGTGGATCTGGCGGGTTTCGAAAGACCATCCTTGGGACATGGAATTCTCCTGTTCGTGGCGCGTGTGGTCGGCGGAATAGCTGCGGGAAGGAAGCTGCGGCCAGTCTAGGAAGTGTCCGGGTCCTTGGACAGCTTTGTGACGCCAGCAGAATATATGGGCTCTTTTGCGACCTTCCATGACGCCCGTCGCGAGATCCCACCTTAGTTAGGGTTGGCTTAGCTGAGACACCGATCACAAAGTGCCAAGATGAAGCCATGCGCATGGATCACGTCTCTTACGCCTGTGAACGAGATGGCCTCTTGGCCACTACCGAACGAATTTCCGCGGCTCTGGGAGTGGACGCAGTCCGGGGCGGAGTGCACCCGCGCTTCGGCACCCGGAACATGATCATTCCCCTTGCGGATAACAAGTACCTGGAAGTCGTGGAGGTCCTGGACCACCCTGCTTCCGACAAAGCACCCTTCGGCCAAGCTGTCCGTGCACGCTCAGCCGCCGGCGGCGGTTGGATGGGCTGGTGCGTGGCAGTTGACGACCTCGCCCCGTTTGAGGAACGCCTCGGTCGCGCAGCAGTCCCGGGCAACCGCAAGTTCCCTGACGGCCGCGAACTGGTGTGGCAGCAGATCGGCATCCTCGGCTTGATCGCCGATCCCCAGGTGCCGTACCTGCTCAAGTGGGAGG
Organism: Paenarthrobacter sp. TAF1; assembly: GCF_052113825.1. Classification (NCBI taxonomy): domain Bacteria; kingdom Bacillati; phylum Actinomycetota; class Actinomycetes; order Micrococcales; family Micrococcaceae; genus Paenarthrobacter; species Paenarthrobacter sp. TAF1. Next base: position 58,824 of record NZ_JBFRDO010000005.1, read on the forward strand.
GCGACCCCTCACTTCACCCGTCCAAGGTGTACGAGAGCGATGTGAAGATGTCCAGCCTCACGATCGCGGGCTCCGCCGAACGCGTGACCGAATGGCTGGGCGAGCCAGTGGAGAAGCCTCTCGAGGACGTCGCGGTCCAGTGGATAGCACCACGCGGCACGCCGGGCATCATGGCCGTCACTTTCGAAACCGCCTCCGGAGCCGTCACCATCTGACCGTTCCCCTGATCCGGGCTGGTCCCGGCCCTGGACACCGCTGTCCAAACAATGCTTCGGCCGCCATCAGCGGGTGCCAATGACGTCACCCACCGATGGCGGCCGGATACATTTAACGGCTGCAACGGCTTTCACGGCTGCTCAGCCCAGGCCCACCGCTTTGCCGAACAGGCTGAATCCAACGAATGCCACAATGTCCAGCAGGGCATGGGCAATCACCAAGGGCATCACCCTCTTGGTCTTGGTGTAGATCCACCCAAAGACCAGGCCCATCACCACATTGCCGATGAACGGGCCAAAGCCCTGGTAGAGGTGGTAACTCCCGCGAAGGAGGGCGCTGACGACGATGCCCGCCGGAACGCTCCAGCCGAACTTGCCGAAGCGGTCCAGGAGATACCCCACCACAATCACTTCTTCCACAATGGCGTGTCGCACGGCGGAGAGAATCAGCACGGGAACCGTCCACCAGTAGGCATCCAGGCCGCTGGGCACAATGGCAGTGGTGATTCCCAGCGCCCGGCCGGCCGCGTAGAGGCCAAGGGACGGTATGCCGATAAGCGCCGCGAGGCCCAGGCCCTGAAGCAGATCCTTGCCGGGGCGGACCAAGTTGAAGCCGAGCCGGGCGAACGCCGAACCTTCACCGTCCCTGGTGGCCTGGACGTGCGTGGACAGGAAGTAGAACACCAGCGCCACGGGCACCAGGGCGAACAGGATATCCAGAAGCTGGTACGTGAGATCGAAATATTCGCGGGTGCTCTGGGACCTGTTCAGCGTGGACGTTGCATCAGCCAGCGGCGCCCGCGTCATCTTGTCGAGCAGTTGCACCACGGAGTAGACAGCCGACTGGCCCAGGGAAAGGCCCAGGACAATGAGCACTTCGGCGCGCAGCCGGCGACGGGAAGCAAGGAACATGTACCTATCTTGCCCGCAGTTCCTGCCTCTTTGCCGGGAACCGCCGCCCTATGCTTGGTGGGATGGGTGCCCCAGAGAGAATATTCATGATCCGGCACGGACAATCCGCCGCGAACGCCGACACGTCCATCTACAACCGCGTGCCGGATTATCGGATTCCGCTGACGGACCAGGGCGTCGAGGAGGCGCGGTTGGCCGGCGAGGACCTGCGGCGCAAACTCGACGGGCAGCAGGTCTGCGTCTATGTTTCCCCCTATTTGCGCGCCTACCAGACGCTGGAAGCCCTCAACTTGGGGTCCCTGATTGAGCGTGTCATCGAGGAGCCGCGGCTCCGTGAGCAGGACTGGGCCAATTTCCAGATCGCCGGGGACATTGAGGACCAGAAGGAACTCAGGAACCTCTACGGCCACTTCTTCTACCGCTTCCGCGAAGGCGAATCAGGCTCGGACGTCTACGACCGGGTGTCGTCCTTCATGGAGACGCTTTACCGGCACTGGCAGAAGCCCACGTACGCACCGAACACCCTGTTGGTGACGCACGGGCTGACGATGCGGCTGTTCTGCATGCGCTGGTTCCACTGGACGGTGGAGTACTTTGAGTCGCTCAACAATCCGGGCAACGCTGAGCTGCGCACGCTGCTCAAGAACGACGACGACCAATACAGCCTGGATCTGCCGTTCAGCCAGTGGGTGCCCAGGGAAGTGGACGATTCGGTGCTCCACGCCCCAAGGATGCGGTTCTAGGGGTCCGTCAGCCTGCCGGTGCGACGATGACTTCCGTGCCGTTGGCTTCGAACGCCGCTTTGTCGTCGGGGCTGATCCCGGAATCGGTGATGAGGTGCCTGAAGTCGTAGCCGGCCATGGCGGCGAAAGAGCGCCGGCGCACCTTTGAGGAATCGGCCACCACATAGGATTCCGTGGCTCGGCGTGCCATCACGGTGTTCACCATGGCTTCGCCCTCATCAGTGATGGTGGGGCCGAGGTCCGGGTCCACGCCGTTGACGCCAATGAAGGCGATGTCCAAGGCGACCTTTTGCATGATCACGTCTGTGTACGGTCCCACCAGCTCATAGGACCGCGGGTTCAGGATGCCGCCGGTGACCATGATCTTGATGTTGGGGCGCACCGCCAGTTGGGATGCGATGTTGATTGCATTGGTCACCACGGTAAGCGTGGGCCTGTTCGAGGGTGCGTTGAGGTCTTCGCGGGTGGACAGGAGCTGGGCCAAGGCGGTGTTGGTGGTTCCGCCGCTCAGCCCTATGACCGCTCCGGGACGGATCAGCGCGGAGGCCGCGAGCGCAATTTCCTGCTTGGCCTCGGCGTGGTCGTCACGGTTGTATCGTCCGGGAAGGTCGTATGCCACCGATCCCGTCGTGGCGCCTCCCCTGGTGCGGCTCAGCAGCCGCTGCTTGGCGAGGCTGTCCAGATCCCTGCGGGCCGTGGCAGGTGACACGCCTAGACGCGTCACGATGTCCTCGACTTCCACGTGGCCGGATTCGGCCAAGAGATCGAGGATGGCGGTCAGCCGATCGGTGCGGGTCATGACAAGCCTTTCGCGGTTTCCGGCTATTTCGCTTTGGCGAACAGCGTCAGCATACGTGCCGACTCCAGCACCAGGGCCTCCCGGCCGGCCTTGATGTACTTCCGGGAATCCACCACTGCGGGGTTGGCAGCGAGGTACTCACGGACGGCGCGGGTGAAGAACCCGTTCAAATGTGTGGATACGTTGATCTTAGTCATACCAGCGCCGATAGCGGATACGAGCATCTCATCTGTGACACCGGATGAGCCATGAAGAACCAGTGGTTTTCCAACGGCGGACTTCAGGCGGGTGATCAGGTGCAGGTCCAGCGCTGCGCTGCGCTCCGTCATGGCGTGGGACGAACCGACGGCCACAGCGAGTGCGTCCACTTCCGTGGCCTCAACGAAATCCCGGGCCTCGGACGGGTCGGTCCTGACACCCGGTGCGTGGGCTCCGTCCTTGCCTCCAACTTTTCCGAGCTCGGCCTCAACGTATACACCGCGCTCGTGCGCGTATTTGGCGACGCGGCGCGTGACCTCAACGTTCCACTCATAAGGCAAGTGGGCGCCGTCGTACATCACGGAACCGAACCCGAGGTCGACGGCGGCGAGCGCCAGGTCTTCGGACTCGGCGTGGTCGAGGTGGAGGGCGACGGGTACAGAGGCCGAACGCGCGATCGCGAGCGCTGCGGACGCGATGGGTTCCAGGCCGCCGTGGTACTTGGCGCAGTTCTCGGAGATTTGGAGAATCAGCGGAACGCCGGCGGCCTCGGCACCTCCCACCAGGCCCTCCGCAGTTTCAATGTGGATGACATTGAACGCGCCTTGGCCGGTGCCGGCGGCAGCTGCCTTGTCCATCAGTTCCCGCGTGTTGACCAGGGTCACCGGGTCTCCTTCCATGTCACGATCAGTTGGTCCTGCAGTTCCTGGTACCGCGGCGAGATCTCGCCTGCTGCCGGCATGAGCACGGCTGCTGCGGACCAGGCGGTGGCACGGCGAAGAATCTCGCGCGGCTCGGTGATGCCTTCGGCGAGCGCGACGGCGGCAGCCGCCACACCGGCGTCGCCCGCCCCTGTGGGGTTGCCGCTGAGCGACTCAGGCAAGCGCGCACTCCAATAACCGCCGGGGGCGGCGTGGTCGAAGGCGAGCATGCCGTCCGCTCCGGCGCTCACCAGCACAGTGCGGGCGCCCATGTCGATCAAAGAGAGGGCCGCTGCCTGGAGGCTGGACTCCCCCGTGGCTTCGGCGAGTTCATGGTGGTTCGGCTTGAGGATGTCCGCGCCGGCCTTGGCTGCGGCGATGATCCCGGGACCGGAGGTATCGATGATGGCGGGAATGCCGGCGTCGTGAGCCAGACGGACCAGCTCCGGGTAGAAGTCAGCGGGAGCGCCGGGAGGCAGGCTGCCGGAACCGACCAGTACTGAGGCGGGGAGGTTGCGGTTTCCGGTGACGGCTTCGGCGACGGCGGTGCGCAGGGAGCGCCACTCATCGGGAAGCAGCGCCTGGCCTTCCTCGTTGAAGATGGACGTTTCGCCGCCCACGGTGTCCACCAGGGCAATGCTGCGGCGCGTCTCTGCAGCGACCCCCACCAGGATGTGCGGCACTCCGCTGGTCCAGAGTTCGGCCGCCAGGGTCTGGCCCGCGGCACCGCCTGTGGGCGCTATGGCCAGCACCGGGTATCCGAGTTGGTGCGTCACACGGGCAACGTTGATGCCTTTGCCCCCGGCACGGCTGATGGGAGTGGGGACGCGGTGGCTGGCGCCTTCAGTGATGCCATGGACGGTATACGTCATGTCGATGGCAGGGTTCGGCGTGACTGTGATGATGCGGTTCACTTTGGCTCGCTTCATTGTCCGGCTCCCAGCAGCTTGCGTGCGTTGTGGGCGGCACCGAGCAGGCCTGCGTCCTGACCCAGCTGGGCACGGATCAGATGGGGGCGGCGTTGGAAATCCAGGGTCTGGTCAACCCGGGCGCGCAGGGGCTGCAGGAGGTCCTCACCGGCCTCGGCGAGGCCTCCACCGATCACCACCGCTTCGGTGCCGATGATGTTGACGCATTGGCAGATGGTGAAGGCGAGCGCGTCCATCGCCTCTGCCCATACGCGTTCCGCCAGGGCGTCGCCGGACTTGGCCCTGAGCAGCACGCTGCGGGCGCCGTTGACCTTGTTTCCCGACTTCAGGTGGTAGCGCTTTGCGATGGCCCCGGCTGAACCGACGGCTTCCAGGATGGTGGCCGCGGTGCCGCCAGGGCCGACGTCGGGATCCGGAACCTGCGCGTGGCCGAGTTCGCCGGCGAAACCCCCGGCAGTAACGGCTTTGCCTCCGGAGAAGACTGCGGCCGCGATGCCGGTGCCCACCACCATGACGACAACGTCGCTGAACTCCCTGGAGCCCCCCAGCGCGTGCTCAACGGCAGCGGCGGAGCGGACGTCGTGGTCGAAGGCCACCGGAATCCCGAGACGCCTTTCGGCTTCGGCCGTGAAGGGAAAGTTCCGCCATCCGAGGTTGGCCGAGTAAACGCCCACCCCTGCCACCGAGTCGACAATGCCGGGGACGATGATTCCGGCGGCTTTGGCAGGGGTGCCCGGGAACTCGGCAGCCAGCTCGGCGGCGAGCTCTGCCAGCCGCTCAACGACGGCTTCGCCAGGACGTGCCGGGTCCAGTGGCGTGGGGACGCGGCGCATGCCCAACACCACGCCCTTGGCATCCACCAAACCGGCTTTGATGTCGGTCCCGCCAACATCGAATGACAGCACCGGTGATTCTGCGGCTCCGAGAACCATGACGTGTACCTAGGCGGAGGCGTCGAGAATGACCGAGCGGGTCAGGTTGCGCGGCAGGTCCGGGTTCAAGCCACGGACCCGTGCACGCTCGAGGGTGACCTTATGGACCCGGGCGAGCTCGGCCAGGGGGTGCTTGTCCGTGTGGAGGTAGAGGGCGCCGGTGGCGGCCATGTCCTGGTCCAGTCCTTCGGGCTGGGTGCCGAACAACCAGGTAACCCTGCCGGGAGCGGCGATGGAGATCGGACCGTGGCGGTATTCCATGGCCGGGTAGGACTCGGTCCAGCCTTGGACGGCTTCGCGCATTTTGAGGCCGGCCTCGTGGGCCAGTCCTACCGTCCATCCCGTGCCGAGGAAAGTGAATTGCTCGGCGTCCAGGAGCTCCTGCGGGACCGGAGCGGAGACGGCGTCGCGGGCATCGGCGATGGCCTGCTGCACGTCGATGTCGAGGCTGGTCAGCATGTACACCAGCGCGGTGGTGGCGAAACGGGTCTGCACCACGGAGCGCTCGTCGGCATACTGGAGGCCGATCACGGTGTCGGCCAGTTCGATGATGGGCGAGGTGGTGTCTCCGATGATCGCGACGGTGGGGACGATGCCCTTCAGCGCGGCGAGGATCTCCAGCACTTCGGTGGTGGTCCCGGAGCGCGTGATGGCCACGACGGCGTCGTACTGACGGTCCGCACTGTTGCTGTTAAGGAAAGCCTCGGAGGCCGCAAAGGCGTCCGTGACCCCTTTGCCTGCGGATTCGCGGGCAGCTGCGTAGCTTTGGGCCATGAACCATGACGTGCCGCAGCCAATGACGGCGATGCGTTTTCCATCTGCGGGAAGCAGGTCTTCGCTGCGGGCCTGCTCAACGGCGCGCTGCCATACGACAGGCTGGGAAACCAGCTCTTCCTCCATGAAGGCACCCAGTATGTTCTCGCTCATCGTGTGTTTCGCTCCCGCTCAAGTAATGACGTTTTTTGATCTATAGAAACACTAAACGATCATTTTCGATCTCACAAGGATCATCTACTGGAGAAGACTGCTCATTTGCCGCTCATGACGGAAGAGGTCCCGCCCACGTCGCAATCATGTTCTTGCGTGTGCTTTTAAGTTAACTACCTGTTAACTCTTGTCATGTTCTTGTTCGTGCAGCAGGCTTGGATGAGTCCGCAAGAAAGTGATTATTACTCACTCGGAATAATCAATAAGGAGCATCATGCCCCGCTTATCCTCCCCAAGACGCCTCGCCTCGTTGAGTTTGGCCTGTGTCGTCGCCTCATCATCGCTGGGCTTGATGGCCATCCAGCCCGCCACCGCAAGCCCCCTGGTCCTGCCCGCCGAGCTCGTCGGCGCCGCCGAAGCCGCCACCATCACCTCCGGCAGCCTCGCCGTGGACATCGCCACCACCTTCCCCCAAGTCCTCGGCTACACCGACACCGCCACCAAGGCCCGCCTCGACGGCACCCCGGCCCGGTTGAACACCATCACCCTCAACGGAGTGGAGTTCAATGTCAGCGGAACGTCCACGGCCTCCGGAAAGGATGCCCGGGATTACGTCCTCACCGTGCCCGATTTCGGCAACACCGTGATCAAGGTGCGGCTCTCCGTCAAGAAGAATGTGGTGTCCTTCAACGTCACGGAAATCAAGGACTCCGCGGACCACCTCGTGAAGACCCTTCAACTCCCCCGGCTGAACCTGGTCACTGTAGGTTCCACCCAGGCCGGGGCCCAGGTCTCCACAGCCAATCTGTCCGTCGACCGAAGCGTCAGCGGAGACGAATTCACGCCCGTTACTGCAGCTACGCCCCTGGATACTGCACCCAAAAGCTCCGCGTACGCGCTGGCCAACACCGCCGCACTGGGTGCCGCCGTCGAATCAAACGCCCTCTACGACACTTCCTCCGGCCCGGGAGCGAAAGACAAGGGACGCTTCTGGCGCCAGGCCGTCAGCGACGGCGCCGGCGGGGTGGCCATGGGCATCGCCAGCGGCCAGTGGCTGTACCGTGCCGATGGTTCCACCACTACGGAGGAACTTCCCTGGACCCGGGTTGCCATCACCACCGATGCGAATGCCGATGGCGGCGTGGACTGGCAGGATGCGGCCATCGCCATGAGATCCATCCAGGTGTCCGCCAACAAGGGCGAACAGACCCCGGACAACGTGGTCACCCACATCCCCTTCAACTTCGCCTCACAAGCAACCCACCCGTTCCTCCGCACCCTGGACGACGTCAAACGCATCTCCCTGGCAACGGACGGACTGGGCCAGGTGGCCATGCTCAAGGGCTACACCAGCGAAGGCCACGACTCGGCCAACACCGACTACGGAAACAACTTCAACACCCGTGCAGGCGGCCTGGAGGACCTCAACACTTTGGTGAAGGAGGGCAAAGACTGGAACGCCAGCTTCGGCGTCCACATTAACGCCACAGAGATCTACCCCGAAGCGAAGTCCTTCAGCGAAGACCTGTTGCGCGCCGACAAGGGACTCGGCTGGAACTGGCTGGACCAGTCGTACTACATCAACCAGCGCCAGGACATCAACTCCGGCAAGCTGGCCCAGCGCATCAAAGAACTCCGCGAGGCCACGGACAAAAACCTGGACTTCGTGTACGTGGACGTCTACTACGAGTTCGGCTGGCTTGCCGAGAAGCTGCAGCAGGAACTGGTCAAGAACGGCTTCCGTGTCGGCTCGGAGTGGGCCGACCATCTGTCCCGCAACAACACGTGGTCCCACTGGGCCAACGATGAGAAGTACGGTGGCTCCACCAACAAAGGCGTCAACTCGCAGATCCTGCGCTTCATCAACAACACCCAATCAGACGTGTGGAACCCGGACCCCAAGCTCGGCGTGAGCCACATCGTGGAGTTCGAAGGCTGGACCGGGCAGAACGACTTCAACGCCTTCAGTGAGAACGTCTGGACAGCCAACCTCCCGGCGAAGTTCCTGCAGCACCACCAGATCACCAAATGGACACCAGACCGGATCGACCTCGCCGATGCCGTGGCCGTCACCGGAAACACCGCGGAAGAACGCAACATCACCGTCGCCGGAACCTCCGTGCTGCAAGGCGGAAGCTACCTGCTGCCGTGGTCCTCCAAGGAAAACGGCAAGGCCGACAAGCTCTACCACTACAACCCCGCCGGTGGCGCCAGCACCTGGACGCTCACGGAGGAATTCGCCAAGTCAACATCGCTGGAAATGTTCAAGCTGACCGACAACGGACGCGTGAAGGTCGCTGATGTACCGGTAATCAACGGCCAGGTCACCGTCACCGCGGACCCGAAGCAGCCCTACGTCCTCACGAGCAAGAACAACGCGCTCCCCAAGAAGGCGGACTTCGGCGAAGGCACAGCCTTCAACGATCCCGGTTTCAACGGCGCCGACCTCTCCCCCTGGAACCCCACGGGCAACGTCACCCAGGTGCGCGACGACAAGGGCCGCCGCTTCGCCGAGATGGGGGCAACGCCGTCGTCGATCAGCCAGGACGTCAAGCTGGACGCCGGAACCCAATCCGTCAGCGCCTGGGTTGAAATCCAACCCGGCAAGGTCCGGCCCACCACCCTCTCTGTCGAGATCAACGGCAAGACCGAAAGCACCACCATCGATTCATCCAACGCGGAAAACTACGTGGCCGGCGACGAGAAGCACGGGACCTCGTTCCAGCGCGTGCGGGTACTGGTGGACGTGCCGCGGAACAACACGAAGGCCACTGTTTCCGTCAAAGCCGCCGACGGCGACGCTACAGTCCGCGTCGACGACTTCAGGGCGGTGAAGACCGCCCGGGTTGCCACCACCGGCGTGCTCAGCGAAGACTTCGAGAACGTGGACCAAGGCTGGGGACCMTTCGTGAAGGGCAACGCCGGCGGCTCAACGGACCCCCGGACTCACATCACCGAGCGCAACGAGCCGTTCACCCAGAAGGGCTGGGACACCAATGTGATCGACGAAGTCCTGGACGGCACATGGTCCCTGATCGCGCACGACGAAAACACCGCCCCTGACGGCGGACCGGGCATGGTGTACCGCACCACCGAGGCGGGCGTTCCGTTCCAGGCCGGCCGCAAGTACAAGGTGTCCTTCGACTACCAGAACTCCAAGGCCGGGCAATACGCCTGGGTTTCCGGCTACGACTCGCAGGCGGGCCCCGCAGTGACGGGCAGCCAGGCCATCGACGCGAAAACCACCACCACGCGGTTCGAGCAGATCCTCGACACCGGCTTCTGCGGTGACTACTTCGTGGGCTTGCAGCGTACCGGCAGCGCCAACGGATCGGACTTCACGCTGGACAACTTCCTGGTGGAGGACCTCGGTGCCTCGGAAGCCGTCCCGGCGTGTGCGCAACTCACCGCCGGGCTTCAAGGCGACGTGGTCCAGCAGGGCAAGGCACAGGACTTCGTCACCACGTTTATCTCCGACGAACCGGCAGCCATCAGCGGCCTCGCCGTTGCGCTTGAGCTCCCCGAGGGATGGACCGCGACACCGTCCACGCCGGCCACGGCAGCAACCCTGCCCGCCGGTGGCACCCTCACCACCACCTGGAAGATCACGGCACCCGCGTCCGCGGACGGCGACTACCCCATCACGGCCAAGGCCAGTTACACCGCCGCAGCATCGGGCAACAACCCGGCAGGCGGCCGGACCATCAGCACCACCACCATTGTCCGGACACTGCCCAAACCGCCGCAGGCCACAGTGTTCGCCAGCGACCACCCATGGGTCAGCGCCACCAACGGCTGGGGCCCAGTTGAAAAGGACCAGTCCAACGGCGGAACCGGGGCCGGCGACGGCACCCCGCTAACGCTGAACGGCACCGTCTACGCGAAGGGTCTCGGCGCACACGCAAACGGCAACATCCGCTACTACCTTGGCGGCTACTGCACCGCCTTTACCGCAACAGTAGGCATTGATGACGCCCAGCCGACGCGGGGCAGCGTGAAGTTCTCCGTGGTGGCTGACGGGACAACCAAGGTAACAACCCCCGTCCTGGGAGCCACCAGCGCTCCCCTGCCGCTCACCGTTGATGTCACCGGCGCCCAGTACGTGGAACTCGTGGCTGACGACGCCGGCGACTCCAACGGCAACGACCACGCCGACTGGGCCGACGCTAGGTTCACGTGCTCGTCCACGTCCCAGGAACCGCCCGCACCCGTCCTGCACGGCACCGTGTTCGCCTCCGACTTGCCCTGGATCGGCAGCATCAACGGTTGGGGTCCAGCGGAAAGGGACCGGGCCAACGGTGAGCAGAACGCCGGTGACGGACCCGCATTGCGGCTTGACGGCGTCGTCTACCCCAAGGGAATCGGCGTCCACGCCGACTCGAAGATCAGCATCGCCACCGAAGCAAAGTGCACCGCCTTCACCGCCGTGGCGGGAGTGGACGACGCGAAGCTGAACAAGGGCCTGCACGGCTCGGTGGTCTTCATCGTGAAGGGAGACGGACGGGAACTGCTGCGGACTCCCGTTCTCAGCGCCGACTCTGCAGCACTTCCCCTCAACGTGGACATCACGGGAGTCCAGAACGTCGAACTGATCGCCGACAGGAACGGTGACGACGCCGGCGACGACTGGGGTGATTGGGCGGACGCGAAGTTCAGCTGCGCATAGTCCCTCCGCGCAACAGTCTTTCCACGCAACAGCAAAGGAGGGCGGTGTTCCTACCGGAACACCGCCCTCCTTTACTGTTATCCCTTTGCCGTCATCTCTTTGCTGTGGCGCCTTTACTGTTGTCCTGGAACGCGCGCACGCCCGCCCGCCACACCGAGTGCGTCAACGGGACTCCCGGACGGTACGCCAGATGGGTCGCCGACGGTGCCTTCAGCATGTGCAGGTCAGCCCGGTGGCCGACGGCTAGCGAACCCACCGCCCGTTCGCCGTCGACGTCGTTCCCGGACTCCCGGCCCAACGCCAAGGCGCCGCCGTACGTCGCCGCGCGGACGGCCTCGTGGACGCTCAAGTGCATCTGGAGAACCGCTGTGGTGACGCAGAAAGCCATGGACGTGGTGTACGACGTTCCAGGGTTGCAGTTGGCCGCCAGCGCGATCTGCACGCCGGCGTCGATCAATTCACGCCCAGGCGCCAAAGGCTGGCGGGTGGAGAGATCGCAAGCCGGAAGGCAGGTGGCAACCGTGCCCCGTGCTCCGTTGCCTGTAGCGGCGTCCCAGCCGGTCCAGGTTTCCGCGAGGGCGGCGATGTCCTTGTCCGAGAGATAGTTCACGTGGTCCACACTCGCAGCCGCGAACTCCACGGCCAGCGCCACACCCGGCCCCTCGCCGAGCTGGTTGCCGTGGACCCGCAGGCCGAGACCTGCGTTGCGGGCCGCCGTCAGGACGCGACGGGACTGGTCTTCGGTGAAAGCGCCGCGCTCGCAGAAGACGTCTGCCCAGCGGACGTGCGGGAGGACGGCGTCGAGCATGGCACCGCAGACCAGGTCCGTGTACTCCTCAGGGTCCGAACCGGCGGGGACCAGGTGCGCGCCGAGGTACGTGACCTCGTCGACCTCGGCCGCGGCGATCCTGGCGCTGCGGGCTTCGTTGTCCACGTCCAGCCCGTAGCCCGTCTTGCTCTCCAAGTAGGTGGTCCCCTGGGAGACCGCCTCTTTGACCCGGTCCCGCACGAGGCGGCTGAGTTCGTCGTCGCTGACACTGCGCGTAGCTCCCGTGGTCACGGCGATGCCGCCCGCGCTGTAGCTCTGCCCGGCCATGCGGGCCTCGAACTCGGCGGTGCGGTCCCCCGCGAAGACAAGATGGGAATGCGAATCGACCCAGCCAGGCAGGACGGCGCGGCCTTCGGCGTCGACTTTTTCATCGGCGGCCGGAGCGTCCTGGCGGGACCCGATCCAGGAAATCCGTTCGCCTTCAAAGACGATGGCCGCATCCGTGAGGACCCGGTGCTCCAGGTCCTGGGTCATCAGCTCGCCGATGTTGGTAATGAGTGTGCTGGCTGGTGTGGTTCCGCTCATATGCCTATTGTTCAGCGCCGGATGGACCAACGGGTGGCCGCGAGTTGCTCCGCTGTCCGGGATTCCGGACTCTCCGCCTCGACGGTGCCAAGGATGAGGGCCGCAGCCAGTTCAGCGATGGCAGAGGACGTCTGGAAACCGTAGCCGCCCTGTCCGGCCAGCCAGAAGAAGCCGGGTGCTTCGGCGTCGAATCCCACCGCCGGGATGCCGTCGGCGGCCTCGGTCCGCAGGCCGGTCCAAGCGCGGTCCACGGACTGGATGCCCAACGTTGTCACGCTGTTGAGCCTGGAGATGAGGCTTTCAACGTCCCCGGGCTGTGGTTTCGCGTCTTCCGGACCGCTGGGAACGTGCTCTGACGGCGAGATCAACACTTGCTTGCCTTCAGGCCGGAAGTAGAAGGAATCATCCGCCGCGCACACCATGGGCGTTTCAAGCGTCAGCGGATTCCGGACGTTCACGATTGCGGCGGTCCGCCGGAACGGCTGAAGCCCCAGCTTCTCCACGCCGCTGATGACTGCCAGCTCATCTGCCCAGGCACCGGCCGCATTCACCACGACGCCGGACTGGAACCCTTCGGTGCCGGCGCCCACCTGCCAGCCACTCCCCAAGCGCTGGGCCGAATGGACCTTGGCACCGGTGATGATGTCCACGCCTGCGGCCTCTGCGGTGCGCCGGTGTTCGTCGAGCAGCAGTGGAGCATTACATCCGAACGAGCCGTTGTCGAGTCCTGCGGCAGTGAAGGAATCCGGGGCGAGGACAGGGCACAGGTCCATTGCCTCAGCGTGGGTGATCCGGTGCATGTTGCCACTGGCCTCGGCACTCACCGTCTCCTCATCCCCCACCAGCATGAAGCCTCGCGGAGTGAGGATCGGCTCCGTTGCCCGGGTGTCGCGGGCGGCCAGCAATTCCAAGGTCCGGAGAGTCAGCTCCTGCACCACCGGCGGCCCGTAGCTGGGGATCAGTTGACGGGCCGAGCGTGAAGAAGTGTGGAAGGCCAGCGATTGCTCAGCTTCCACCAGAGCTACTGTGCATTTGCCCGCCAATGCCGCCGCCAAGGACAGCCCGGCGATACCGCCACCAACGATTACCACGTCATAATTCGAAGCCATGGATCCATCCTGTCAGAAGCCCGCCGAACCGCCACCGATCCTCGCTCACATCCCACGGGCTTCCCGGGATCGCTCGCTCACTTTCTTGGGAAAAGCGATGGAGGGACGCCTGGAAACCCGAGGGATGTGAGCAAGCGACGCGGGCAAGCACGCGGGACGTGAGGAAGGGTTTGGAGGGGTGACCGCGGCGCGACTGTTGACGACGACCCGAACGCACGCACCGCCGTCGACGTCGCCTGTCCGGGCAGCACCAACTACCAACGCTTACTCACGAAACAGGCCGTTAAACCCCAACGCTCACTCACATAACAGCCCCTTAAAACCCAACGCTTACTCACTTGTTAGAAGGAAGTGAGCGAGCGTCGCGGGCAAGCACGCGGGACGTGAGGAAGCGACGGCAGGAAACCGTAGGGATGTGAGGAAGCGTTCGGAGGGGTGACCGCGGCGCGACTGTTGACGACGACCCGAACGCACGCACCGCCGTCGACGTCGCCTGTCCGGGCAGCACCAACTACCAACGCTTACTCACGAAACAGGCCGTTAAACCCCAACGCTCACTCACTTGTTAGAAGGAAGTGAGTGAGCGTCGGAACCAAGCACGCGGGACGTGAGTGAGCGTCGGAACCAAGCACGCGGGACGTGAGGAAGCGTCGGAACCAAGCACGCGGGACGTGAGGAAGCGTCGGGATCAAGCACGCGGGACGTGAAGAAGCGTCGGGATCAAGCACGCGGGACGTGAGTGAGCGTCGGGATCAAGCACGCGGGACGTGAGGAAGCGTCGGGATCAAGCACGCGGGACGTGAGGAAGCGTCGGGATCAAGCACGCGGGATGTGAGCGAGCGCTGTTAGGCGACGGCGGCGCGGCTCTTGACGAACGCTTGGACGCACGCTTCGACGTCGTCAGCACTGTGCGCGGCCGAAAGCTGCACCCGGATCCGTGCCACGCCCTTCGGCACTACGGGGAAGCTGAAGGCGGTGACGAAGACACCATTGTTGAGCATCTCGTCAGCGATCTTGGCGGCCACCACGGCATCGCCAAACATGACGGGGATGATGGCGTGTTCGCCGTCGAGGAGTTCGAAACCTTCCTCGCTCATGCGGCGGCGGAACAGCGCGGCGTTCTCGAAGAGGCGGGTGCGCAATTCTCCGGATTCCTGGACGAGCTCGATCGCCTTGATGGTGGCCGCAACAATGGCCGGGGCGAGGGAGTTGGAGAACAGGTAAGGGCGGGCTTTCTGGCGCAGCATGGCGACAATTTCGCCGCGGCCGGAAACGTATCCGCCCGAAGCCCCGCCGAGGGCCTTGCCGAAGGTTCCCGTGTAGATGTCGACGCGCTCGGAGACTCCGGCGTGCTCCGGCGTGCCGGCGCCGGTGGGGCCCATGAAACCGACGGCGTGGGAGTCGTCAACCATGACCAGGGCGTCGTGCTTCTCGGCGAGATCGCAGATGGCTTCCAGCGGAGCGAGGTACCCGTCCATGGAGAACACGCCATCGGTGACGATGATCTTGCGGCGTGAGCCCTCGGCTTCGACCAGCTTGGCTTCAAGGTCCGCCATGTCCTGGTTGGCGTAGCGGAACCGCTTGGCCTTGCTCAGGCGGATGCCGTCAATGATGGACGCATGGTTCAGCGAGTCCGAGATGATGGCGTCCTCGGGGCCGAACAGGGACTCAAAGACACCGCCGTTCGCGTCGAAGCAGCTGGAGAACAGGATGGTGTCCTCCGTGCCGAGGAACTTCGATACACGTGCCTCAAGTTCCAGGTGGAGGTCCTGGGTGCCGCAGATGAACCGAACGGAAGCCATGCCGAAGCCACGCTCGTCCATGGCGGACTTGGCGGCGGCAATGATGTCCGGGTGGTCGGCCAGGCCCAGGTAGTTGTTGGCGCAGAAATTCAGTACCTGGTTGGCGGGCTGGCCGAGCTGGCCGGCGGCGATGTGGCTAGCCTGCGGGGAATCGATGTGGCGTTCGGTCTTGAAGAGGCCGGCAGTGCGGATCTCGTCGAGTTCGCCCTGCAGCTGGTCTTTGATGGCTGAGTACATGGGTGCTCCTAAGTCTTTGGCGGTCCGGGTGGCGGTTCGGTCCGGTTTACAGTTCGGTCCAGTCAAGGACCACTTTGCCGCCGGTGCCGTTGCGGGCGATTTCGAAGCCCTTTTCCCAGTCGGCTGCGGACAGCTTGTCGGTGACGACGGCGGAGATGCTGCGGTGGAGCACGGGGTTGGAGGACAGCATGGCGCTCATGGCGTACCAGGTCTCGAACATCTCGCGACCGTAAATACCCTTGAGCGTGAGCATGTGGGTGACAACCTTGCCCCAGTCGATGTCGATGGACTGGCTGGGAAGGCCGAGCATGGCGATGCGTCCGCCGTGGTTCATGTTGTCGATCATCTCAGGCAGTGCCGTGGGGTGTCCCGACATTTCAAGACCGATATCAAAGCCTTCGCGCATGCCCAGTTCCTGCTGTGCCTCGCGGACGCGCATCTTGGAAACGTCGACGGCGAGGTCCACGCCCATCTGCCGCGCGAGTTCCAGGCGCGGTGCGGAGACGTCGGTGATGGCGATCTTGCGTGCACCGGCGTGCCGGGCCACCGCGATGGCCATCAGCCCGATCGGGCCGGCGCCGGTGATGAGCACGTCTTCGCCGACCAGCGGGAAGCTCAAGGCGGTGTGGACGGCATTGCCGAAGGGGTCGAAAATGGCGCCGAGCTCAGGGGTGACGGATTCGTCATGGTGGACCCAGACGTTCGTCTCCGGGATCACGACGTATTCGGCGAACGCGCCATCGCGCTGCACGCCCACGGAGACCGTGTGGATGCACATCTGGCGGCGTCCGGCGCGGCAGTTGCGGCAGATTCCGCATACTACGTGCCCTTCGCCGGAGACGCGGTCGCCGACCTTGACGTCGCGGACGTCCTCGCCGACTTCAACCACTTCACCGTAGAACTCGTGGCCTGCGATCAAGGGGGTTTCGATGATGCTCTGCGCCCAGGCGTCCCAGCTCTGGATGTGGAGGTCCGTGCCGCAGATTCCGGTGGTCATCACGCGGATCTTGACGTCGCCTGCGCCCGCTTCAGGTTCCGGACGGTCGACGAGTTCGAAACCGGCGTGGGGTCCGGATTTGTAGAGAGCCTTCATGGGATTCCTCACTGCTGGGGCTGCTTCACTGCTGCTGAGTCCATTGAAGCCCCGGCAACGATTTAGCACAACTAGATTCTTCTCAATCAACGATTTAGGATTTGCTAATGGAAATTCATCAGCTGCAGATGCTCCGCGAGCTCGGCGACCTGGGCAGCGTCAAGGCGGTAGCAGAGACACTCATGGTCACTCCTTCGGCTGTGTCGCAACAGCTCGCCCTGCTCCAAAGGTCCGTGGACGTGCCGTTGACACGGAAGGAGGGCCGCGCCCTGGTCCTGACCGACGCGGGCCGCGTGCTGGCCGAGGCGGGTGCCGCCGTCGTAAATGCCATGGCAGACGCGCGGGCAGCGATCGGCGCGTATCACGATGCTCCCGACGCGCCGGTCAGCGTGAGCGCCTTCCACAGCGCAGGGCAGGCGCTGTTCGCGCCGCTGGCAGCGCTGTTGGCGTCCGACGGCGGGAACTCGCCTCGCCTCCGCCTCGCCGACGAGGACGTGGCGCAGGAGGATTTCCCGGGGTTGGCAGCACGGTACGACCTGGTTTTGGCGCATCGCATGGA
The DNA here is from genome assembly GCF_052113825.1 of Paenarthrobacter sp. TAF1. Taxonomy (NCBI): domain Bacteria; kingdom Bacillati; phylum Actinomycetota; class Actinomycetes; order Micrococcales; family Micrococcaceae; genus Paenarthrobacter; species Paenarthrobacter sp. TAF1. The sequence continues at coordinate 76,000 of NZ_JBFRDO010000005.1, forward strand.
CAACAGCCCGCAATGGCCGGAGGACAAAGTCGCGGTGATCCCACTGGCCGACGAGCCGCTGGACATCGCGCTTCCGGCGGATCACCCACTCGCATCCCGCCGCGAACTGGAGCCTTCCGACGTCGTGGATGAACCCTGGGTGACCAGCCGCGACGGTTACTCCCCCGCGGACGTCCTCGCCGCCGTCGTTGCCGTGAGCGGGAGGCCTGCGGAGGTCCTGCACCGCATCAACGACTACTCAACCGTGGCCGCGCTCGTCTCGGCCGGCGGCGCGATCGGGCTGCTCCCGCGCTTCACGGCCCGGCGTGTCCTGGACGCCGGCGTGGTGCTGCGCCCGTTGTCCGGCGTGAACTCGGTGCGCAAAATCGACATCCTGGCCCGTCCGGAGACGCTTAAACGGAAATCGGTCATGACGGTTTGCGAGTCACTTCAAACCGTCATGACCGGGCTTTCCTCACCCCGCTAGGTCAGTCGCGGACCAAAGCGGGCTGGCCGGCGTCGAAGTAGGCCACCAGTTCGGCCGGGAGTTCCGGGACCTCTCGCGCTGAGCCGTCGCCCCGCAGCGATTCTGCCGCGAGGATGCCGGCAACCACCGCCTGCCGCGCAGCAATGGGGCTGGTTTGCGTCTGCCCGCCCTCCGACGCGAAGCGGAGGAACTCCTCGATCAGGCGCGGGTCGGCGCCGCCGTGGCCGCCCTCGCCGTCCTGGATGGTGATGACCTCATCCGGTGCCGCATATCCCGACGTCCGGGAAGTCCACACATTGATGGTTTCCCCCGGTCCATCGCCCAGGTTCTCGATCCGGCCCTTGGTTCCGATGATCGTGTAGTTGCGCCAGTAATCCGGGGTGAAGTGGCACTGCTGGTAGGAGGCCAGCACACCGTTGTCCAGGACCATGTTCATCATGGAAATGTCCTCGACGTCGATCACTTCCGCCAGGTCCTTCTGCTCCGTCGGCGGCCAATTGTCCAGGGAGAACCAGTCCCCCATGCGTTTGCCGGTGTTGTCGGCACGGTTGGCGACATCACCATAGACAGCCAGATCTCCGACGGCGGCAACCCGCTTGGTGTAGCCACCGGCGAGCCAGTGGATGACGTCGATGTCGTGGGCGCCCTTTTGAAGCAGGAGGGACGTGACGTTGGCGCGCTGGGCGTGCCAGTCCTTGAAGTAGTAGTCCCCGCCGTGGCCGACGAAGTGGCGGCACCAGACCGCTTTGACGTCCCCGATCCTGCCTTCCTCGATGAGTTGGCGCATCTGTACTACCACCGGCATGTGGCGCATGTTGTGGCCCACGTACAGGCGTGTGCCGGTTTCGAAAGCCGTGCTGAGGATCAGGTCCGCGGCCTCAACCGTGATGTCGAGCGGCTTTTCGCAGAAGGTGGGGATGCCCGCCTTGAGCGTCCGGACCGCGACGGCGGCGTGCTGGCTATCGGGGGTCAGGACCAGTACGGCGTCCAGGCCGCTGGCCAGCAGTTCATCGAGGTCGGCAGTGATGCGGGCTGTGGGAATGCGCTGGGCAGCATCGGCCCTGCCGCGTTCACTGAGGTCGCAGATGATGGTGACCTCGGAGCCGTTGCCGGGCCTGTGGGCGTGCTTCCACAACCCCGAACGCAGGCCGAATCCTACGATTCCGACCTTCAAATCCTTATCCATGGTGTGCAATTTCCTTCTGCTGTTTCTTAGTAAAGTCTGGTGGCGGTGCTGCGGTGGGGCGCCGATTCGCGCACGAACAGATGCCAGGGGAAGTCGAGGACGGCGGGCTCGTCGTGTTCGCCGTGGCTGGCAGCACGCTTCAAGAGCCGCCGGGCGAGCTTGTCGAAGAAGTCCACGGGACCTACGGTGCTGAGCGAGGGCGACATCCGCTCACCCTCCACTGTGTTGCCGACACCGATGATGTCCACATCCACGCCGACCCCGAGCCCCAGGCGCTGTGCTGCATTGATGGCACTGACCGCCGCGTAGTCCGTGGTGGCGTAGATGGCGGTGGGACGGTCCGCCAGGCTGAGGAGCCGGGTGGCAGCGGCATAGGCACTGGCTGTGGTCCCATCGAAGAGCCCCACATAGTCCTGCCGCTCCGGGATGCCGGCCGAGGCCAAGGCTTCCGAGTAGGCCCGGTACCGCGATCCGCCGGAGGTGCCCGTCGCCGTTGCCGGAGTCAGGCAAGCGATCTGCCGGTGGCCGTGGAGCAGGTGCTCCACGGCCATCCGGCAGCCGGGGCCGGCAATGGAACGGATGACATCGAAGCCGTCCGCTTCCAGGACCTCGTCGAAAACCACCAGGGTGGTCCCGCGTTCCGCGAGTTTGCGCAGGTCATCGCGCTGGTTCTCGCGGACAGCATCGACGAACACCGCGTCTGCGTTGTGTGTGCCGAGTACTTTGACCCAGTCAGCATCGCCGAGGATCATCGGCGTGATTCCCAGCGGGACCGCGGCCTTCTGCACGGCTTCGATGACGGACAACGACCAAGGATCGGAGAGCATGGTCAGCGACAGGATCACGGTGTTCGTGCGGCCCGTCCGGATGGCCCGGGCCGCCTGGTTGGGGCGGTAGCCGAGCCGCTCGGCAGCAGCCTTGACCTTTTCCGCCGTCGGATCCGAAACGCCTGGTCCGCCATCACCGCGCCGCCCTGACAACACATAGGACACCGTGGCGGTGGAGACGCCGGCCAGTTCGGCCACCATTCGAATGGTGGGCCTTACTCCGGTGCTGCTCGCTTTTGCCATGGTTCCCCCTGCTTGTTCGCTGATCTCTGGTCACGCCATTCTGTGTCGAGGCTAGCTCCTGAAACGGCCTAGCTTCGGAAGACTGGCGCGTTGGGGTCCAACGCGGCCTGGTACTCATCGCGCATCTTGTCCCCGCCTTCGCTCTTCCAGCGCTTGACCGCGTCCTTGAGCTCGTCGATCTTCGCCCGGCCTGTGATGATGTCCACCACTTTGTCGCGCAGCTGCTTGGTGATCTTGGCACCCACCTTGGCGTTGGTGTCCGAGTAGGAACCGTTGGTGGGATTGCGCCAGGCGAACTCGAGGAGTTTCTCCTCCTGCTGGCTGACGTAGCGGGTGTCGTCGTCGAATCCGGGGTTGAAGATGACGTTCTCCGGGCTGGACATGATGTTCAACGCCGACACCAAGCCGGGTGCGTTGGTGGTCCCTGTTTCCGTGCGGACCGGGTTGCCGGCGGCATCGATGGTGTAGTCCTGGCCGAGCTCGCCGAAGTTCTTCTGCATGTACTCGACGGTTCCGAAGGGTGCCGACAGGTAGTTGATGAGTGCCAGCAGTTCGCGGATCCTGCCTTCGTCGGCCTTCTTGAACGGGGTGAATCCAACCGTGCCGTAGCCCATGTCATAGACAGGCTTGACCTTGCCGTCGGCGCTGAAGGGGATCAGGATGTCGAACTGTACGTCCTTGTTCAGCGCACGGTAGCTGCGGATGTCGTGTGGACCCACGACAACCTGCGCCGCCACGCTGCCGTTGGCCACGCGGGAACGGATATCAGTGGCCTTGGAGTCCGGGTAGAAGACACCTGCTGCGAACATTTTGGCGGTGAACTCGACGCCGGCCAGGTATTCGTCGGTCTCGTACAGGTGCGTCAGGGTGCGGTCCTTGTTGACCGCCCAGCTGTTCGGGGCGCCGAACCACTCAGTCACCATGTGCAGGGCGTTGATGTAAGCCGGTTCCAGGGCGTATTGCTGGTCCCCCGGACGCGTCAATTCCTTGGCTTTGTCCAGGAATTCATCGGCATTGGCCGCTTCAAAGCCGCCCACTTTCGACCAGACATCGTGATTGCCTACGTATACCTGTCCGAACGGGGTGCTCGGGATGGGGGCTCCCCAGATCTTGCCGTTCACGACGGCGGTCTTCCAGGAATCGGGCTTCAGTGCGGCCAGGTTGGGGTACTCAAGGACGGCGTCGCCGGAGAGGTACGGCGTCAGGTCCTGGAACTTGGCTTCAAGCATGGGACCGACGTTGGGAATGCCCTGGTTCGGCGGAACCCACATCATGTCCGGGAGATCGTTGCTGGCCAGGACGGTAGCGAACTTCGCAGGGTAGCCGTCTCCGATATCTTCGGCGATCTGCAGTTCCAGGTCGCCGCCGAGCTTGGTGTTGAGCCGCTGCCAGAAAGGATTGTCCTTCAGGCCGGGGCTCATGGTGTCGAAGGTTTCGGTCAAGCCGGTGACCTTGCCCTTGAGCGGCGGCGTCTTCACGGACTGCACGGCTGTGGGCAGCTTGAAGTAACCGGACTGCAGGCCCTTGGCGTTGCCGGCGATGTCCGGGGTGACGCCGGTGAATTCCTTGTAGGTGGGCAACTTGACCGAAGCGGAGGCAGCGGCGCCTCCGTTGCCGCCGGCTCCGCCGCCACCGCAGGCGGACAATCCGGCAGCGGTCACGGCCAGGCCCGCGAGGCCAAGGAAACCGCGGCGGCTGAATCCAGCCTGTGAGGAAGTGCTCGTCATGGCATAACCCTTTCTGGTTATTTGCTTCATGGTGTGGGTTTCAGTTCTTTCGGGCTCCGCGGGTGCGGGTTAGCCCTTGACGGCGCCGGTGATGACGCCCTTGGCAAAGTGCTTTTGGAGGAACGGGTAGACCATCAGGATGGGGACCAGGGCTACGACCACCACTGCCATTTGGATGGACTGCGGCGGAGGGGTTGTAGTGATGCCGAGCTGGTCGGCCGCGCCGCTCCCCTGGACCACGAAGTTGCGGAGCAACAGCTGGATGGGCCATTTGCTGTGGTCGTTGATGTAGAGGAGTGCGTTGAAGAATGAGTTCCAGAAGCCCACCGCGTAGAAGAGGCCGACGACGGCGATCACGGCTTTGGAGAGCGGCATCACGATGCGCCACAGGATTTGCCAGTCGTTGGCGCCATCGATCCTGGCACTTTCGATCAGTTCGCCCGGAATGTTCATGAAGAACGAGCGCATCACCACAAAGTTGAAGGCTCCAAAGATGCCCGGAAGGATCAGCGACCACAGGGAGTCCAGCAGGCCGAGTTGACGGATCATCAGGAACGACGGGATCAGTCCCGGTGCGAAGAGCAGCGTGAAGAGCACTGCCAGGATGACGGGCCTGCCGAAGAGGACCGAACGGCTGGTGGCATAGGCCATGGTGATGGTCACGAACAGCGCCAGAATGGTGCCGACCGCGGTGATCAGCACGCTGACCCCAAGGGATTGCAGGACCATGGGGCCCTTGAAGATGGTGGCGTAGGCCTCCAGCGTGGGGCGTTCAGGCCACAAGACGAAGCCTCCTGCCTTGACCAACTGCTCCGTATCGGCCAGGGACGTTGAGACCACCAGCAGGATGGGAGTGAGGATGGACAAGCTGAACACGACCAGGACCACTGCCTTGACCGTTTGGTACAGCGCAGATGGCTTTTCTTTCCACACCGGGCGCTTGGGGTTGTACGTCAGTTCCCTGGGTTTCTTGCTAAACAATGGTGTTGCCATGAAATTCTCCTTGTGCGGCAGCCCCGCGGGCTGGCATGACTTTCAGCGCGCTTGTTTTGCGAAGATTCCGTCTTCGCCAAAGCGGTGGGCAAGTTTGTTGGCTCCGTAGATCAGCAGGGCACTGACAACGCCCTTGGCCAAGCCGGCAGCAGCACCCGAGCTCCACCCGCCACCCACTACGCCGGTGTAGTAGGTGAAGGTGTCCAGGACCTCGGCCGCGCCGGCTCCGACGGCGTCCCGTTGCAGGATGAACTGCTCGAATCCGACCGAGAGGATGTCGCCGATGCGCAGGATGAGGAGCAGCACGATCACGGGGCGCAGGCCGGGGAGGGTAATGTGCCACATCCTCCGCCACCTGCCGGCACCGTCGGCGGCGGCGGCTTCATACAGCGAGGCATCGATGCTGGCCAGGGCTGCGAGGAAGATGATCATTGCCCAGCCGGCGTCCTTCCAGATCATCTGGACCACGACCATCACGGGGAAGGTCTCCGGGTTGGTCATGAAGGGAATGGGCTCCATGCCCCAGTCACGGAGCAGGTTGTTGACGAAGCCGGCCCCGCCCAGCATCTGCTGGAAGAACGCGATAACCAGTACCCAGGACAGGAAGTGCGGGAGGTACGCGATGCTTTGGAAAACCTTCCGGACCCGCGTGCTGACGAGCGAATCCACAATCAGGGCCAGTACCAGCGGCACCGGGAAGAGGAAGACCAACTGCCAGGCCGCCAGGTACAGGGTGTTCCAGAAGGCGTGGATGAAGTCGGGGTTGCCGAACAGGTCCACGAAGTTCTGCCAGCCGACCCAGAGGCTGTCACCGATGCCGAGGTATGGCTGGTAGTCCTGGAAGGCGATGACGTTGCCAAGGATGGGGATGTAGAAGAAGAGCAGAAGGAAGAGCACTCCCGGGACCATCATGAGCAGCATCTGTTTGTCCCGCCTCAGCCGGGACCGGAAGCTCTGCTGCGGGACCTTGTTCCTCTTCCGCTTCTTCGCACCGGCTCCGGCGGTCTTTCCACCTGCCCGGGCGGGGACTCGGCGAGCTTCGGGCAATGCCGGAGCCTGTTCCGTCGTCGGGTTCATGCTGTCTCCTCAAGTGTTGAGCGAAAGCCATCAATGTGATTCAACCCACGCTCGTTAACCGTTTAACAAACCATAAGTGACGCTGGTCTCTTTTTGCAAGATCATGATCGAAACTGCTCGCAGAAATCAGCTTTCATCATTTTCGACGGCGGGCAGGTGCCAGTAGGATGTGTTGAACGGGGCGCCCGGTGGGAAGCCCGCGCCGCGTGGAACAAAGCCGCGTGGAACAAAGGAGATCGGTGTGGCAGATTGTTGTGCCCCGGGCCCGGGTGCCAGGGATCATTCGACGCCCAAGCTGTCTTTGCCCCTGTCCCAGGTGAGTGGCGCCACCGGCGCGGACACCGGCGTCGGGATATCCGGGCATGGGAAGCCTTCCACCCCCGCGGCCACGGACGGCGACGTCCGGGTTCCGGAGGGGACTTTCGCCATGGGCGACCCGTTCGGAGAAGGCTATGCGGCGGACGGCGAGTCCCCGGTGCACCAGGTTCGGATGCCGGCTTTCAGGATCAGCGCCACAACCGTCACCAACCAGGAATTCGCGGCATTCATCGATGCCACCGGATACCGCACCGAGTCGGAGATCTTCGGGACATCGGCCGTGTTCCACTTGGCTGTCAAAGCGGACAGGAAGGACATACTCAACAGCGTCGGAAACGTCCCGTGGTGGCTGAATGTCCGCGGAGCCGACTGGGCCCACCCTGCCGGTCCGCTTTCCCACTGGAGCGAAGCAGCGGACCACCCGGTGACCCATGTGTCACACAACGATGCCCTTGCCTACTGCGGATGGGCCGGCCGCCGGTTGCCCACCGAAGCCGAATGGGAGTACGCGGCCCGCGGAGGACTGTCCGGGCAGCGCTACCCCTGGGGCAACGAACTGCACAGTGACGCGCCGGGACAGGCGGCCCACCATTGCAACATCTGGCAAGGCGACTTCCCGGCCCGCAACGACCTCGACGACGGCTATCTCACCACAGCCCCCGCGCGGTCCTTTGCCCCCAACGGCTACGGTCTCTACCAAACCAGCGGGAACGTGTGGGAGTGGTGCAGCGACTGGTTCTTGCCCAAGTACTACAAAACGTGCTTGGCACAAGGAACGGTGGAGAACCCGCAAGGGCCTACCATCGGCCGGGGCAAGGTGATGCGGGGCGGCTCGTACCTCTGCCACGACTCCTATTGCAACCGCTACCGCCTGGCCGCGCGAAGCTCAAACACACCGGAGTCGGCCAGCGCGAACCTCGGCTTCAGGACCGTAGCTCTGTAGCCTGCCTGGGTCCGTGCCCGCGGTGCCCGCCCATGAGACCGTGCCCACCCATGAGACCGTGCCCACCCTTGATGCCGGCCGGCAGCTCACCGGCGACGATCTTTGTTGCGGTCACGGTGCCGCCGTCCTTGATGCCGCTGATGTGGACCTTGTCACCGGCTTTCAGCTCGGCAGCCGTCACCGACGGCAATGCAGGCTTGCTCTTGCCGTTGCCATTGCCGTTGCGGAGCTGCGACACGTCAGCGGGAATCCTGGCGATCCTTGTGTCGGTGTTGATCGCATACCCCTGGGTGAAGCCGTCTTCGCTCTTCACCGTGATGTCGGAGCCACTCACCGAATCAATGGTTCCGGCCTGGGTGAGGACGGTCCGGTAGCTCCCGTCCGGCTGCTTGACGACGTGTTCGCCATGAATGGCCTGGCCCCGGGCCGCCTGGGATGGGGCCGCCTGGGATGGCTTGGCGGAAGCAGAGGAACTTGGCGTGGCTGAAGGTCCCTGCGTCCCTGAAGGGCTCTGAGTGCCGGCCCACACGGCAGCGCCTCCGGCGCAGGTCAAGGTGACAGCGATTCCGCCGGCAAGAAGGGCCTTCCGAAGGCCCGGTTTGAGAGTGGCCATGCATCCATTGTGCGCCCAAAACAAAGCAGGCCGCAGCATCAACTGCGGCCTGCTTTGTAGGGAAATACAGGCGTCTAGCCCTCGACGCCGAGCTTCTCCAGGATGAGCTCGCGGACACGGCCTGCGTCTGCCTGGCCACGGGTGGCCTTCATGACGCCGCCAACAATCGCGCCGATGGCCTGGATCTTGCCGCCACGGATCTTCTCCGCGACGTCAGGCTGTGCCGCCAGGGCGGCGTCGATGGCTTCCAGGAGGGGACCGTCGTCGGACACGACCGCCAGGCCGCGCTTTTCAACGATCTCCGCCGGAGTTCCTTCGCCGGCGAGGACGCCGTCCAGGACCTGCGTGGCCATCTTGTTGTTGATCTTGCCGCCCTCGACGAGCTTGTTCAGCTCGACGATGACCTGCGGCGTGACGCCGAGCTCGGAAGGATCGACGTCGGCCACCTTGGCGCGGCCGACGATCTCACCCATCCACCACTTGCGGGCAACATCGGCAGATGCGCCGGCGGCAATGGTTTCCTCGATCGAGTCCATGACCCCGGCGTTCACGACATCGCGGAACTCCAGATCCGAGTAGCCCCAGGCTTCCTTGAGGCGCTTGCGACGCTCAGCAGGCGGCTCGGGAAGGGTGGCGCGCAATTCCTCAACCCACTCGCGGGAAGCGACGACGGGAACCAGGTCCGGCTCCGGGAAGTAGCGGTAATCGTCAGCGTCGGACTTGGGCCGGCCCGACGTCGTCGAACGCGTGTCCTCGTGCCAGTGGCGCGTCTCCTGGATGACCGGTTCACCGGACTCAAGGACCGCGGCGTGGCGCTGGATTTCATAACGTACGGCGTGCTCGACGGCGCGCAGGGAGTTGACGTTCTTGGTTTCCGAACGGATGCCGAAGCGTTCACGGCCATGCGGCCGCAGCGAGACGTTGGCATCGCAACGGACGTTGCCGCGCTCCATCTTGGCATCGGAGACGCCGAGGTTCTTCACGATCTCGCGGACGGCCGCGACGTAGGCCTTGGCGAGTTCAGGGGCGCGGCTGCCGGCACCCTCGATCGGCTTGGTGACGATTTCCACCAGCGGCACACCGGAGCGGTTGTAGTCCACCAGGGAGTAATCGGCGCCCTGGATACGGCCCGCAGCGCCACCCATGTGGGTCAGCTTGCCGGCGTCCTCTTCCATGTGGGCGCGTTCGATCTCCACGCGGAAGACCGTGCCGTCCTCCAGCTCGATGTCGAGGTAACCGTCATAGGCGATCGGCTCATCGTACTGCGAGGTCTGGAAGTTCTTGGGGGTGTCCGGGTAGAAGTAGTTCTTCCGGGCGAAGCGGCAGGACTCGGCGATCTTGCAGTTCAGAGCCAGCCCGATTTTGATGGAGGACTCCACAGCGGCCTTGTTGACCACCGGAAGAACGCCGGGCATGCCGAGGTCAACTTCGTTGACGTTGGTGTTCGGCTCGTCACCGAAGACGTTGGGTGCCGAGGAGAACATCTTGGTCCTGGTGTTGAGTTCCACGTGGACCTCGAACCCCAGGACGGGATCGTACTTCTCCATGGCTTCTTCGAAGCTCAGGGTTGCGTCGACGGACATTAGTTGGAACCTCCGGCGGTGTTGGACGTTGCGCCAAGGGCAGCACTTTTCAGTTCCGGCGCCTGCGCCAGAATCGGGCCGCCCCACTTCTCTTCAAGGATGGACTCGAGGACCGCACCCACGCGGTACAGACGGGCATCTTCGCGGGCCGGAGCCAGCAGCTGGATGCCGACGGGCAGGCCGTCCTCATCAGCCAGGCCACCCGGCAGGGACAGGCCGGGGATACCGGCGAGGTTCGCGGGAATCGTGGCGACGTCGTTCAGGTACATGGCCAAGGGATCATCAAGCTTCTCCCCCAGCTTGAACGCCGTGGTGGGCGCCGTCGGGGAGATCAGGACATCGGCTTGGGCAAAAGCGGCGTCGAAGTCACGCTGGATCAGGGTGCGGACCTTCTGCGCGGAACCGTAGTAGGCGTCGTAGTAACCGGCGCTCAGCGCATAGGTTCCCAGGATGATGCGGCGCTTGACCTCATCGCCGAAGCCGGCAGCCCTGGTGGCACCCATCACGCGTTCGATGGTCATCGGACCGTCCTTGGGCAGGACTCGCAAGCCGAAGCGGACGCCGTCGAACTTGGCCAGGTTGCTGGAGACCTCGGACGGCATGATCAGGTAGTAGGCACCCAGGGCGTACTTCAGGTTGGGGCAGGAAACCTCGACGATTTCCGCACCGGCGTCCTTGAGGATCTGGAGCGACTCGTTGAAACGGTTCTCGACGCCGGCCTGGTAGCCCTCGCCGTGCAGCTCTTTGACGATGCCGATCCTCATCCCGGCGACGTTGCCCACGCGGGCGGCGGCAACCAGGTTGTTGAAGGGATCGGTCAGGGACGTTGAGTCGAAGGGGTCGTGACCGCCAATGACTTCCTGGAGCAGGGCCGAGTCAAGCACGGTACGGGACACCGGGCCGATCTGGTCCAGCGAGGACGCCATGGCGATGGCACCGTAGCGGGAAACAGCGCCGTAGGTGGGCTTGACGCCGACGGTTCCAGTGACGGCACCGGGCTGGCGGATGGAACCACCGGTGTCCGTGCCGAGCGCCAGGGGCGCTTCGAAAGCGGCGACGGCGGCCGCGGAGCCACCGCCCGAACCGCCGGGGATGCGGTCCAGGTCCCACGGGTTGCGGGTGGGCCCGAACGCAGAGTGCTCCGTGGAGGAACCCATGGCGAACTCATCCAGGTTGGTCTTGCCCAGGATGGGCATCCTGGCCGCGCGAAGCTTCTTCACCACAGTGGCGTCATACGGGCTGTGCCAGCCCTCAAGGATCTTCGAACCAGCGGTGGTCGGCTGGCCAATGGTGACAATGAGGTCCTTGACCGCGATCGGCACGCCGGCAAGGGCGTGCAGTTCCTCGGCAGCGGCACCGCCGGCAGCGCGGGCAGCGTCGACGTCGGCGGCAACGGCCAAAGCCTCTTCGCTGTTAACGTGCAGGAACGCATTAACCTGACCATCGACGTCGGCAATGCGGTCGAGGTGCGCCTGCGTCACCTCGACGGCGGAAACTTCGCGGGCGGCCAGCTTGGCTGCGAGGTCGGCAGCGGAGTGGCGGATGAGTTCGTTCTTCAGCTCAGTCATAGTGATTAGTCCTCATCCAGGATTGCCGGGACCTTGAAACGGTTCTCGAAAGCATCCGGAGCGCCGGACAGCGCCTGTTCGGCCGTGAATGTGTGACCCACGACGTCCTCACGGAACACGTTGGTCAACGGAATCGGGTGCGATGTCGCCGGAACATCGTCCCCGGCAGCCTCGCTCACGCTCTTTACCGAATCCACGATGACAGCAAGCTCAACAGCCATCCTGTCCAGTTCTTCGGCACTCATTTCAATGTGAGCCAGACGCGCAAGATGCGCGACGTCGTCACGGTTGATCGCAGCCATGGATCTCCCCTGCAAAGTTCAAATGGTTTTCCGAACCAGTCTACTTGGCTGTGCACCGGCTTCAGCGCCGGTTCAGGTGCTGCGCGTTCAGCTCCTCCAGTTGCGCGTCCGTCAGTTCATCGAAACCGCGCGCCTCACGTTTGTCGCTCCTGGAGAAACGGATGAACATGAGGATGATAAGTGGCAGATCGACGATTTCGCAGATGAACCACAGGACATCCCCCGCCAGTTGCTGGTCGCGTAGCGGGTCCGGGAACCACCCCGCCATGGCCTGGGTTGTCATGACGTGGTCCAGGACCTGGCCGTTGAGACGCAGCAGGATACCCGGCACGGCATCTGCCAGAAGCTCAATGAAAACGAACACGAACTCCAGGGTGATGTACGCGCTGGAGCGCTGGAAATCCGCTTCTTCGATGATGGGCAGGGCCATCAGGAGGCCCAGCAAGGGAATGCAGACGGTCAGCAGGGTTTCGGCCAACGGATCGGCACGCAGCGCATGGAAGGCCGGTGTCAGGAAGGTGGAGAAAAGCGCCAATCCGATCAGCGGGGCGGCCAGCGAGTTGCTGAAGAAGCGCACAACGCGGTGGGCCAGCACTGCGTTCAGCACCGCTGTGCCGGTGTCTGGCAGTGCCGCACGGGCCAGCGTGATCGGCCGGCCCAGCCCCAGCAACAGTGGGACGCCAAAAAGGAGCAAGGAGACTTTGAGGGTAAATGCCCAGCGAAGATCGGCACTGTGGACCCCGGTGAATCCGCAGCAAAGGACAGCCATGGATCCCAGGCCGGGACCGTAGAACGCAGCCGCCCGCCAGAGGGGCCATCTATGGCCGTTCCTGGTGGCGGCCCTGATCCCCAGGCCGTAGAGCACGCCAAACGTGCTGATCATTGCGACGGCTGCCCAGTCGATTCGCCAGGCACTGCCAAGGAGTTCAAGTGGCGGCACCAGCCCATGATATTCCCACCGCCTGAGCAGTTGGCCGATGGGGGAAATTCCCAGAATGGCTCAGTAATATGAGCCGCTTCTGACCCCCAAGGAAAGGCCGGCCCTGTGCAAGGTCGTCACGAAAGTCCCGACCCCAACCGCTCCGACCCAGCTCTTGCTGCCTACCCCGGGCAGGGAAACCTGGTTGACGGCAGCCTCGGTTCGCCCACCCGTAAACGTCGCCGCTGGCTGCGGCTCGGCGTCCTGGTGATAGCCGCAGTCCTCCTCGGTGTGCTGTGCTTCGGCGGCTATTGGTTGTGGCGGTTGCAGTCCAACATCTCCACGAGTGCGCTGGGAGCCGGAGGCGCCCGCACCGAGGGCCCGGTTGATGACCGCAAGGACCGGCTCCAGATCCTGGTCCTGGGCAGCGACACCCGCAGCGGCAAGAACAGCCAGTACGGTACGGCGGACCAGTCTTCGGGCTACGGTCAATCGGACGTCATGATGCTGGTGGATATTTCGGCAGACAACAACAACGTCAATGTCATCAGCTTTCYCCGCGACCTCATGGTGGATGTTCCTGAATGCCAGGACCAGGCCACCAAGCAGCAGCACGCTGCCCGTGAGGACGCGATGATCAACAGCGCCATGGCCGAAGCCGGCATTGGCTGCGCCGTGGATACCGTCAACAAACTAACGGGCCTGGAAATCGACCACTTCATGATGGCGGACTTCAATGCCGTCAAGGAACTCTCCACCAAGGTGGGAGGCGTGGATGTCTGCGTCAATGCGGATGTCTACGATCCCGATTCCGGACTGCGGCTTCCCAAGGGAACTTCCCAGGTGGAAGGCGACCAGGCCCTGGCGTTCCTGCGCACCCGGCATGCTTTCGCCGACGGCGGGGACTTGGGCCGCATCCAGGCCCAGCAGGCCTTCCTCGGCTCACTGGTGCGCAAGCTCAAATCCGAAGGCACGCTGACCAACCCGCAAAAAGTGCTGGATATCGCTGACACGATGACCAGCAACCTCACAGTGGACACCGGTTTGTCCTCCGTTCCGGCACTGCTGACCATCGCGGACCGGCTGAAGAACATCGACCCCGCAAAGGTCAACTTCATCACCGTACCTACTGTGCCCGCGCCGTCCGACCCCAACCGGCTGGCCTTGGCGGAGCCGGCGGCGTCGCAACTTTTCTCCGCCCTCCGGCAGAGCGCCGACCTCAGCCAGGGTGCGGCCCCTACGGCTGAGCCTTCCAGCCCGCCCGCCAAACCTTCCTTCGACAAAGCACTCCAGCCGGTTTCCGTTGCCAACGGCACTTCCGTGACGGGCCGGAGCAATGCCATCGCCGCGACGCTGGCCGCCGCCGGCTACACCAGGACAACCCGGCTGCAGGCCCAGCCACAAACCCAAACGATGATTTACTACCAGGCCGGTTTCGACGACGTCGCAACCGACATCGCCGCCATGTTCGGACTTCCGGCTACCAGCGTCCAGCAGGCCGCCGGCATTGAGGGCGTCCAGCTCTACGCAGGCGAGGACTTTGCCTCGGGCGACAAGCCGGTCCCGGCCCCGGCGGAGGGAAGCATTCCGAGCCAAACGGCAAATGACCAGACCTGCCAGGCAACAAACCCGGCAGGCTGATCATTTACAGCGGCGTATTCGGCGGTGCCGCAGCTTGTAGTCGAAGCTCGCGGCACCTGCGGGCGGTCAGCCGATGCCGATCGCTCCGGTCAGGACACCTACGGCCAGCATGACGATCGAGATGACAGCGGTGCGCCAGAGCACCTTCTTGTGGTGGTCGCCCAGGTCGACCTTGGCCAGTGATACCAGCAGGAGGATGGCCGGAACCAGGGGGCTCTGCAGGTGGAACGGCTGGCCCGTGATGGAAGCACGCGCCATGTCGGCGGCGCCGACTCCGTAGTGGGCTGCGGTTTCGCTCAGGACCGGCAGGACTCCGAAGTAGAAGGCGTCGTTGCTCATGAAGAAGGTCATCGGGATGCTCAGCAGGCCGGTGATGACTGCCATGAACGGGCCCATGTCCGCGGGGATGACCTGGACCAGCCATTCGGACATTGCCTTGACCATGCCCGTGCCGTTCAGCACACCGGTCAGGACAGCGGCTGCCATGACCATGCTGACCACGGCGACGATTGACGGCGCGTGCGCAATCAGCTGCGCGCCCTGGTCCTTGACCTTGGGGAAGTTCACCAGCAGGGCGATGGCTGAGCCGACCATGAAGACGAAGGGCAGCGGAACGATGTTGGCAACCAGGGTCACCATGACGGCAACCGTGAGGCCCAGGTTGAACCAGAACAGCTTGGGACGCAGCGTGGTGCGGTTGGGGTCCAGGGCCGTGTCGGCCATGGCGGTGTCGTGGTCGTCCACCAGGGTTTCGGGACGCTCAAGAACGGCGACGCCGGAACCTCCGCCGGTGCCGGGCTTGCCTGCCGTGCGGCCGAAGCCGAAGCGGCCCTTGCCCGAACCCGATGCGGAGCCCGTGCCGGAAGCTGCGGCGAGTGCGCCACCGCGTGAAGTGCCGCCGTCGAACGCTTCGGACGGATCAGCGACGTCGCCCCAGATTTCGGGAGCAGTGGTGCGGAGGCGGTTGCGTTCCTGCAAACCGAGCAACCAGGAGAAGACCAATACAACGATCAGGCCGACGATCAGGGACGGAACCATGGGGACGAAGACGTCGTTGACGTCGAGCTTCAGGGCTGTGGCAGCACGTGCGGTGGGGCCGCCCCAAGGCAGGATGTTCATGGTGCCGTTGGCCAGGCCTGCCACACAGGTCAGGACCACGGGGCTCATCTTGAGGCGCAGGTACACGGGGAGCATGGCGGCGGTAGTAAGGATGAAGGTGGTGGAGCCGTCCCCATCGAGGGACACTGCGGCGGCAAGGATGGCGGTGCCGAGGACAACCTTGGCGGGGTCGTTGCCCAGCTTGCGGAGGATGAACTTCACCAGGGGGTCAAAGAGTCCGACGTCGATCATGAGGCCGAAGTAGATGATGGCGAACATCAGCAGCGCCGCCGTGGACGTCATGGACTTCATGGAATCCATGACCATGGGACCGATACCGAGGCCTGCCCCGGCGAAAAGGCCGAAGACGGTGGGGACGATGATCAGCGCCAGGACGGGCGTCAATTTTTTGGTCATGATCAGGACCATGAATACCGCAATCATTGCGAATCCAAGCAAAACCAGCACGGCCGGCTCCTTACTACTGTGAATGGCGCCACGTCGGTGTGATGCGCACTACAGACATTAGGGTGGCGTCCGTCACCGGCAGGGGTTTCCGGGAATTGTTGGGAATACTGCTCGTTGCGAACGTTTTGCGCATTATGCTCAATGCTTCAATGGATCTGGAGGAAAGGAGTGACGGTGCCCCGCAACAACAGAACCAGCATGCGCTTTTCCACCCAGACCCTCCTCCTCCAGCTCGGGGTGGTACTGCTGGTAGTCCTGCTCAGCGGCATCGTCCACGCCTGGCTGGTGTATGAACGGATCGGTGACGAAGCAGAAAACCAGGCCCTGACCCTGGCAAGGACAGTTGCCGCCGATCCCGACATCCGCGCGGACGTCCAGGCCATCAGCAAAGAAGAGGGCACCCCGCCGCCCGACGTCCTCGCCGCCGGCCCCCTCCAGAACGCGGCGGAAGCAGCCAGGGTCCGGACCGGCGCGCTGTTCGTCGTCATCACGGACGAAACCGGGCTGCGGCTCGCGCACCCGGACACCGCACGCCTCGGTGAACGGGTCAGCACCGATCCCTCAGTGGCCCTCGCCGGCGAAGAAATCACCACACGCAATACCGGCACACTGGGGCCTTCCGCCGGTGCCAAAGTGCCCGTCTACTCCCCCGACGCCCCGGGCACAATCGTGGGCGAAGTCAGCGTGGGATACTCCGTGGAGTCCCTGACAAAGAGCCTGGTGCGGGACATCGCGCCCATCGCCCTCACCGCCGGCGGCGCCCTGCTCGCCGGTGTCCTTGCCTCGTTCCTGCTCCGCCGCCGGCTCCAGCGGCTCACCCTCGGCTTGGAACCTGAAGAGATCAGCACCCTGGTCCATGACCAGGTTGCTGTGCTCCAGGGCGTGGATGATGGCGTGATCGGCATCGCGGCCGACGGCCGGATCTCGGTATTCAATGCAGCCGCTGCCAGGCTCCTGGACATCCCTGATGCGACCGGCCAGGACTGGACCTCGGCCAACGTCCCGGAACAACTCAAGCAGCTCACGCGGCCGGCAGCGCGGGACGCCGAAGCCGTTGAAATCGTGGCCGGCGAACGGGTCCTCGTGGCAAGCGCACGCAAGGCGTGGCACCGGAAGGAAGACCTCGGCTGGGTGGTCATGCTGCGCGACCGCACCGAATTGCAGCAGCTGACCCGGCAACTGGATGCTGTAGGCACCATGTCCACCGCGCTCCGTGCCCAGCGCCACGAATTCGCCAACCAGCTGCACACCATCGCCGGATTCATGAGCATCGGCCAGTACGACTCCGCCAAGGAGTACCTGGCCAGGATTTCAGCCACCGGGCCATTGAAATTCCCGGTGGAGCAAGCCGAACTGTTGCAGGATCCCTACCTCCAGGCCTTCGTCGGCGCCAAGGGCGTGGAAGCTTCCGAACGCGGCGTCGCCCTGCGGATCGGCCCCGAAACCCTGGTGCGCGGGCACGTGGCAGACCCCCAGGACGTCACCACCGTGCTCGGCAACCTGATCGACAACGCAGTGAGCGCCGCCGTCGCCGGGTCTGCCGCGGAGCGCTGGGTGGACATAGAACTGCTGGACGAGCAAAGCCCCGGCGGCGGCGCGCTGCACATCGTGGTGGCGGACTCCGGCGACGGCTTGGGTGGCCTGGAACCCGAAGAGGTTTTCGCGGAGGGCTTCACGACGGCGGAGCAACCGTCACGTCCGGGGGCCGGACAGGGTTTGGGGCTTGCGCTGGTACGGCAGCTGGCGCGTCGGCGCGGCGGCGATGTCCGCGTCCTGGAACCGGGAACCGCAGGAGGGCCCGGTGCAGTGTTCATGGCCACCATCCCCGGAGTGATGGACGGCGCCGGATCCGGAACCACCGGATCCGACTCAACGATGAGGGAGGACAACGGTGGCTGAGGACCTGAGGGTGCTGATCGTGGATGACGACTTCCACGTGGCACGGCTCCACGCTGCATACGTGGATTCAGTGGCGGGTTTCATGGCCCTGGCTCCGGCCGGATCTGTGTCCCAGGCACTCCAGGCGATCCACAGCCTGCGGCCGGACCTAGTGCTGCTGGATGTCTACCTGCCCGACGGATCCGGGCTGGATCTCCTGGGCCAACTGGACGTGGACGCCGTGATGCTCACCGCCGCTTCTGATGCCCAGTCCATCAAAGTGGCCTTCCGCAGGGGCGCTTTGGGGTACCTGCTCAAGCCATTTACTGCAGAGTCCTTATCGCAGCAGCTCAGGTCCTATGCCCGCTATCGCCGGATCCTGGGACAGCAGACCGCCATCGACCAGACCACCATTGAGCGGGCCAAGCGTTCCCTGATTCCCGGCGACGTCGCTCCTGCTGCTAAACCGCGGTCCGCCACCGAGGCTGCAGTCCTGGAATCCCTGCTCCCCGGCGAACAGTATTCCGCCGCGGAGGTCGCGGAACGGGTTGGCGTTTCCCGGGCCACAGCGCAAAGGTACCTGTCTTCGCTCGCGGACGACGGCGCCGTCGAGATCCAACTGCGCTACGGAACCACCGGCCGCCCGGAACACCGCTACGGCATTCCGGGCTGACCCGGCAGCCCACAAATCCGGTTTGCCGCGCTGCTACGCGGACTTCTGGGCCACCAGCTCGATCTCCACGAGCATTTCCGGATCCAGGAACGGCAGTACGTGGACCAGTGAGAGCGTCGGGCGGATCTCGCCGAAGACCTCGCCGTGCGCGCGGCCGGCATCTTCCCACTTGCTGATGTCCGTCAGGTACAGCTTGGACTGCACCACGTCTTCGTAGGAGAAACCGGCGTCTTCCAGGACCGTCCCCAGCTTTTCGAGGATGTACTTGGTCTGGGAGTAGAAACCGTCGCCCACAATCGCCGGTTTGCCGTCCACGGTCCCGCTGGCAGCCGTCGCCGAAATGAAGAGGGTGTTGTCCACCTGGACTGCGCGGGAGTAGCCAAGGGTCTGCTCCCAGACCGAACCCGTACCGAATGTCTTGCGCATGCCGCGCCTTCCTGTCGTTGCGCCCGGCCCGGTGACCGGCGCTTCGAAGGAAACTTTATGACTGCCCGAGCTCGAGCCTGTAAACGAACAGTTTTATGTCGGTGCCGGGCACGAACCAGTCGCGATGCGGTGCGCGGTCAAAGCCGGTGCGGGCGTACAACGCGTTGGCGCTCTCCCAGGTGGCGCCCGTGGTCAAGGACACGGCGTTGATACCGTCCATGGCTTTGGCTTGGTCGACGACGGCCTGTACCAAGGCGCGCCCCGCGCCGGAGCGCTGGACAGCCGGATCCACCACAAGGGTGCGCAGTTCCAACTCGTCCTCAAGGCCAATGTCCGAAAAACCCCCGCCGGCCGGAGCAGCCGTGACGGAGCCGATGACCTCGCCGTTGCGCTCAGCCACCAGGATATCTGCGTGCTCTGCGCGGCCGGCCACGTCCTGAAGCTTCTGCAGGTACGGGTGGTCGGCATCGCCGTAGTACCCCGCGGTGACGTAAGAGTCCTGCGTAATCCGGGCAACGGCGTCGTAGTCTTCGGGCAGGGCGGGACGGACGGTAATCGGCGAAAGCACCTACCAATGGTAGTCGCGCCCCACCCATCCAGGTCACCAAAGGCGGCTTTCCGTGATGGAACTATCACCTCTGGTCACAGCACGACGCCGGATGGCCGACTTGCGCAGCCGTGTGGCGGAACCTCCCGCGGCGCCTTTCTGTTGCCTCCCGTGGCGTTCAATGCCGTTCCGTTGCGCCCGGTGAACCCCGGTTTCGCGCTGTTGCGGGCACATGTCGGGCTGCTGGCGGTGCTCTTCGCGGACGTGCTTATGTTGCCACACACCCGCCCCCACACCGTCCTGAACCGAGGAGAAACCATGACCCCGCCAGACCGCCAACTGCACCTCAACGCCTTCCTCATGAGCACCGGACACCATGAGGCCTCATGGCGCCTTCCGGAAAGSGACCCCTTTGCCTCGACCAAAATAGAGCACTACCAGCACCTTGCCCGTACCGCGGAACGGGGGAAGCTGGACTCCATCTTCTTCGCCGACTCGCCCGTCCTCTTCGGCGAGGTAGGCCGGCGGCCGGCCGGAAAACTCGAACCGACAGTGCTCCTGACAGCCATCGCCACGGCCACGGAAAAGATCGGCCTCATCGCTACAGCCTCCACCACCTACAACGACCCCTTTAACCTCGCACGCCGTTTCGCCTCCGTGGACTGGGTCAGCGGCGGACGCGCAGGGTGGAACGTGGTGACCACGGCCGGCCCTGACGCGGCACGGAACTTCGGAGTGGACGACCAGCCCGCACACGCAGTCCGCTACGAACGGGCAGCCGAGTTCATCGAAGTGGCGCAAAAGCTCTGGGACAGCTGGGACGACGACGCCATTCTTGCCGACAAGGCCGACGGAGTGTGGGGCGACGATAAGAAGATCCGCGTCATTGACCACGAAGGCAAGCACTTCCGGGTCCGTGGACCCCTTAACGTCCCCCGGTCACCGCAGGGGCACCCACTGATTGTCCAGGCAGGATCCTCCGAAAACGGAAAGAACCTGGCGGCGCAGTATGCCGAAGCCGTCTTCACAGCACATCAGACGCTGGCAGATGCCCAGGACTTCTACTCGGACTTGAAGGCACGCACCGCGGCTACGGAACGCGATCCGAAAGGGATCAAGATCCTGCCCGGCATCGTCCCGGTGATCGGTTCCACCGAAGCCGAGGCCCTCAAGCTGGAGCGGGAGCTTGATCACCTGATCAAGCCCGAGTACGCGCGCGAGCAGCTTGCCCGGACACTGCGGCTTTCACCCGAGGACCTTCCCTTGGACCGGCCACTGCCGGCCGACCTGCCGTCGGAGGACGACATCGAAGGAGCCAAGAGCCGGTACACACTGATCGTCGAACTGGCCCGCCGGGAGCAACTGACCGTCAGGCAGTTGATTGCCCGGCTCGGTGGCGGCCGGGGCCACAGGACGTTCACCGGCACGCCGGAACAGGTTGCGGATGCCATCCAGGAGTGGTTCCATGCCGGCGCGGCTGACGGTTTCAACATCATGCCTCCGGTCCTGCCTTCCGGCCTGGAAGTTTTTGTTGACCAGGTGGTGCCGATCCTGCAGGAGCGCGGTCTGTTCCGCACCGAGTACACGGCCTCCACGCTGCGCGGACATTACGGTCTGGAACGGCCCGTCAACCGCTACGCCGGAACGGCAGCGCAGGAGCTGACCTCCATCGGTTCGGCCTTCTAGTCCAGTCCATCTAGTCCAGTCCATCCGCTGCGGTGATCACCGCTTTGGCCAGCTCCACGATGGGCCCTCAAGCGCGCCGAGGCCCTTGATCCTGGTCTCGCCCATGTCCTTGTAGAGTTCGTGCTCGTGTGCCGACCCGCTGGCCCGGAGTGCCGTGAGCAGGGCTTCGGAGTGCGTCACCACGATCACCTGGCTGTAGGCGCTGGCTTGGACAATCAGTCCGGCCAGCGCCGGCATCAGGTCAACGTGGAGACTGGTCTCCGGTTCATTGAGCACCATGAGTTCCGGAGGCCGGGGAGTCAGCAAAGCGGCAGTGAGCAGAAGGAAACGCAGGGTTCCGTCGGAGAGCTCCGCGGCTTTCATGGGCCGGAGCATTCCGGGCTGTTTCAGCTCCACACTGAACCTGCCGTCATTGACCGCAATCTCCAGCCGGCTTCCGGGAAAGGCATGGTGCACGGCGGCGTCCAGTTTCTGCTCGAAACCCACCTCGCGGAGGGTCTGGAGCGCGGCCGCGAGGTCCTTGCCGCTGTGGTGCAGCACAGGGGTACGGGTCCCGATCTGGGCTTGGCGGGCCGGTGCGTCCGTGTCGGTCCGAAAATGATCATAGAAGCGCCATGAACGGACCGAGTCCCGAACCCGCAGTACCTCCGGTGCCCGGTCCTGGTCCGACACTTCCGTGAGCATGCTTTGGAAGGTATCCAGGCGGCGCGACAGCTCGGTCCATTGGCCCTCGGCGTCACGGAGCCTGGCCAGGCTTCCTTTACGGTCCACCAACAAGGAGCCAGGCCTGGCGACCGGCCCTGAGAATATCTGCTCCCGCTTGATTTCGGGATCGAGTCCGAACGCCGAAGGCCTCGGGCGACCGGTTTCCTGGTCAAATCCGATGCCGCCGGGCACCGGCATGCCAAGATCCACCAGATAGCCGAATTCGTCCCCGGAATAGCCCAGTTTCAGGTTCACGGACTCCCGGCGGACAGTGCCTTGGACAGGAACTTCACCCCGGCGCATGGCGTCGCTGATGTTCTCCGGCCCTGCCCAGAGTGTCGATGACAAACCGCCATCCCTGGCCAGGGAGCCCACCACGTTTCCGGAGTCTCCCCCGGCGCATTCGGCCAACAACCGCAGGGCCCGGTACAGCGACGACTTGCCGCTGCCGTTGGCCCCGGTCACGACATCCAGGCCGTGAAGCTCGATGGCCAGATCCCGGATGGAGCGGTAGTTGGCGATGGCGAGTGTCTTGATCACGGAACGGTTTTCCTCCGGGGAAGTCGGATCACAGGGAAACCCGGGTCACGGCGAAATTCCGTCACAAGGGGAATTTGCCGGAAAGTTCCAAGGCACCAGCACACATCCACGCCGCCAGGCGATCCTCCGTGCTGGGCCCTCCATCCAGCGGACTCCTCAGTCTGGGCCGGCGAACCCAGCACCCCGCTTCTTCTGCGATCAACGCACCCGCGGCAAAGTCGTGTTCGTTCAAGCCACGCTCACCGTAGGCATCGAAGGTCCCGTCTGCCACCAGGCAAAGATCCAACGCCGCGGAGCCCAGGCGGCGCACATCCGCGAACCCCTCCATGAGCTCAGCCAGACCTGCCGACTGATCGGCCCTGGTCAGGGGATCGTAGCTGAAACCGGTGGCCAGGATCAGCCCTGTCCGGCCCGGCACGGGCCCCGACAAGGAGATGGTTTGCCCTCCGGTTTCCAGTTCCGCTCCCTGGCCCCGGGCTGCTGAGTACACGCGTCCCAAGGCAGGTGCGTGAACGACGCCGGCCAGCCATACGCCGTCGGAATCCGCCACGGCAACCGAGGTGGCGTAGTAGACAATGTTCCGGATGAAGTTGGTGGTCCCGTCCAGCGGGTCGATGGACCATCGGTAGCGGGAAGGCTCCGCGGGACGCGTGGTTCCGTGCTCCTCCCCCGTGATGGTGTCATCGGGCCGTTCGGACAGGATCGCCTCGCGGACCGCATTCTCCGCCGCCTCGTCAAAGGCGGTGACCCAGTCGCCGGCCTCGCCCTTGTTGGTGGTCTCCAGGCCGTGGCCTGCCGTACCGCTGACCGAGCGCCCGGCCAGCACGGCAGCCCCTGCGGCTGCGGCGCGCTTGGCAACGGCCAGTAACTCTGTGGTGTCCGTCATTCTGTTTCAGCCTCCGCCGCTGTGGCTTCAGGGTCTGCTTCGGCTTCGGGCTCTGCTTCGGTCTTGGCCGGTCCGTTGGCCAGCAGCTCACGGAATCCGTCCTCATCCAACACCGGAATACCCAGTTGCTCGGCCTTGTCCAGTTTGGTGCCGGCACTCTCGCCGGCCACCAGGTAGCTGGTGTTTTTGGAAACGGATCCGGAGGCCTTGCCGCCGCGGATAATGATGGCTTCCTTGGCCTCATCCCGGCTGAAATTGGGCAGGGTTCCGGTGACGACGACAGTGAGTCCATCAAGGGTCCGCGGCATTGAGGTATCCCGCTCGTCCTCCATCCGCACTCCGGCTGCAGCCCAGCTGTCCACGATGTCGTTGTGCCAGTCCACAGCGAACCATTCCTTGAGTGCCGCCGCGATGGTAGGGCCTACGCCGTCAACATGGGCAATCTGCTCTTCAGTGGCGCTGCGGATGGCGTCCATGCTGCCAAAGGCGGTGGCCAGGGCCCGGGATGCCGTAGGACCTACGTGCCTGATGGACAGAGCCACCAGCACGCGCCACAGTGGCTGCTTCTTGGCCTTCTCCAGCTCAGCGAAGAGCTTCTCCGTGGTGGCTGTGGGCTTCGACGGCGACTTGGCTGTTCCCTTTGTGTAGAAGTACGGAACGAGCTCGTATTCACCGGTTCCCACACCCTTGGAACGCTTTTCACGACGGATCTTCACGTCCGCCAGGGCTTCACGGGTCAGGCTGAACAAGCCGGCCTCGCTCGTCAGGGGCGGGGTCTCGGGCTCTGCCGGCTGGGTGAGTGCGATGGCGGCTTCCCAGCCCAGGGCTTCGATGTCGAAAGCACCGCGGCCGGCCAGGTGGAACACGCGCTCACGGAGTTGGGAAGGGCAGGACTTGGCGTTGGGGCAACGGATGTCCACGTCGCTTTCCTTCGCCGGTGCCAACGGAGTGCCACAGGACGGGCACTCGGTGGGCATCACGAATTCGCGCACCGGAGGATCCTGCTTGTCGCGCAGTGCCAGCACGGGCCCCACGATTTCCGGGATGACATCGCCGGCTTTGCGGAGGATCACGATGTCGCCGATCATGACGCCCTTGGCCCTGACCACATCCTGGTTGTGCAGGGTGGCCATCCCCACTGTGGAGCCGGCCACTTTTACGGGTTCCATCAATCCAAAAGGAGTCACGCGTCCTGTGCGCCCAACGTTGACCGCAATGTCCAGGAGCTTGGTGTGCACTTCCTCCGGCGGGTACTTGTACGCTGCGGCCCATCTGGGGACTCGGGAGGTGTACCCGAGGGCGCGCTGGGTGGCGAAGTCGTCGATCTTGACCACAATGCCGTCGATCTCATGCTGAAGGTCGTGACGGTGAGTTCCGTAATGGGCGATGAACTCAAGCACTTCCTCAAATGAGCCGAGCACTTTGAGGTAGGGGCTGACCGGGAGACCCCACTGCTCCAGCAGCTTGTAGGTCCCGGACTGGCTCTTCGCTTCCAGACCTTCGCGCGCACCGATGCCGTGCACGTACATGCTCAGGGGTCGCTTGGCTGTCTCGGCCGGGTCCTTCTGGCGCAATGAACCGGCCGCGGCGTTGCGCGGATTGGCGAGGGGCGCCTTGCCCGCGGCCACGAGTGTCTCGTTGAACTCCACGAACGCTTTGGAGGGAATGAACACCTCCCCACGGATTTCCACTTCCGAGGGGAATCCGGAGCCACTGAGTTCCCGCGGGATCTCCTTGATGGTGAGCACGTTATGGGTGATGTCTTCACCGGTGGTGCCATCGCCACGTGTAGCGGCACGGACCAGTTTGCCGTCCCGGTACAGGAGGTTCACGGCGAGCCCGTCGATCTTCAACTCCGTCAGCCACGCAATGGGTGGAACGCTTTCCCCGAGTTTCGCCACGGAAGCCTCGGCCTTCCGGACCCAGGCCTCAAGTTCTTCCAAGGAGAAGACGTCATCCAAGCTGTACATGCGCTGCAGGTGTTCCACGGCAGCGAACGCCGAGGAGACTTCCCCGCCCACTTCCTGGGTGGGGGAATCATTGGTGACGAGTTCCGGGTGGAGAGCTTCGAGTTCCTCGAGGCGACGGTAGAGTTCGTCGAACTCCGCATCGGAAACCGTGGGCGAGTCCTCCTGGTAATACGCATACCGGTACTTGCGGACGAGGTCTGCCAATTGCTCATGCTCGTCCCGCAAGGACTCCGCGGGCGGTGCTCCCTCCCCCTCCACGGCAACAGCCGGGGAGTGGTCACCTGTGGTTTCTACCGGATTCGCAGTTTCTGGTGTGCTCACAGGTCTATCTTGCCGCAAGCCACCGACATTCAAGCCCAACGGCCTCCTAGCTGCGGTTTTCCGGTGGCATGGCAATCTGCAGCTTGCGGACCTTTCCTCGACCCACGATGTACCCGCGGCCCGGGATGAAATCCTTGCTGATGCGGCCCAGGGAAGTGTTCAGGAGCGTGTCCCCTTCCACGTCCCCCGGGTTGAGCAGGAGGCCCCTGCGTCCGGACTTGAATGGCTGCGCCAAAGACCAGGCTTGGGACCAGGTGGATGTTTCGGACTCGCCAACCACCCATTGGTCTGCCTTGATGGCAGCGGTGACCAGCCGGCCAACCCCGGATTCGGCCAATGTGTCCGTGAACTCGGTCAGGCCCTCAATGAAGATGGCCATGCTGCCCGGGTTGTCGGAAGCCTTGTCAACGAGGTCGTCGATGACGTCGGAGACCTCATCGGCTCCTACCAGCGACCGGCTCCAGATGTTCAACGATGCCACCGCCGAGCGGCGCGAGCCGATGTAGATAAGGTCGGTGCGTGGGTTGGAGCGCCGCAGGGCGTAGGCCAACGTGACCAGCGCGACCGTCCGGCCCGAGCCGGGAGGGCCTGCCAGCAGGAGCGAACCCTTGGCGGCGATGGCCGCTGAACCCAGCGTTTCGTCGTCGACACCAATAACGGGGTTGTCCGGAGCGCCGATGGGCAGGATATCCAGATCCACAAGCTCCGGTAGGCGCTGGATCTGGGGTGCCTGCTCGAGGCCCTGGCGAACCATTGCCTGGCTCAGTTTGGACACTTCACGGGCCTGCAGAGCCAGGTTCGAGTTGCCGCCCAACACGGCGAGCTGGACTTCGAGGCCGTCCAGCAGTCCGCGGCCCGGAGGTGAGGCAGCGTTCAGGACATCCTTGGGGACGTCCAAGGTCATGTAGTCGTCTTCAGAACTGAGCCGCAGCACCAGTCGCTTCTGGATGGAGGCAAGCAACGACGCCGGAACGGAATTGGTGCGGTCACCGCTGACGACGAGGTGGATGCCCAGGGGACGGCCATCGGTTGCCAGGGTCAGGAAGATATCCCACAGCGCGGAGAGGTTGCTGTACTCATAGCTTTCCCGGAAAGAGGACATACCGTCCACCAGGATGAAGATGCGCTTCTCCTCCGGCCGGTTCGCCAGTTGGCGGTATTCAACAATGGTGGAGGCCCTGACTTCGGCGAACCTCGCTGCCCGGTCGTCGGCTACTTCCTTGAGCCACCGCAAGAGGCGCCCTACACGCTCGACGTCGTCACCATTGATGATCTCGCCAACGTGGGGAAGGCCGTCGAGCATTTTCAGGCCCGAGGAGCCACAGTCGATCCCATAGACGTGTACCGGTCCGCCACGGGGAGTTACCGCTGCCGCAATCGCGATACCCCGCAACGCTGCCGACTTGCCGGATCCACCCGTACCGTAGACGGCCATGTTGCCGTCCTTGTCCGGTTCGTAGAACACGGTGGGCTGGTCCTGGTGCGCGGGGTCATCGGCAACGCCCAACAGGAGCCGCTCATCGGTGCGCGGATTGGGGAGCTTGGAGAAATCGTAGGTTGTGGCGAGCTCGTTGAGCCACGGTTTCCGTGGCGGGGCAATGGACAGGACATCGGCTGCCCGGATGATGTTTCCCGTCATCCGCGCGATGTCGTTCGGGCCGGCGGGTTCTTCTTCCACCTGGGCTTCCAGCGGCGGCTCCCACACAGGTCCGGACCCGAAGGCCATCTCCACGATGTCGATCCTGGGACGCTGCGGTTTCTCGGTGGTCCAGCCACCGGCATATCCGGTCTGGAACCCCTGAATGCGCCCCGGTCCCGTCTTCGCGGCACCACGGCCGGGAATGGACGGATCAAAGTACGCGGCCGTGGGGACGCCCAGAATGTCCACGGCGTCCACTTCGTCAGCCATGCGCAGCGCGACACGGAGGTTGGTGTTGGCACGCAGGTTGTCCTTGATGACACCGGCGGGGCGCTGCGTAGCAAGGATGAGGTGCAGGCCCAGGGACCGTCCACGGGCCGCCACATCCACCACCCCGTCAACGAACTCGGGAACTTCGGTGGCGAGGGCCGCGAACTCATCGACAATGATGATCAGATACGGCGGAGCCTCCGGATCGGCCTCGCGTTGCAGAGCCAGCAGGTCCTTGGCCTTCTTGCGGTTCAGGAGACGTTCCCGGTAATGCAGCTCGGCCCGCAAGGAAGTCAGTGCCCGGCGAACCAGGTGCGGGGACAAGTCCGTTACCAGGCCCACCGTGTGGGGCAAGTGCAGGCAGTCGGCGAAAGCCGCACCGCCCTTGTAGTCGACGAAGAGGAAGCTGACGCGGTCCGGGCTGTACGCGGCCGCCATGCCCATGACCCATGACTGCAGGAACTCGGACTTGCCGGCACCGGTGGTTCCACCCACCAGGGCGTGCGGGCCCTCGTTCTTCAGGTCCAGGTAGAACGGTTCCACGCCCTTGGATCCCACGAGGGCACGGAGGCTTCCGTTGTCCTTGCGGTTGGGAACGGCCGTGGCGTGCACTGAGTTGTTTTCCTGCCACCGCTCGGCGACGGCCTGCGGGTTGTCCATCAGCTCCTTGCCGATCAACGTGGCGTAGGAGACTGCACGCGGGAGGTCGGAGTCGTCCTCAAGCGGGTTGCCCACGTCCACCAGCGGCGACATCATGCGCGCCAGTTGCGTGGCGAGATCGGCGTCGAGGCTTTCACAGCTCACCGGGTAGGTGTGCCGGCCCAGGCGAACCTGGCCCGTAGTGGTGCCGTGGTCGCCGTCGACGGACAGGAAGTCGCGGCACGCGGCCGGAAGGGACTGCACATTTGCCGCCACCCACATGACGTGCACACCGTAGTCCGGACCCCGTTCAACCAGCCTGGTCAGGCGGCCGCGGTCCACGGGAGCGTCATCCTCCACGATCACCAGCACGGCGGGCACTACAGGAGACGGGATTTCCTGGTTCTCGTCCTTGAGGCCCGGACGCGGCTGGGGGCCCGGTTCCTTGGACAGGGACTCGCGCTCTTCCACGAGGTTTTCCAGACGGGACAACAGGGCAGCGCCCGCGCCAGGGCCGGCCGCAAGGTGATCACCCGAAAGGGGACTGTGGCCTGAACCGACATGCGGGAGCCACTGCAACCAATCCCAGCGCTCACGCGAACGCGGCGACGTCAAAGCGGTCAGGACCACCTCGGCAGGCGAATGGAGGGCCACCAACTGGAGCACCATACCCCGGGCTACGTCATCAACCACACTGCGGTCCCCCGCAACGCCGAAGGAACCGGAAGTGCGCAGCTGTGACACGATCGGCACGCCCTCGATGACGCGCACCTGCTGCAGGCACTCCTGGATTTCGCGCATGTACTGCGGCTCTGTCTCGTTGGCGGCAGGCTCATCGAAGGGAATGCGCGAAGGCGCAGAGCCCAAACCGAAACGGACGCCCAGGAAGTGCTGGTGCTCGGGACGGTTGGTCCACAGCAAGGGCCCGAGCTTGTAGATCGCGTCCACGGTATCGCTCACCGAGGGCGCTTCCTGGAGCCGGACGGCGCGCTCAATGTTCTGTTGCTTGTCGATGTCCTCGCGGAATGCCAGCATGGCGGCCTTGAACTGCTTGTGGCCTTCCTTCGCCTGGCGCTTGCCCTGCATCTTGTGATCCACGTAGTGGCCCACAATGAACAGCGGCATCATGGCCATGAAGAGCACGGACAGGAGGTTTTGGGTTACCGCGAAGAGCACGCCGCCCATCAGCAGCGGGGCAACGAGCATGATGTACGGGAACGGCTGGTGTTCAGGCCGTTTCGGACCAGCTGGTGGAACCCGCTTGGGCGATTCAAACCGAGGCAGCACCCGCGGCGAGCGATTGAAATCCACCAATGGCGACGACGGGCCGCCACCGTGGTTCCGGGAGAGGGAGACGACGCCCACCGTAGTGTCGCCCAGCGTCACGGTGTCCGATGAAGCGAGCGTGGCCCGCGTTACCGGCAGGCCGTCCATGAGGAGACCGTTGGCGGAGTTCGTGTCCACGATCTCCACCGTCTCCCCCACGGTGATGCGCGCATGGCGCTTGGAGGTGAGCGGGTCGGAGAGCCGGATGTCGGCGTCCCGGTCCCGGCCGATGTAGCTGGTGCCGAACGGCAGCGAAAATTCGCGTCCGACGTCGGGCCCTGACATGACGCGCAACGTCGCCGCGGCGGGTCCCCTGTTGGTGCCGTGGCCGTTGGAGGCGAATTCCTCACTGACGTGCGCCAGCGAAACCTTGGAACCCGGGCGAAGGCCCGATTCCAGGAGGTTCTCCGTGGGCCTGAGGACATGACCGGACAAGCCACCGCCGACGAACGCTTCGTCCACGCTGATGGACAGGTTCGACGGCGGTTCGGTGCCCTTGCGTGCGGGGTCGGCAGCCCACAGCTCGGTGGCGATGTCGGCCACGGTGGCGCGGCCGTCCACGGTTACGGCGAGGTCCTTTGCTTCCGCAGGGTCACGCCGCAATGTCAGGCGGAACTTCATCCTTCGTCGACCTCACTCATTTTCTCAAGAAGATGCAGGTCAGCCGGCGTCACCAGGTGGGACGTCACGGCATGCTCCACCAGGCGCGCCCGGCGGTTGGTGGCCAATTTGCCGGCTCCGCCGCGAAGACCCACGACGCCAACGCGGTCGAGCTTGTCGCACACATTGTCCAGCTTGCGGTTGAAACGGGTCAGGGCCCACCCCAGGCGTTTGGCGGCCTCAGCAGAAGACGGTATGGCGCTGAAACCGGTACCCTCCCGGCGAAGCATCGGCTCGGCGAGGGCCACGATGAGTGCTTTTTGTGAATCGGTGAAGACCACGGGGCCAATGGTGGTGTCCCCGGCTTGGTCTTCCTCGCGTGCCTCGTGCCGGAAAGACGGCGTCTTCAGGTGTACCGCAAACTCGTAGGTGGTGGGGCCCGCGGTGAAAATGACGTTGGTGTGGCTGAACACCAACGGGATCCTGGCACCCGGTGCCAGCCATGCCTGCATGCCTCCGGAGCCATCCGCGATCGTGGCCGACAGCATGCTGCCAACGTTGCTCAGCCACCAGATTCCGTCGTAACGGGCAATCTGCAGGAAGCGGCGATGCAGGTACGGGTTGTCGTCTACTTCCAGGTCACCTTCGCGGCCGATGTCAAAGACGTCCTCGTCGGATGGTTCGTACCATTCCCCACAGAAATCTATTGCTAGATCCCCCATGATCTGTGCCTCCTTGCTGGACAACGTGTTTCTGTCATGAGCCGTCTATTTCTCCACACAGGCAATGGACTCAGGGCCGCCCGGCGATGCCGAACCATCCGCCCGGACCATGATGACCTGGATGCAGAGGGGCCGCTCGGCGTGGCCCGTGATGATGGCGTAAAGTTCCGACGTCGATTCGTAGGTGCCCTCGGACTTCGCGGATTTGAGTCGCCACTTGAAAGTGTCCGTCACCTTCCAGTCAGGGCTGTCCCAGCGAAAAACCACCAAGGGCGTCGTTGAGGTGCCCCCGCTTTGGATCTCGTAAGTGATGTCCGTAACCTCGGGAACCCCACCATCGCCTATCGGGTCCGCCGGCGGCTTGCTGGCCGCCTCTGTGGGTGCCACCTTCGGCTGCGCCTGGGCGCCCAGCACCACTCCGACCACGATCGCCACAACCAGCACCGCCGCGCCCGTTGCAGCAAGCCACAAGTTTCGTTTGCTGTGGTCCGCAGCCGGCGCTTCATTGCCGGTGACCTGGGATGCCTGCGACGCGGAGCGACTGACAGTATCGTCAACGATGTCCTGCCTGCCCGAGGGTTGCCAGCCGCGAAGGACGGTGGACTCCGAAGAATCGGGCTCGTCCAAGACCGGCTGGGCCGTGTGGAATCGCGGCTGCGCTGTCTGTTGGGCAGCAGCTGCTGCCTGCTGGGCAGAGCCTTGGGACAGGGTCGGCCGTGCTGCCGGTTGCGGGGCTGTTTGCGGCGGGTTGTTCCCGGGAACAGTCGAAGGAAACGTTCGCGCCGGAAAAGTGGGCGCAGAGCCTGTCGTGGCTGTGCCTGACGCGTCCGGGTCGATCGACGCGATGCTCCGGACCCGGGTTTCCTCGAAGTTGTCATCCGGGTGCTGCTCATCGCCGTGACCTGGTTCTTCGAGCACTTCGAAGGGCGTCACGGACAGGTTCAGCTCGGTCTGGATCCGCTGCAACGCCAAAGCGAAGGCGTGCGCTGAGGAGTAGCGGGAGCCTGGGGACTTCGCCATGGCGGTGGCCAGCACAAGTTCCAACGATTCCGGAACGTCGGCGCGGCCCAGCCTGGGAAGGGGCGCGTTGGTGATGCGCGAGATCAGTTCCCGCTGCGAGTTGTCCTGTCCCGGAAGCACGAAGGGTGACCGGCCCGCCAGCAACGTGTAGAGCGTAGCCCCGAGAGCCCAGATGTCCACGGGAACGCCCTCCACGGCACCACCACGGAACTGCTCGGGCGGCGACCATGGAATGGACATGCCGGCGTCGTCCTCGGCATCGGCACCGATGGTGCCTGAGATGCCGAAGTCCGTGAGGGCCGGACGGTTGTAGTCGGTGACCAGGATGTTGGCCGGCTTGATGTCACGGTGCACGATTCCGGCCCTGTGGGCGGTCTCGACGGCGGACGCCACCTGGATGCCGACGGCAAGGACCTCGTCCACGCTGAAGCGCTGACGCCGGTAGCGCACGTCAAGGCTGGGCCGGGAGCAGTACTCCATGGCCAGGTAGGAATGGCCGCTCTCAGTGATCTCCGCTTCGAAAATCGTCACGATGTAGGGGTGCGAGGACAGCTGCGCCATCAGGTTCGCCTCGGACTCGAAGCGGCGGCGCGCCCCTTCCGTCTTGAGGTCTGACAACAGCACCTTGACCGCCACCTTACGGCGCGGCCTGTCCTGCTCGTAAAGGTAAACATCGGAAAAGCCACCGGAGCCAAGCAAGCTGATGTACTTGAACCCCGGGATGGGCGGAGGCGGCGCGGGGGGCCTCTTGGAACTCAAAGAATCTCCTCGAAACGCAATGAAATGTCGTCGCCGAGTTCGGCGATATCGCCATCCAGCAGGATGGCCATCTCGTTTTGGGCAAGCCGTCGGGGCGCTTGGCCCTCGCGGATAAGCACGGTGCCGTTGGTCGCCTTCAGGTCGCACAGCATCACGTGCCAGCCTTCAAGGCGGACCTCGACGTGGGATCGCGAAATGTCCCCGCCGGGGCTCTCCACCTGGACCAGCCGTGGCATGGTGCCGCCCTGGACACGCGAAACCGAGGGTTGGCGGCCGATGATGAGCGACTGATCGAGGTCGATCAGTTCCCCGGTGGAAAGCCGCATGCGTCCCAGACGGGGCCGCGGGACATGGACAGCATCCCCGGAGACGGGAACTCCGCACACCGAGCACAGCGGATAGGTGGGCGGGTTGGCATGTCCTTGGGAGCAGACCCTCGCCAAGACGCTGGGACCGTTGACAGCCGGCGTCCCGCCGGGTGCGGCTGCAGCTTCCCCGTCATCGGCCGCGGGCAGGCTGCTCTTCATGATTGTCTGACCGTCGTGGTCCGAGTCCTCGTCCACCGGGCCGCTGGTAGGCGCGGGTGTCCAGGCTGCAGGCACCTGTGGGGCGGGAGCAGCCACCGGCGCCGACGTAGCGCTGCGCAGCCACGGCACCGAATCAATTAGTCCACCTGCCGGCGCTGCGGCGGCGGACTGACCGGCCACCGGCGCAGTTGCCTGCACTGGCGGGATGACCAACGGTTGAGGTGAAAGCGGTTGAGGTGAAAGCGGTTCGGGGCCAGCCGGGTCCGGGACGGTTCCTTCCGGCTCCGACGGCGGTTGCGGAGCCGACGGCGGTTGCGGGCCAAGTGCCTGGCCCGCAGGAGTGTCGTGGTCATCAGAGTCGCTCTGCAGACGGACTGCGGCGTCTTCGATGGTGCGCATCACCGTCTTGTCCCACAAATGGTCATAGTTCGTGGTGTTCTCCAGCGAGGGACCCACGGGATCAGTCGTGCTGGTGTGGACCGGGACTTCCGAATCGTCCACGGCACCGTCTTCGCCGGACCGGTCCGGAGCGGGGAGCTCCTCATCGCCGGAAAGGACTTCAGCCTCTTGGGCTTCAGCAGCAATGTACCCCGCAGGCTCTTCCTGTCCAGCGGGCTCCCCCACTTCAGGCTCCCCCACTGCGAGCCCGGCCTGCTCCGTGTCTTCCTGTCCGCTGTCCCCGTCCTCGACGGCCTTCGTTTCAGGTGCGGCCGGGACAGGGCCCTCGATGGCGTGGGCTTGGCCTGGTGCAATCGTCAGCCCGAGGTCGGCTTCCTGGTAGCCGACCATGGTTTCGTCGGAAACAGACGCGACGTGCGCGTTCGGCATCACGGAGGTTTCGGGCGCCATGTTTTGTTCAGGAGCTGTGTCTTGTTCCAGCGCTGTGTCTTGTTCCGGCGCTATGTCGCTTTCCGGCACGGGATCCGCCGCTGAAGGGGCCGAACCGGCGGCTTCCAGGGAAGCCAACAGCACCACGCCGTCCTTGACGGGGAGGGAATCCAAAAGCGGCCGGTCCATCCCGGCGGCAGCCGGCGCACCGATGTAGACGTTGAAGGAGGACGCACCGACAATGCGGCGCTCCGTCCAGGTGGTGACGTCACGGCCTGTGAGATGTTCCTGGCGCCCGTCCAGATGCACTGCCAATTCGAGGTCGCCACGGAGGAACACCCGCAGCGCGTCCTTGGAATCAATGATGCCGAACGGCGGGATACGGCTGAGCGAGACACCAAAAGCCCCGGTGACTTCGTTCAGTACTTCATGGGCCTCGGGTGAGGATTCCAGCAGCTCCCAGACGGTGTCGATCAAGGCATGGGGTGTTTCCGGCCCAAGAAGGACAACGGTTCCATTGCGAACAACACCAAACCATTCACCCTGCTGGTACCGCGTGTGGGAGAGGAGATTACTGCTTGCCATCGCTGCCTTCCTCTTGGTCGTTTTGGCCGGTGCCGTTTACCCAGGCCTTGGGAAGGGTGTCCTCCTCCACCTCGGACCCGACTTCCGGGCGGGGCGCCGTAATGGCGATACCGGCGTCGTTCAGGACGTTCTTGGCGTCAACCACAATCACTGTGACGTTGTCCCGTCCACCGCTCCGCAGTGCAGCCTGGATGAGCGCGTCAACCGCGTCCTGGGGGTGGGCGACGGTGCTGAGGATGCGGAACATGTGGTCATCGCTGAGTTCGCCGTTGAGTCCGTCCGAGCAGACCATGATCCGGTCGCCCTCCTGGATGGGTAGCAACCAGAAGTCGGCCTCCGTCTCATCGCCGGTTCCCAGTGCGCGCGTCACAACGTGCCGGCGGGGATGAACGGCCGCCTGCTCGGAGGTGATATCGCCCGAGTCCACAAGCTCCTGGACTTCCGAGTGGTCCACGCTGATCTGGGCGAATTCGCCCTGGCTGAGCCTGTAGGTCCGGGAATCACCGATATTCATGACCAGCCAGTACGGAAGGCCCATCTGCTCCACCACAACCACACCCGAAAGCGTGGTGCCGGCGCGGGCACCCGTGGCGTCGCGGATGGCGGCGTCGGCCTTCAACAGGCAAGCCTGCAGATCCGCCGCTGACGCCGTGCGGACCCCGGAAGCCAACTCGGGAGCGCTGCCCAGGGTGCGCACGCACATGCCACTGGCTATCTCGCCTGCCTCGTGCCCGCCCATTCCGTCCGCGACGGCGAAGACCGGGTCCGCGGCGATGAACGAATCCTCATTCAGCTCGCGACGAAGTCCGCGGTCGGTTCCGTATCCGTAGCTAAGACGGAATGAGGTACCGCCTGCGGCTGGGCCGGCGTCGGCGTTGGCGGGAGTGGCCGGCTGTGAATTCATGCTTGTCCTAGGTGGAAGGAGCGGTCCCCGAAGTGGACTGTGGAACCGGGGCGGACGAAGACAGCTTCGCCCGGTTGGAGCCTGGTTTGGATGCCGTCGGGGGTGGTGACGGCACTGCCGTTGGTTGAATYGCGGTCCGTTACCCACACGCCGTCGCCGTCCACCCGGAGATGAAGATGGGTTTTGGAGATGGACCTGCCGGGATCGGACACCGGCAGGAGCTGCTCAACGTTTTCCCCGGGCTGGGCAGCGGGATTGCGGCCCAGCAGGACAGTTCCGCCGAGCTGGACATCCTGGCCGTCATCCACCCGTATCCGCAGGACTGCCTGGGCGCGGGCTGTGCCGGGACGCATCTGGGTGCGTTCGACGTCGTCGTCGGGGTGGGCGGCCGCAGCCGGCTGCGGAACGACCGGAGCCGCATGGGACGCGGCGGCCTGCTGGGGGGCAAGCTGCACCTGTGGCGTGACAGGAACCTGGCGAGGCGGGGTCGGTGGACGCCACTGGTTGGGATCATGCGAGGGCTGCACGGCCGGTGCAACGGACGACGCCGGAGCGGCCTGGGCGGTCGGGGTCACCGGCGCGGTCGCCTGGGTTGGGTGAGCCTGCGCCGGGGCCGGGGCCCGCCCGGACGGCACGGGGGAAGCAACCGGTTGGACCGGGGGAAGGTCCATGGGAGCGAAGCTGTAGGGACCTTGGATGCCGCCCGAGATTACCGGATTCCGGCCGGCGTTGACATCGAACACCAAGGACTTTGCCGCTTTGTCATGCCAGCCGCGCAACTTGCCGTTTTTGTCCCAGGCGTTGGAGACCACCACCAGGATGGCCCATACAACACCGAGCACCATCAGCGGGAGCGCGATCCACGCGACAAGCCCCAGCAGGCCGAGGGCCGACAGGATGACTGCAGCCAAGGACCCCACAACGAGAAGGCCACCAGTCACGATGCCGCGAACGAAAACCGCCCCAGCACCCGGTGCGTAGCCGTCCGCGTCGGCGCTGCGGATGCCCATGAGCTGGTTGCCGATGGTGTTGCCCGACTTTGCCTCCACCCCCAGCAGAACGAACGTGTAGATCACGGTGACTGCGAGGCCGATGCTGCCAAGAAGAACCAGCAGGCCGGTGTCGTAGACAATAAAGCCATTCCGGCGCGTCTGGGTGATGCCGGCGATGCCGATGGCAAATGTCGTGGCCAGGACGGCGACGGGACCCAACCAGTCCAAGGCTGCCGCGCCCATCCGTTTCCCGGCGGAAGCGGGTACGAGGTCGAGCTTGGTGGTCATGGTGGTCCCTCCCCCTGGCCCCTGCAGTCTGTCCGGTTCGGCACTTGTCCCCGGAAGCACCGGCGATACTGGCGCCGACACTACGGAGATACTACCGGGATCGGCCACGCCCTGCCGGGCGGCGGACTCCAGGGCCGCCCTTTGGGCATGGTTGATGTTGCCTTCTTTACGGGCGCCCCGGTTGTTCAGCGGCGATCCGCATTGGTTGCAGAACGCCGCCCCCGGACGGACAGCGTGACGGCAGGCCGGGCACAGTTCAACGTCACTGCTCATCCGTGGTGTCCTTCGTGAATGGCAGTTTCAAACGCCGCCCGCCGGGATTGGAAGGGTCTTGTTTCCGACGGCGGAGGGCCGCCCTGCCGTCGGACAACAACGAGCGCGGAGAGAACCGTGCCTGCTGCCGCTTCCAGAATCCGACGCTTCCAGTGATATCGGTCAGGGACGAGTCGACGATCTCCCAGTACTCCTTGACCTCCGACTCGCTCGGCTGGCCGGCACCGAACACCGCGGCGTCGGCGCGGTGCGCAAGCACGGTAGTGGTGTTGCCGGCTGTGGGGAAAGCGTCCGCAATCACCGAGGCAGACTCGCGCCTGGTGGACTTGGTGTCGATCGATGCACCCATGTCGGTGACAAGGCTCAATACCTCGCTCCATCCTGCGCCAACCCGCTGGGCCGGGTGGCCATCACGGAAACGTGCCTTCCGGCGTCGAGACTTCAACAGGAGGATCAACAGCAGCGGGATAGCCAGGATCCCCAAAGGAATCAGGGCAACACCGATCGCAGCCAGCAGGGGTCCCCAGAACAACCAGGGGTTGTTCTTCTTCTCGTCCGCGTCCAGGGCGTCGGGAGTGGAGTCCGGCGGCAAGTCCGCGGGCTCCTGCGGCGGCGGTGGCGGCTGCAGTACCTGGGGCTTCGGCTTTGACTTGTTCTGCGGATCCGGCGGGATGGGCACGTTGTCCTTGGGCGGTGTGGGATCGAAGGAGACCCAGCCAACGCGGTCAAAGGCCACCTCTACCCAGGCGTGGACATCCTTGCCCGTGATCTTGACATCGCCGGCGCCGTTTTCGGGGCTCTTGGGATCCGGGTAGAAACCCATCACAACGCGCGAAGGAATGCCCAAATGGCGGAGCATGAGGGACATGGATACTGCGTACTGCTCGTCATCGCCCAGCATCTGCTTGGCGGAGAGCATGTTGCGGATGCGGGCCGCGCTGTGGCCCGGAAGGCTGGGCAGCTGCCCCTCTGCCACCAGGCCGTTGCTGAAGGCACCACTCTTCTGGAAGTGGGCCTCGATCTGCCGGACACGGTCGATCGCGGTGGGTGCATCCGCGGACAGTTCGTTTGCCTGCGAGGCAACGATCGGGGGAACTTCCTCAGCGTCGGGCAACGTGAGCTTCGCAAAGTCGTACTGGGTGAGCTGTCCATGCTCCAAAGTGCCGGGATCGGAAACCTGGACCGTGTAATTCTCGCCCTTGCCCAGTCCCTTGGTGGTCACCGCAGTATCAGTGCCCGCATTGAAGTAGAGCCCCGATGCCGCGCCGGAGGTGTCCGCGAAGCTCATCCCGGTGGTGTGGCGGCCGCCAGGGACAAAGTAACCCTGGTAGTCCTCCACCGTGATGTCCAGAGTGTAGTTGGTGCCTTCCACCGGGCTCCCGGAATCAGCCAGCGTGTTCAGCGACTTGGCGTCGCCAACTTTGCTGAAGTTGCCGGAACTGTTCGGATCCATGGTGTAGTTCAGGCCGTTGAACGCATCCAGCGCTGCTAGCCGTACACGGGCGTCCTTGGGCAAGCCCTTGACCGTGAAGAGCGTGGTGTCCTTTTCGTCCTTGACGAAGCTCCGGAAGCTCGCCAGTGGAGTGATGTAATCACGGGGGTCGAACGGCGGGACGATCGTGTTCCGCAGCACCTTGCGGTCGTCGCTGGCGGTCACCAGGGGTGATGCGATGGCCGTTACGCCCACGGCCACGGCGATGACCGCGGCTGCAGTCCCCAGGCGGCGGAGCTGGCCGCGGCGGGCCGCACCGGCGTCGGAATCCGGCCTGTTGGCTGAGACGGTCCGGGTACTGCGCTGGCGGAGGACATCGCGGCGGAACGTCGCCCAGACGATCGAAACTATGGTCAAGGACACGCCGCGCTCCACGTTCAGGAAGCCCGAGCTGGTGCTGAAGGCGATGCCCGTGACGAACAGGACCAGAACCGGCAGCAACGGCCAGTAGGGGCTTTTCAACCGCCAGGTCAGCAGCCCTGCCGCCAGGGCCATGAGCAGCGAGCTCAGGAACGGCACGATCAACGTGCCGTTGGCTGTTCCGACCGGAACGCCGACCGTGAGCATGTCCTTCCACGAGAACACAATGCCCAACAGGAGCGTTCGCAGGGAATCGAAGCTTGGCAGGAATCCGAGAACCGCGGAATCCGGCACGGCAAGCGCCGAACCGAACACCATGTAGGCGCCAAAGGCCAAAGCTGTTGTGATGAGGAGACCTAGCCGGAGATGGGCATTCAGGACGGCAACGCCGAGCCCGAGGATCACCCCGCCCAAACCAGCGACGAGGAAGCGTGCGTCCCCACCGAAGCTCAGCGTGAAGCCAAGAACGCCGAGGAACAGCAGCACTGTCAGGGCGCCGCAGTCCACGAAGAAGTGCCACAATGGCCGGTCGTCGGCAAAGACAGATCCGCCTGCGGCTCGTGCCTTGGCCCGGGCACCGGACTTAGCCTGCTTTTCCGCACGCGGACGGACGCGGAGGTTGGGCGCGGTGCTCATGCTGCCGCCTTTCGAAGGACAATGGCGAGATCGTCCAGGTCGCCCACAGTGAGGACCGTCAAGTCCGCGATGTTGGCCCTCGACGGCGCGGCGCCGGGTTGGACGCGGACGGCAAGGCTGCGGACTCCCGGTGGGACGGACGCTGAGGCCGAACGCAATTGCGTGGCCGTGACATGGCTGCCGACCACGAAGAACACCACGGAAGCATTCGGGACGGTATCGGAGAGGGTCCGGGCAAGATCGACGGCGGTCTTCCGCATCGGTGCACCGACAATCCTGGTCATGTCGTCCAGGAGGTTGCGGCCGGTTTCGCAGCGGAGCGGCCCCTTCTGGGTCAGGACGTCCAGGTCCCGCTGTTCACTGATGGCTTGGCGGCCGATGGAGGCCGCCACCGAAATGGCCATTTCGAATTCCGCTTCGGTGTCGTACTCGTCGGTGTTGATGGACAGGGAAATGGCCAGGTGTGCCCGGCGCGTCTCCTCGAACTGGCGGACCATGAGTTTGTTGGTGCGGGCCGTGGTCTTCCAGTGGATGTGTCTCCGGTCATCGCCTGGAACGTAGTCACGCAGGGCATGGAAGGAGACGTCGGCGCTGGAAAGTTCCGTGGTGGGCATGCCTTCGAGGTCGCGGATGAACCCGGCAGCGGAACCCCCGAGCGCCACGGTCCTCGGGTGCACGAACAGATCAACCGGTTCGGTCCAGAGCACGCGGCGGCGCAGCAGGTGGAGAGGGTCGGCGCGAACGGAGCGCACCGGTCCGACCACGATCACCGCACGGCGGGCCGTGGGAATAGTGAAGAGGTCCTCGTGGACCTGGGCCGGCTTC
Source organism: Paenarthrobacter sp. TAF1 (assembly GCF_052113825.1). Taxonomy (NCBI): domain Bacteria; kingdom Bacillati; phylum Actinomycetota; class Actinomycetes; order Micrococcales; family Micrococcaceae; genus Paenarthrobacter; species Paenarthrobacter sp. TAF1. The sequence goes on from NZ_JBFRDO010000005.1 coordinate 116,289, forward strand.
ATCCGCGGCAGGTGGAAGACGGCCGTGTTGGCTCCCACGGGAAGTTCCAGCGCGGCAGGCAGCAACGGGCGTGTGGAGACATTGGAAACGGCAATGCTCCCCACGGCGTCGTCACCCACCGCGACACGGGTGCGGGCAAGGTCCAGGACCACGCCGTACGCCGAGCGGCCCACAATGAAGCCAACGGCCAGCACGAAGAGCAGGAAGGCCACCAAGGCTGCGGACTTGGCTTCCTGCCAGCCCCAGGACTGGCCTGCCCACCAGAGCCCGATCGCCGCTGCGAGCACCACCCAGCCGAGCAGGCTGACAACGGAGAGTGCCGGCCAGACAAAGCGCAGCCATAGGGCACGGACTTTCTCCCAGGCCGGCGCGAGGAACTCCCCTGCCGTGCCAGCAGCCTCGGCCCACACAGCGGCGGGGTGCAGTTTCCTGGTTTTTCCGGACGTGCTTCGGCTGCCAGGGCGGTTGCCCGCTTCTTTGCCGGAGCCACGCAGGGAGCGCATCGTGCCGCCAACTGCTGACGTGGCGCGCTTAAGCGAATCAGCAGCCCTGGTCAGGGGTTTGCTGGAGGACATGTAGGGGCCTTTGTTCGAACGGTGCGAGAAGGGAACTGCGCTGGCTTAGGCGGTGGCGCGTTGCTGCGGGGCGGCCACTTCGGCCAGGACGCGCGTGAGCACGACGTCCGGCGTGGCGCCAGAGAACTCTGCCTCAGGATCCATCACCAAACGGTGCGTCCACACCACTGGAGCGAGCTCCTTGATGTCGTCCGGAAGCACAAAGTTCCGGCCCTGTCCCGCTGCCCATACCTTGGCCGCACGAACCATGGCCAGGGCTCCACGCACCGAAACGCCGAGGCGGGTTTCGGAGGCGTTACGGGTCTCCTCGCACAGCCGGGAAATGTACTCAAGCACTGCGGTATCCACGTGCGTGGTGGCGGCGAGATCCGCCATGTCGGCCACGGCCTGCGTCGTGATCAACGGCGTCAGATCCTTCGACCGGTCCTTCAGGTTGGCCCCGCCCAGCAGCCGGACGGTGGAGGCGTGGTCCGGGTAGCCAATGGAGGTCTTGATAAGGAAGCGGTCCAGCTGGGCTTCCGGAAGCCGGTAGGTACCAGCTTGCTCGATGGGGTTCTGGGTGGCCAGGACCATGAACGGGCGGCCTGCCTCGTAGGTGGTGCCATCCACGGTCACCCGGGACTCCTCCATGACTTCCAGCAGCGCAGACTGCGTCTTCGGGGAAGCACGGTTGATTTCGTCGGCGAGAACGATGTTGTTGAAGACCGGTCCCTTGTGGAACTCGAACTTCTGCGTCTTCTGGTCGTAGATGGTCACACCCGTGACATCCGAGGGCAGGAGGTCGGGGGTGAACTGGATGCGGTTGTGTGAACCTTGCACCGTGGCAGCCAAAGCACGGGCCAGGGAGGTCTTGCCCGTGCCGGGTGCATCTTCAAAGAGGACATGCCCCTCAGCCAGCATCGCAGTGAACGTCAGCCGGATGACGTGTTCCTTGCCCAGGACGGCTTGGCCCACGTTGGCAACGAGCTTCTCGAACGTTTCTGCAAACCACGCGGCCTGCTCGTTTGTCATGGTCATCGGTTGATCCTGTTCCTTGTGTTGGGGTGTTGGGATGAAGTTGTTGTTGGTGCCGGCCGGCCGGACGTGGCTAGCAACCGCCGGGCTTGGTTCCGCGCAGATCCACGGTGGTGGACTTCACGAACCAGCCGGGGTGGCTGCCCTGGGTGACGCGGTACCAGGGAGTGCCGTTGTTGTAGATGTCCTTGGTGCAGTTGACGTTCAACCACCCTTCGGAGTTGGAGACCCAGCCAACGCCGCAGCTCGGGCCGCTCGGGTTGTAGGTATCGGCCTGTCCGGGCTTACCGGGGCACGTGTTGTTGTGGGCCCTGATCTCGCCTGCCGGAGGCTGCGGGGGCGGCGGCGCATCGCCACTGCGCGAGGTGTCGCTGCCAACCCGTCCTGCCTGCCCGCCGCTGACGGCACGGACCCGCAGGGTCACCGTCTGGTTGTAGCCGACACTCGTGGAGAAGCTCCGCTGGCCCGTGTCCTGCCAGGCACCGCCGTCGAGGCTGTACTGGTAGCCGGTAACCGGCCGGCCGTTGCCGTTGGGGGCGTTCCAGGTCCAAGACACTGTCTTGTCCCCCACGCCGCTGCTCTTGCTGCCGGTAACGGTCGGAGCGTAGGCAAGGCCGTAAGGATTCACAGTGTTCGACGCCGGGCTGCGATCACCGGGCGTGGGGTTGCGGGAGGAGATGGCCCACACGACCACCGCTGTGTCGGCGCCGTTGGGGGCTGCCACAACTCCGCCACCGGCCGGGATCGCACCGCTGCCGCCGCCTGAGGTCAGCGCATATCGGTAACTGATCTCGTTGGCGTTGGCACCGTTGCGTTCTGACGCGGAGAGCGGGTTGAACGCGACGCGGATCTTGCCGCCGTCGGCGTTGGTTTCCACCAGCGCCGCCGACGGCGCGCCCACCATTCCGGGCTTGCCTGCAGCACGGATGGCATTGGACTGCTGGCTCACGCCACTGACGCCTGCCTTGTTCGTGGCCGAGACAGTGAACGAATAGTCGGCTTCGGAGTTGTCAACGGTCACGTTCTGGGAAGTCGCTGCTACAGCCTGGGAACCCACGACGGCGCCACCACGGTACGTGGTCAAGGTGTAGCTGGACACGGCGTCGCCGTTGTTGTTCGGCGCTGCCCAGCTGACCTGCAACTGGCTCTGGTTGCCGACCGATCCTGCGCCGGCCACCGACGGAGCGGCAGGTGTGGCGGGGACACCGGCCGGGGTCTCCGCAGCAGAGTAGGTACTCCACTCGGAAGGCTCCTTGGCGTCGTTGCGGGCCAGGACCCGGACCTTGTAGGCCACGCCGTTGGTCAGGCCCGTCCAGACGTGGCTGTTGCCCGTCAGGTTCTGGATCTGGGGATTCTGTCCTGCCGGGGCCGGGGAAATCTCAAGGTCGTACGACTTGATGGGCGAACCCTTGCTGCCGGGGGGAACCCAGGCAACCGACAATTGCTTGTCGCCGAACTTCAGCGTTGGAGCAACCGGCGTGTCCGGTTTCACGTCCGGCCGGACCTCGGCCGACACCGGGGAGCGTTCGGATTCGTTGATGGCGTTCGTGGCAGTGACCGCAAAGTGGTATTTCACGTTGTTGGTCAGGCCGGTCAAGGTGCACGTGTTGGCCGGGCAATCCTGTTTGAAGCCGTTCTCGCCATAGACCGTGTATTTGGTGATGGGTGAGCCGCGGTCTGCAGGGGCGTTCCACGTGAGCAACGCTGTCTGGTCACCGACGCTTTGAGCCAAGGGTGTGGTGGGCGCCGCTGGTTTGTCCTTGACGGTCAAGCGGATACGCGCTGTGGCGTAGCGGGAAATTTCGCCCGTCTTGTCCTGCACCGTGTAGGCAACCACCATGGTCCCTGTGAAGCCGCCGGCAGGCGTCACGGTCACACTGTCGCCGCCGGCCTCGGCAGTTCCCTGCCCCGTCTCCGTGACCGCCGAGACTATCTTCAGCGGGGTGTCCGGGAACGGATTCGAATCATTGGCCAGCACGTTCACGGTGACAGGCTTCCCGGACTGTGCATCCGGTTCAGCGTCATCGTTGGCAACAGGCTTGGGACGGTTGGACGCCGAGAGCGCGAGCTTGTAGGTAGCAACAGCTTCCAGGCCACGGGGGTCCTTGGCCTTCACCTGGACAGTGCCGGACTGCCCGATCTGCACGGAGTCATCCGCGGAGACCTTCAGGGTTTTGCCGTCCACCGACACCTTGAAGCCACTCGTGGCAGAACCAGTGAGCTCGTACTTCATGTTCTGGACATCGTCGGAGTCAGGATCCGATGTCAGCTTCCCAAGATCCAGGCTTGCGGAATCACCCTTGGGAACTTCCACATCGCTGCCCAGGAGGACAGGCGGGTTGTTCTTGTTGGGATCAGGCAGGACCTTGGTGCGGATGCTCAGGGTGGACTTCAAGCCATTGGGGTCGTCCGGCCCGGTTCCGTCTGTAACTTCGAAGCTGATGGAGCCAGGACCCACGTATTCGGCTCCAGCAGTGTATTTCAGGCCGGTACCACCGTTGGCCACGGGATCAGCGCCGTCGGCGCCGATGAGCTTGATGCGGTCAGTCTGCGTCAGCCGTGGCGAGCGGCCCTCACGGACCTTCACCCATTCGGCCAGGTCAACGGTCACCGACTGGCCCGAAACGAGTTCAATGACCTCGTCCTTGGCGAGCGTCGGAACCTGCTGGCCGATGCCGGGAACCCAGATGATGGCCGTGGATTTCTGTCCGTCGACGTCCTCCACGGTGTAGGGCACCAACTGCGGCTGCTCGGTGAGTTCGACGATCACATTGCCCTCGGGACCCGGGCGCGCGGTTGTCACGTCGGTGCTGATCTTCAGGTTCTCCCCCACGCCGTCGGGGTCTTCGTCGTTCTTCAGGACCGGAACATCCACGGCGGTCTTGCCCAGTGTCTGTGCAGACGTCACCCGGTCATCGCGGGCGATCGGTGCCTGGAGCGGGATGTCGTTCTTCACCACCACGCGGATGCTGGCTTGTCCCACTGCGTCACGGTCATCGGCCACGGAGTAGCGGACGTTGACGGTACCTTCAGCGGCGGGCGCGGTAACCAGTATGCGGCCGCTGGTCTTGCTGACATGGGCGTCGAGGCCCGCATCGGCTTCAATGCTGTCCGTGAGGATACGGATGATGTCACCGTCGGGATCGGTGTCGTTGGCAGTGGCATCAACGGCGATCTGCCGACCGGGGCGAACCTTGACCTCGTCATCGACGGGAGCCGGTTTCTGGTTGTTCTCCCCCCGGGGCGCGACGCCGACCGTGACGGTTCCGGTGTTGACCGCACCCTGGCGGTCAATCACTTTGTACCGGAACGTGTCCGTTCCTGCACCGTCACCAGCGGCGACGAAATCGATGAAGCTGCTTCCCGCCGTCGCGGTTCCCATGGTGGGTGTGCTGTCGATGCCGGTGAGCTGCACCGAGTCGCCGTCGGGATCGATGCCGTCCAGCGGCACCGGGATCCGGACGCTGCCTCCGGCCACGACGCGAGCGGTCAGGTTCTGCGGCTGCGGGCGCGAGTTCTGGGTGCCTTCCAGGGGAAGGATGTGGATGGTTACCGCGGCAGCACTCTTCTGGCCCTGCGGGTCCACTGCGTTATAGATGGCGCGCACCGTTTTCGGCGTGGGTCCGGCGATGAAGCGCAGGGTCTTCTCGGAAATGAAGGCCTTGCCGTCTTCTTCGGGAATGCCCTGGGCCAGGACGGGGTCCACGGAGAGCTCTTCGCCCTGCGGGTGCGTGTCGTTGTCCAGGACCGGAATGGTGACGACGTCGTTCACCCGCACGTTCACTTCGTCCGGTTTCGGCTGGGGAGCTTCGACGACGGCGGGAGCCGGCACCGGGACGACGCCCACCGTTCCGGTCGCTGAGGTGCGTCCGTTGGACATGGTGTAGCTGAAGACGAAGGGGTCCTTGGCACCGAGGACATCGGTGACACGCAGGACACTGTGGTCAATGACGCTGACCGAGGCGGACGAGCCGTCCGGAACCGTCACTGACTGCAGGACCAGTACTCCCCCGGAAGGATCGGAGTCGTTGGCCAAGGGGTCTACCAGGACGCTGCCTCCAACGGGAAGCAAGGCAACGTCATGGACGGCAACGGGAGCTCCTGCGTCCTTGCCGGACTCGACATCGACGCGGATGAGGCCCTGGCTGCTCTGCGGCCCGTTGCTGGCGATGTACGTCAGGTAGATCGGACCCGGCGTGGTGCTCCGGAAGGTGAAAGTGCCGCCGTCGGTCACCGGTCCCAGCTCAGCGGGTCCGGCCGCCTCAACGTGGGCAACGCGCAATGCGCCGCCGTTGGGATCGACGTCGTTCTTCAACGGCGCAATGACGAGGTCTTGCCCCACAACGGCTGTCACGTGGTCGGCGTTGACCACGGGTGCCAGCGCGCCCGGGGGCTGTACGTTGACGACGATACGGCCCGTGGTGGTGGCCCTGCCATCCCACACGGTGATGGTGACGTTCTTCTTGCCCGGTGCTGCGCCGGAATCCTGGTAGGTGAGCAGGCCATCGCGGCGAACCTTCACCTGGTCCTGGTCGTTGTCCGTCTTGGCATCGAGCAGGACGAGGTCGTCACCGTCGGGATCCATCCAATCGGTGAGGATGTTCTGGCTGACGGACTTTCCCTGCTCCACGAGCATGGTGGTGGGCTCGCCCCGCTTGAAGAAGGGAGGCTTGTTCTCTTCGGGAGCCACCACATGGAGGGTGACCTTGCCACCGGCCGACAAACTCCGTCCGTCTGCGGCGTTGTAGTCGAAGACTTCCGTTCCCGGTTTGGCATCCGCGGGAACTTTGATCTGGAAAGCGGAGCCTCCGTAGATGTTTTCCAGCGTCCCCATCTTGGGGCCGTTGGGACCCACCGAAGCGGTGAGGACGTCGCCGTCGGGGTCTGAATCGTTGTCCAGCACGCTCAAAATGGAGGTCCGGCCCGGCCTGACGCCGAATTCGTCCGGCTTGGTCTCCGGCGGTCGGTTTGGCTTGGTGCGGTCCGGGAGGACGTTGATGGTGTTGTTGTCCGCGGACTCCTGGTCCTGGTCATCGGACTGGTTCTTGGGCGGGACAACGTCGTCCCAGTTGTTGACCAGCTGCATGTTCTGGTTGACCAGCCATACGCTGCCGGAGTTCACGTCGTTAAGCACCACGAGGTCGCGGTTAACGCGGAACACGTAGCTCGGGGAAGCGCTGGCTTTGGGGACGTCGTTCTTCTTGTCATCGGCGTCGTTCTCGCAGTCGCGAACGTACTTGTTGGCCCCTGACCAGGCCGCGTGGACACACTTGCTGACCTGGACGGGGGCAGCCGGAACTCCCTCGCCGTCGGCGTTGACTGTTGCGGCCGTGGATCCGTCCAGGGGCTGCTTCAGGAGGGCTTTGCGGGTCGCGATGGCGACGTAGCTGCTCTCCCCGCTGGTCTGCTGGAGTTTGGCTTCGCGGGCATCCTGGAGTTGGAGCTTGCGGCCACCGGGAAGGAAAAGGTTTCCGGAGGCGGCATCGAGGACAACGGGTTTGTCTCCCACCACCGAGATTTGAAGATCGCCTGCGCCCTTGAGCTCGTCCACCTTGGTGACTTCGGAGTTGGTCCGCTGGCCGTCCGCGTCCACGGTGATGGCCGTGATCTCGCCCTTGCCGGGGTCTGCGGTGTAGATGCGGTTATCCGCGCCGACTGCGGAGACGATGCCTTGATCGCCGGTCAGGACGGGTTCGGTGCCTTCCTCGTCGAAGCCGTTGACCGTGGACGGAGAAAGTGCCCACACCTTGCCACGGGCAGGATCGGTCACGGACAGGACCGTGGAACCATAGCTGACTTGCGACGACGACGGCAGCTGCTTATCGCCGCCAAGCTTCAGGTTGGCGGCGGACACCTGGTTGATGGTGGAACCGGATTCGTCATCGACGAAGACGTTGCCGTCGTGCTGCAGGACGTCGAACGTGGTGGTGGCAGGCGTTACGGCACCATCGAGGACGCGGGACGGGTAGTTCAGCCGCCCCACAGCGTTCTTGGTTTTGCTCACAACCCACACGCCGCCGTCGTTCAAGTCCACCTCAGTGGTCTTGAAGCCCGGGTACAGAACGGCACCCGCGACCAGCAAAGCCCCTGCTGCAGTGGCAGCGGTGCCCGCTATGAATTTCTTGTTTTGACGCTTTTTCAGCCCCAGCTTGCCGAAGAAAGTTGTCACAGCCCCAGAATTCCCTTTGTTTGCAGCCGCCCCCCAGTGGCTTCCAAGCCATCCGGCAGGTGCCGGCAGCCGTACAATCCGCAGTACCCCCGAACGGCGGCGGAATTTTCAGTCCCTAAGACTATCCCACGCGCCCCACGGCCAGCCAAGGAAACCCGAGACCGGGCTATCCATTGGCTTTGACAGCGTACTGTCTTGGAGCCGTGAAGCGCGATGGGGACAACTGCCCCGCGCCGCGGTGCTGATGGCCTCAACATTGCGGTATCTGGTGGGGTCCGGGATCGCCCAGGGTGGTGTTGCCCTGCGCAATGAAGCGTCCGGCATTGGGACCGCTGGTCAGCCGGTACCACGCCGCGTAGTTCAGGTACGGGGTGCTGCGGTTGATGTAGCAATTGACCGTAAAGGAACCGTTTGACTCGTACTGCCACGGGGTGCCGTAGACCACGCCGTCACAGCGGTGGCCCGGCGTGTTCGGGTCCCAGGACGTCTGTCCCGATGCCGCTGTATCGGTGCACGTGCGGTAACTGCCGGGAGGCAAGGTGGCATCCCACGACGTCTTCTGCGGACCGCTCTGGGCACTGGCCGAAGCCACGGCTCCACCTTGGCCCACCGAGTTGAAGGTCTGGACCTCAATGGTCCGGGTCTGGTTGTAGCCGCCCGTGTTCACAACCCGGCTGCCGGAGGCGGATTCGTTGATCCACCCGGTGTCCGTTCCCCCGCCGGTGATCCTGATCTTGGTCGCGGCGACGTCGTTGCTGCCCGTGGAAGGCGAGGACCAGTTAAGGGTCAGCGTGGTTTGGTTCTGGCCACCGTTGGCACCGGACGCCGAGGGGGTGCCAGGCGAACCATACGGTGTGGTGGTGGCGGGTGCACTGGGATTGGAGCTTGGGGCTACCGTGGAAACGGCATTGACCGTGATGGTGGTGGCCTGCCCATTGGTGAAGCCGCTGACCGTCTGCCCTGGGCTGATGGGACCCGACTGTCCGGTACTGGCGACGTAGCGGTAGCTCACTTCGCTTTGGCTGGACCCATTGCGTTGACTTTGGTCGAGAACGGTGAAGTTGATGGTCACCGCACGACCTGCTCCCCCGGTGTTGGCCGGGGTTGCCGACACGTTGTTGACGGTGCCGAGCATGCCCGTGGCACGCCGGGGAGCGGAAGGCGCACTAACGCTTCCCTTTCCGGCCTTGTTCTCCGCTTGAACAGTGAATGTGTAGCCCTTTTCGTCGTTCTGTGCGGTGAAGACTGCGGAGCGGACGTTGCCTGGGATCGTTTGCGTCTGGGGCACCCCATTGCCACCACTCATGGTGACGTAGTACGCCTTGATGGGATCACCATTGACATCCGGTTCAGTCCAATCGGCGCGGATCTGGTTTTGGGCTCCCACGGACTGCACCACAGCGGTAGTGGGAGCCGCCGGTGCCCCCGGGAGGCCTGCGGGGTTGTCCTCAACGGAATACATGCCCCAATCGGAGGGCCCGAGCTCATTGACCGCTTGGGCACGCACCTTGTACTTCACACCGTTGGTCAGTCCCGGCCAGGTGTATGTGAGTCCTGTGACCTCGTTCTTCACGGCAATGCCGTTGGCCGGAGGCGGTGAGATTTCCAGGTTGTAGTGCTTCACCGGCGACCCCTCCGTCTTGGCGGGGGTCCAGGTGATTGCCATGTTCTTGTCCCCGGCCTTGACCGTGGGGGCATCCGGGGGCGAGGGCTTCTCGTCGGGCCGGATTTCGTTGGACGCCGTGGATGCCGGCGAGTCGCCTACCTCGTTCGTGGCGTAAACGGTGAAAACGTACTTCACGTTATTGGTCAGTCCGGACAGCGTGCAGGTGGTGGTCGGGCATACCTGCTCGAAACCTGCCGCCTTCACGGTGTACTTGGTGATGGCTGCGCCATTGTCCGACGGCGGCGTCCACTTGAGGACGGCAGTCCGGCTCCTGACGTCGGTCGCTACGGGGGCGGACGGAGCATCGGGCTTGTCCCGCACTGTGATGCGGACACGGCCGGTTGCTTGCCTGGAAGGGTCCTTGGTCTTGTCCAGCACCGTGTACCGGACCACCATGACACCCTTGAAACCATCGGAGGGGGTGACGGTGATCGATTCTCCTGACACCGTCGGCTGGCCGGCGGCGGACCCGGTCTCCACTGCGGCGTTCTCGATCGTCAATGGTGCGTCGTTGAAAGGATTGAAGTCGTTGGCGAGGACGTTCACTGTTTCCGAACGGCCCGCGTTGGCCTTCTCAACGGCGTCGTCGTTGGCAACCGGCCGCGGCCGGTTCGACGAGACGACGGTGGCGGTGACAGTTGCGCGCACCGCGTCGGAGCGGCCATCTGTGACCTTGAGCGGGAACGAGCCTACGGCCCCTGGATTGAGCGAGAGGTCCGGGGTGATCTTAAGGACGGTACCTTCCACTTTGGCCTGGAAACCTGCCGCTTGCTGGCCGTCGAGCTCGAACTTCAGGTTGCCCTGGTCCCTTTCGTCGACGTCCTTGGCCAGGTTGGCCAGTTCAACGTCCGTAGTCTCACCCTTGGGAGCTTCCACGGATGCTCCACTGAAGGTCGGCGGGTGGTTGGCGTTGGGGTCCGGAATGACCTTGGTAATGATGGTCAACGTGGATTTCAACCCTTGGGAGTCGTCCGGGCCGGAGCCGTCAGTTACCTCGAAGGTGATGGATCCGGGGCCAACGTAGTCGGCTTGGGCTACGTACCGCAGCGCGTTTCCATCACCGGAGATGACGTTTGAGGGGTCCCCGCCTTGAACGCGGATCTTGTCCGCCACGGTGATGCGGGCCTGGCGGCCTTCCCGGACGCGGACATATTCCTGCAGCGCCAGCGTGACGTCCTTGCCGGACATCACTTCCACAGGTTCTGTTTTTGCCAGGGTCGGGTACTGGAGGCCCTGGCCTGGAATCCACATCACGGCGGTGGCTGACTGACCGTCCATGTCCGTGACGGTGTACGGGATCAGTTGCTCTTGCGGGACGAGGGTCACTACCACGTTGCCGGCGGTACCTACCCGTGCGTTTGGATTTCCATCCGGCAGTGAAATGGTGAGGTCCTCGGCAACGCCGTCGGGGTCGGAGTCGTTCTTCAATACCGGAACGTCGACGGCGGTCTTGCCCAACGTCTCAGCCAGTGTGACGCGGTCGTCCACAGCCACAGGAACGTGAAGGGCCGCCGTTGGACTTGTCTGGACCCTGACCACCGCGCTGGCTTCGGCCTTTTTGTCGTCCTGGATCCGGTAACTGATGCTCTCGGTTCCGGCAACGCCGGGTGCCGTCAGCAGGATCTTGCCGGAGGCAGCTTCCACCTGGAGATCAGGATTGGCTTCGAATGAATTGACCAGGCCGATGGGGTCGCCGTCCGGATCGGAGTCGTTCTTGAGGGCGTCCACCGCAATGCGGCGCCCCGGCCGGACATCAATGGCGTCATCGACGGCGATCGGCTTTTGGTTGTTGGCCTCTGCCGGAGCGATCCCCACAATGACGGTGCCTGTGTTTTCGGCGCCGATGCGGTCCCGCACGCGGTAGCTGAAGGTATCCGTCCCGGCAGACTTGCCGCCGGCGGTGAACTCCATGTAGCCGTCCCGCACCACAGCGGTGCCCATCGCGGGTGCTTTGTCCACGCCGATGAGCTGGACGGAGTCGCCGTCGGCGTCAATGCCGTCCAGCGGGACCGGGATCTTGACGGTCATCCCGGCGACGACCCGTGCGGTCAGGTTCCGGGGCTCAGGGCGGGTGTTGGTGGCGTCATCCCTGGCGCGGATGCGTATGGTCACCTGCTGCGAATCGGTCTGCCCCGAGGAGTTGCTGACCTTGTAGATCGCATACACCGTCTTGGGGACGTCGCCCGCAATGAAGCGCAGGTAATTGCCCGCGATGAACATCCGTCCGTCGGCCGCGTCCGGCTGCTGCGCCAGGACTGGATCGAGGGTCAGCTCACCGCCGTTGGGGTCGGAATCGTTCTCCAGGACGGGGATCGTGACCACATCGCCAACCCGTACTGAAACTTCGTCGGGCTTCGCCTGCGGTGCCTGCAGCTTGCTGGGGGCGGGGACCACCTGGACCGAGATGTCTCCGGTGGCGGAGGCCTTGCCATTCGAAATCGTGTACTTGAGGGAAAGTTGCCCCGTGGCATGGATATCGGTGATCTTGACCACCGAGTGGTCCAGCACCGCCACCGTGACTGGCAGGCCGTCCGCGGCTGTCACGGACTGGACAACCAGCACGCCGCCGGCCGGGTCCGAGTCGTTGCCAAGCACGTCCACCACTGTGCTGCCGCCGCTGGGAAGAAGGGCGATATCGCGCACCGCCACGGGCGCGCCGTCGTTGCTGCCGGACACGACGTCGACGCGCACCAGCTGCTGCGCGCTGGCAGGTCCGTTGGTGACCATGTAGGTGACGTAGTGCGGACCGACACTCGTGGAGTTGAACGAGAAGGTCTGCTGGTCCGGACCTATCACGGCCGTCGCCTGGTCATCCGCCTGCGCCTGAGCCAGGCGGAGCGTGCCTCCCTGTGGATCGGAGTCGTTCTTGAGGGGTGCAATAACCGTGTCCTGGCCGGCGACGGCCACCACGTGGTCTGCGTCGGCAATGGGTGGCAGGGCTCCCGGCGCACGGACATCCACGCTGATCCGCCCCTCGGAGCTCAACGTGCCATCGGAGACCGTCACGGAAATCGTCTTCTTCCCCGGACCGGCCCCCGAGTCCTGGAACGTCAAAAGCCCGTCGGGCCTGATCCGCACCTGGTCCGCGGGATCGCTGCTGCTGGCCGCCACGGCGAACAGGTCATCGCCGTCGGGGTCGATCCAGTCACTGAGGATGTACTGGTTGGCGATCTTTCCCGCCTGCACCACCAAGGCGTTGTTCCGGTTGGGCTTCTGCTGCGGTGCGGCGTTCTCACCGGGGGGAACGATCCTCAGATCCACGGTGGTCGAGGCAGTCCCTCCTCGGCCGTCATCCACGGAGTACTTGAACGATTCGCTCCCGGACTGATCGGCAGGAACCGTGATCTGGAATCCCGTGCCGCCGTAGACGGGGGCCAACGCCCCTGATTTGAGCACCTGGTCGGCCGAGACGGTCAGGACATCGCCGTCGGAGTCGGCGTCGTTGTCAAGCACGGGCAGGAGCGTTGTCTTACCCGCCCGCACGCCAAAAGCGTCCGGCTTCGCGACAGGTGGAGTGTTCGGTTTGCTGCGGTCCGGAAGGACTGTCTGCTGGACTTCGTCCGCGGAGTCCTTGTCGGCGTCGTCAGATGTTTGCTGGGGTGGGATGACGTCGTCCCAGTTGTTGACCAGCTGCATGTTCTGGTTGACCATCCAGACGTTGCCGGAGTTGACGTCGTTCAGTACCACGAGGTCCCGGTTGACCCGGAAAACGTACGACGGCGACGCACTCGCCTTGGGGACGTCAGCGCGGCGGTTGTCAGCCTCGTTCGTGCACTCGCGCAGGTACTTGTTGGCCCCGGACCAGGCCGCGTAGGTGCAGGAGCCCAGGTGGACAGGCGCTGCGGGCACGCCTTCGCCGTCAGCTCGGATGGTTTTGGCTGTGCCGCCGTCCAGGGGCTGCAGCAACAGTGCCTTCTTGGTGGCGATGGCCACGAAGTCCGCGGCAGTCCCGCTCTGTTGGAGCTTGGCGTCGCGGGCGTCGTCCAAGTGGACGGTGGCTCCGCCCGGCAGGACGATGTTTCCTGTGGCCTCGTTGAGGACCACAGCTTTGTCCCCCACCGCGGTCAGCTGGAGGTCGCCGGCGCCCTTCAGCGCATCATCCTTGCGAACCTGGGAATCCACCGACTGGCCGTTGGCGTCGACTTTGGTGGCCGTCAGGCTGCCGGTCTCCGGATCCACGGTGTGGATGGTGTCATCGGTGCCAACGACGGACACGATGCCGGTGGACTGTTCCAGGACGGGCTCGGCCTCGTCACTGAATCCGCCGACCGAACCGGCTGTGAGCGCCCAGACTTTGCCCTTGGAGGGATCGGTGACGGCCAGGACCTTGTTGCCGAAGCTTACAGCTGCCGACCCCGGGAGCTTTTGGTCTCCGCCCAGGCGCATGTTGGCGGCGCTGACGGGATTGATGGTGGCGCCGTCGGCATCATCAATGAACACGTCACTGGCCTGTTGAAGGATGTCGAAGTCCTTGCTGGCCGGAGTGACGGCACCATCCAGGGACTTGGACGGATAGTTGAGCCGGCCGGCGGCATTCTTGGACTTGCTGACTACCCAGACACCGCCGTCGTTCAGGTCCACTTCAGTGGTCTTGAACCCGGGGTAAAGAATGGCACCCGTCACGAGCACTGCTGCGGCGGCTGTGAAGGCGGTAGCCGTGATAACCCTCCGCCGCCGGATCTTGCCACGACGATTCCCGGACCCATTGGTCAGAGTCATCCAAATTCCCCACTTTTAGGCAGCCAGCACCGAACCCCGGGCCATCACAACACAAACAAGCTAAGAGTACCGGGTTAATCCATCGATTAGCCAAGAGTGCGCAACATGGGCTGCCAGGAACGCAACAGTCCGTGGGGCCCGCCCAGCGATGGGCGGGGAACGTCGGGCATTGCCCGGGAACGAGCAGTCCTAGTCGAGAACCAGGCCCTTGCCACGGCCGCGGGCCAGCATGACCGGATGGATCTCGCCAAAGCCACGGACGTTCTCCGACTTCTGGGGCACCAGCACGAAGCGGTCGTCCTGGCCGAGGGCAGCTGCGGTCATGGCGTCCACCAGCACCGTCCCGGGCTGGGCGAGCGTCGTGAGGCGCGCGGCCAGGTTCACGGTGGGACCATAAATGTCCCCGAGCCGCGAAAGAATGCGTCCCCACACCATGGAAACCCGGCATTGGGGCAGGATCTCGTCCTCGGTAAAGGCCTGCGCCAAAGCAAGCGAGATCTCGGCCCCGGCGGCCGGGGTCTCGGCAATGTACAGCACTTCGTCGCCGACAGTCTTGACCAGTCGACCACCGCCAACGGAGATGATTTCGGCGCATTTGTTCTCGAAGCGCTGCACCAACTGGGCCAGCGTCTTCTCGTTCATCCGCCGGGAAAGGCTGGTGTAGGAGACGAGGTCCGCGAAGCCCACTGCGCGCGCCAAGGGCAACGGGGAGTCGTCCTCGTCCCCTTCGCGGCCTTCCTCGCTGGCCTGCAAACCGGCTTCGGCCCGGACAGCGAGCCGTTGGACGCCGGCGTTGAGCTGGCGTCGGTACGAATAGACGAGGATCTCTTCCAAGGAATCCACCAGTGACGGCAAGCGTCCCACCAGTTGCTTCCGCGCAACGGCATCCGGAATACCCTGTTCGGACACCATGTCCTCGACCAACGCTTCGATCTGCCAGACCACCATGCGGTCTGTCATCTGGCCGATGGATCGGGTCACGGAGATCGCGGCTTCTTCGGTCAGGATGCCGGCGCGCACCAGGTCCAGGATGCTGGACAGTGCAGCCTGGTCGCGCTCGGTGAACGCCACGTCCTCGTCATTGAAGTTCGGGAAACCCAGCGCGCGCCACACCTTACGGGCAGACAAAATGGAAACGCCCGCGCCAGCGGCCACTTCACGACGACGCAGCTTCCGTTCGCCGCCAAGAAGCTTTGCCTCCAGGGCCTTGATCGCCAGCCGCTCTGCCGACATCACGCCAGTGGGCGGGCCTGTAGGCACGGGAGCCTGGGAGGACCCGGCGGCTGTGTCGTCGTCGTCCGTGTCGTCTTCTTCCGTGTCGTCGTCCACTGAAGGCTCGGGTACGGCGTCGAACTCCTGGTCCAGGTCCTCGCCGGACTGCTGATCCTCAACGCTCATCTCATCCACCTTCTCTCAATTCCCACGGCAATTCTTCATAGTCCCCCAGCAGTTCACCCTCAAAAACCTCACCTTGCGGGAGTTCGTCCAACGCGTCAAGGATGAAGCCCCTGAATTTCCCCACCTCCGGGACATCTGCCAGCAGCGCTGTTCCGGAATGCCCGGTATCCAAGGATATATTCCCTGAGTGCAATGTCCGTTGGAGCAGGCTCTGATGGACTTCCACATGGCGGATGGCCGCCAGGGAAATCTGCCAGTCGTTGCGCCTGAACATTCCGTATCTGGCAAGTATGCGTCGACTGGTGAGGGTGTATCTGATGGATCGCCATTTCAGTACCCGCTTGATGCTGTAGGCCAGCAGGAACCACGCCGCCAGCACCACGCACGCACCCACGAGCCACGGTGTCCACTCCGTTGATATGAAGGGCACCAGCCGCTGGGCGTTGCCCTTGATGACCCAGGCACAGGCATAGGCAGCGACGGCAGGAACCACAATGAAGGCCAGCACTGGAAAGAAGAGCGAGCGGGCCTGTTGACGCGTGATGGTGATGACCTGCTCCCCCGGAAGCAACTCTTTACGCATAACCGCTTTCTGTGGCGCGGAGGTGCACCACATCGCCGGCAGTTATGACGTGTTCCCGGCCACTGTGGTCCACCACCAGCAACGAACCATGCTCATCCAGGCGGGACGCGTGGCCGACCAGCTCGAGGTCGCCCGGCAGATGCGCGCGCACCTCCCGGCCCAAGGTGACCATGGCCGATTCGACCCGCTTATGCAAGGACGCTCCCCCGGCCAAACCGGCCGAAGGGTCACCCTCGGAGTTGCAGAAGCTGCGGTAAAGCCGGGCGAAACGCGACAGGTAGCTTTTCAGCAGCGTGGTGCGGTCCGTCGTCGTGGCTCCTTCGACGGCGAGCGATGTCGCAGAAGGTACGGGGAGCTCGTCCTCGGCGAGAGAGACATTCAGTCCCACCCCGAGGATCACCGCTGGGACAGATCCGTCCCCGAGAGGCGTCATCTGGGCAAGGATGCCGGCGATCTTCCGCCCGTTAACAAGGACATCATTCGGCCATTTGATGTCGGCCGGCAGCCCGGCCGTTTCCTGCAGGGCTTCGCGCAGGGCAACGGCTGCGAGAAGTGACAGCCACGAGTAGCTTTGGGTCGGAACGGGCATTCCTTGGGACGTCACGGGCCGCAGCACGATCGAGACTGAGACCGCAGAGCGCTCCGGGGCTTCCCAGTGCCGGTCCAGGCGTCCGCGTGCGGCCGTCTGGTGTTCGGCCGTCAGCACCGCGAGATCGGCCCACTTGCCCGGCTCTACCGTCACGGCCCGAACCAGGTCCGCGTTCGTGGACCCTGTGGAGTCCACAATCTTCAGTTGCGAGATGCCGGCGGAGGACAGGAAGTCCGGATCCAGCAGCGCCGCGCGGTCCAGTGCGGGCCGCTCCATGCCGCTGGGCGGGTCAACTGCTTCGCTGCTGTCTGGCTGTTCGGCATCCATAGCTGAATCCTATCCAGTTGTGCCGTCCAGGAATGCCGGCGGCCCTGAAAAGAACCCGTGAAAACGCTTAGAGGAAGATGTCCGGCACCAGGCGGTCTTCCGGCGCACCGAGGCTGTAGGGGGAAAAGTCGGATACGCCGGCCGCTCGCAGGACCTGCTCATCCGTATAGAAGTTGCCTGTGGCTCCGGACCCCGTCAGCACTGCATGCGCTGCGTCGGCCATGATTTCGGGGCCACGGGCTGCCTGTACCATTTGACGCCCACCGGGCATGTTGCGGATCGCGGCGGTGTCGATCAGGGTGCATGGCCACAACGAGTTGACCGATACGCCGTCGTCCTTCAATTCTTCCGCGAGGCCCAGGGTCGTCAGGCTCATCCCGTACTTGGCCATGGTGTAGGCCAGGTGCATCCCTGCCCACTTCGGGTCGAGGTTCAGTGGCGGGGACAACGTGAGGATGTGGCCGTGACTGGATTCCCGTAGGGCAGGCAGCGCCAGCTTGGACAACAGGAATGTTCCACGGACGTTGATGTCCTGCATGAGGTCGTACCGCTTCATGTCGACAGCGTCGGTGCGGGACAGGTCGATGGCCGAGGCGTTGTTGACCACGACGTCGATGCCTCCGAAACGCTCGACGGCGGCTGTGACTGCCGCGGCGACGTCGTCGTCATTGCGGACGTCCCCCACCAGCGGCAGGGCCTGGCCGCCGGCAGCGACCAACTGCTCCGCAGCCGTAAAGACCGTACCCTCCAGTTTCGGGTGGGGATCGCCGGTCTTGGCCATCAGGACGATGTTTGCGCCGTCGCGGGCCGCGCGGGTGGCGATGGCCAGCCCGATGCCACGGCTTCCGCCTGACATCAGGATGGTCCGGTCCTTGAGCGAACCCGTGGCGACGTAGGGGCTGCCACTCGGGGAAAGTGTGCTGGAAGCGTCGTTGCTTGAACTCATGGGGACACTCTAACCCAACTATGTTACCGACGGGTAACATAGTGAAGGATTTGGCTACGACGCGGAAAATTGTAGGGTTTCTACAGCGGTTCGCGGCAAAGGCGTCACTAGACTGGCCTGCGGGGCCTGTTCTTTGTACGGAAGCTACTTAAGTGAGCTTCTGTCCGCACCCAGGACTGCGCCAGCGAATATCAGCTACAGAGCCGGAGACACTTGATGAGCCACGATCTGACAACGACAGCGGGAAAGATTGCCGACTTCCGCGACCGCCAGGCACGGGCAGAGCAGCCTTCCGGCCCGGAAGCGGTTGAGAAGCAGCACGCACGCGGCAAGAACACCGCCCGTGAGCGCATCGACCTCCTGGTTGACCCGGATTCCTTCGTTGAGTTCGACGCCCTTGCGGTCCACCGTTCCACAGCCTTCGGCATGGAAAAGAAGAAGCCGCTCGGTGATGGCGTGGTCTCCGGTTACGGAACCGTAGATGGCCGCCTGGTGGCCATCTACAGCCAGGACTTCAGCGTCTACGGCGGCTCGCTGAGCCAGGTCAACGGCGAGAAAATCGTCAAGGTCCAGGAATTCGCCCTCCGCAACGGCTGCCCGGTTGTCGGCATCAACGACGGCGGCGGCGCGCGCATCCAGGAAGGCGTGGCCTCACTGGCCATGTTCGCGGACATCTTCCGCAACAACGTCCATGCCTCCGGCGTGGTCCCCCAGATCTCCCTCATCATGGGCCCTTGCGCCGGCGGCGCAGCCTACTCCCCCGCCCTGACCGACTACGTGGTGATGGTGGACAAGACCTCGCACATGTTCATCACCGGCCCCGACGTCATCAAGACCGTCACCGGTGAAGACGTGGACATGGAAACCCTGGGTGGCGCACGGCAGCACAACGCCACCACCGGTACCTCCACCTACTTGGCATCCGACGAGGCCGACGCGATCGAATTCGTGCGCGAACTCCTGGACTTCCTTCCGTCCAACAACCTCTCCGAGGCCCCGGTTGTTGAGCACGACCAGGAACTGGAACTCAACGACGACGACCTCGCCCTGGACTCGCTGATTCCGGACTCCGCCAACCAGCCCTACGACATGCGCAAGGTCATTGAGCAGATCGTGGACGATGCCCACTTCTTGGAGATGCAGTCGCTCTACGCGCCCAACGTGATCATTGGCTACGGCCGCGTCGAGGGACATACCGTGGGCATCGTCGCCAACCAGCCGATGCAGTTCGCCGGCACGCTGGACATCTCGGCCTCGGAAAAGGCGGCACGGTTCGTCCGCCATTGCGACGCCTTCAACGTCCCCATCATCACGCTGGTTGACGTCCCCGGCTTCCTGCCCGGCAAGGACCAGGAATTCCAGGGCATCATCCGCCGCGGCGCCAAGCTCCTCTACGCCTACGCCGAAGCCACGGTCCCCAAGCTCACCGTCATCACCCGCAAGGCCTACGGTGGCGCCTACATCGTGATGGGTTCCAAGAAGCTCGGAGCCGACCTCAACCTTGCCTGGCCCACGGCACAGATCGGCGTCATGGGCGCCCAGGGTGCCGTCAACATCCTCTACCGCCGCGATCTCGCTGCCGTCGCCGAGGCCGGTGGAGACGTAGAGGCCAAGCGCGCCGAGATCATCCAGGGCTACGAGGAAGAACTCCTCAATCCTTACCAGGCTGCACAGCTGGGCTACGTTGACGCAGTGATCGCCCCCTCGGACACCCGCCTGCAGATCATCCGCGGCCTGCGGGCCCTCCGCGACAAGCGCGCCAGCCTGCCCACCAAGAAGCACGGAAACATCCCGCTGTGACCGCACCCAAGCACCGCGCCGATTCCGCGCCGGACCAGTTGCCCGCCGAAGCAGCCGCCGAGCCCCTGTTCTCAGTGGTCAAGGGCGAACCGACGGCCGAGGAACTCGCGGCGATTGCCGCCGTCGTGGTTTCCCTCAACGCTCCGCAGGAAGCGGCTCCAACCAAGCCGAACGTCCGGCACTGGGTCCGTCGCCAACAACTGCGCCTGGACCCCAGCCCGGGTCCCGGCGCGTGGCGGCGCAGCCGGGGGTAGTTTTCCTACCGCCCAAGAGTTCAACAACCCTTTCACGTAGACGCGGACGCGGTTAGGCTCTGTGGGTGACTACTGCAAACACCCCCGTACGCCCAAAGTCCGCCATTGATGCCGTCGCTGACGCGTACACAGAAAAGCTGATCGAACTCAATCCCGGTTTCGCCACCACACTGGGCTTGCCAGGGCACGAAACGGAGTACCAGGACTACTCGCCTGCCGGGGCCGCAGCCCATGCGGAGGCCACAAGGTTGGCCTTGGACGCCCTGGCAGGCCTTGAGCCTTCCGATGATGTGGACGCCGTCACCCTCGACGCCATGCGCGAGCGGCTGGGCCTGGATCTTGAGATCCACGAGTCCGGCTGGGATGCCGCGGACCTGAACAACATCGCCTCTCCCGCCCAGGACATCCGCGCCGTTTTCGACCTCATGCCCACGGACACTGCGGAGCAGTGGGAACACATCGCCGGCCGCGCGGCCAATGTTCCCGGGGCCATCGAGGGCTACATTTCGTCCCTGCGCGCGGCCAAGGAAGACGGCAAGGTGGCCGCAGCCCGCCAGGTCCGGATTGTCATCGAGCAGACCGGCCGGTACGCCGCCGGGGACGGATTCTTCGCCAAGATGCTTGCCAACGCGGCCATTGATGGCGCGCCTCTGCCCGCCGGGGTCCAGGACAAGCTCGACGCCGGCACCGCCGCGGCACGCGCTGCCTACAGCTCATTGGGTGCTTTCCTGCGGGACGAACTGCTCCCCGCAGCCCCGGAAAAGGACGCAGTGGGACGCGAACGCTACGCCCTCGCATCCCGGTCCTTCATCGGCGCCGAAGTGGATCTCGAAGAAACCTACGCGTGGGGTGTCCAGGAGCTTGAGAGGCTCATCGGCGAGCAGGAGAAGGTAGCCGGACAGATCAAGCCCGGCGCGTCGATCGAGGAAGCCAAGAACATCCTCAACAACGATCCTGCCCGCCAGATCAAGGGCACCGACGCTCTCAAGGCCTGGATGCAGGAGCTCTCCGATCGCGCCGTCTCGGAACTCGCCGACGTCCATTTCGACATCCCCGACGTCATGAAGACGCTTGAGTGCATGATCGCCCCTACCGATGAAGGCGGCATCTACTACACCGGCCCGTCCGATGATTTCTCCCGGCCCGGCCGCATGTGGTGGTCCGTACCGGCCGGCGAAGACACTTTCACTACCTGGTCCGAAACCACCACGGTGTTCCACGAGGGCGTCCCCGGCCACCACCTCCAGGTAGCGACGGCAACGTACCGGCGCGAACTCCTGAACAACTGGCGCCGCAACGTGTGCTGGGTCTCCGGGCACGGCGAGGGCTGGGCACTCTACGCCGAGCAGCTCATGCTGGAACTGGGCTACCTCAAAGACCCGGGCGACCACATGGGCATGCTCGATGGCCAGCGCATGCGTGCAGCCCGCGTGGTGTTCGACATCGGCGTCCACCTGGAATTGCCCGTCCCCGAACGCTGGGGCACCGGAACCTGGACCCCGGAGAAGGGCTTCGACTTCCTCAAGGCCAACCTCGATATCAGCGAAGGCCAACTCCAGTTCGAATTCGCGCGCTACCTCGGCTGGCCCGGACAGGCTCCGTCATACAAGGTGGGGCAGCGCCWCTGGGAACAGATCCGCGCTGAACTCGAGTCGCAGGAGGATTTTGACCTGAAATCGTTCCACAGCAAAGCATTGAACATCGGCTCGGTGGGGCTGGACGTCCTGCGCCGGGCATTGCTGGGTTAGCCAAAACCCGCCCGGGACGGGCGTCCGGCGAGACGCACGCCACGTCCCGGGCGGGAATAACTTACACGCACGTAACATTTCTCAACGTCCGTTCGCTATGTTATTTGAGGTGCACCTACCGTGTTCCGGTGAGCACCTCAACCAACACCTCCCCTTCAGCTGGAAAATCCGGCTTCCGGCTCCCCAAGTGGGCCGGATCCTTCGGCGTCCAGATCATCGCAGCCCTCATCATCGGCCTCGTTCTCGGCCTGATCGCCAAGTACACGGGCAGCACCAAGACAGCCCCCAACGGTCTCGGCGCAACCCTCCAGACGATCGGCTCCAGCTACGTCTCGTTGCTGCAGACCGCCGTCGTTCCCTTGATTTTCACCGCCGTGGTGAGCTCCATCGCGAACCTGCGCCAGGTCTCCAACGCCGCGCGCCTCGCATGGAACACGCTGCTGTGGTTCGCCATCACCTCGCTGGTTTCGGTGCTCATCGGCATCGGCCTGGGCGTGCTCCTGCAGCCTGGCGCCGCCACGGGCATCACCCAGAAAGCCGAATACGCCGGCAAGACCGGTGACTGGTGGGCCTTCCTGATCGGCCTATTC
This sequence comes from Paenarthrobacter sp. TAF1, assembly GCF_052113825.1. Taxonomy (NCBI): domain Bacteria; kingdom Bacillati; phylum Actinomycetota; class Actinomycetes; order Micrococcales; family Micrococcaceae; genus Paenarthrobacter; species Paenarthrobacter sp. TAF1. Next base: position 138,667 of record NZ_JBFRDO010000005.1, read on the forward strand.
CCGAAGAACTTCCTGGGCCTTGGTGCGAGCTCCACCGTCACGGAAAGCGCCAACGCAGCCACCACGGTGAGCACTTCCGTCAGCTTCAACGTCCTCCAGATCCTGGTGGTCGCGATCGCCGTCGGCATCGCAGCCCTCAAGGTGGGCAAGCAGGCTGAGGCCTTCCTGACCTTCAACGCTTCCGCACTGGCCGTCATCCAGAAGGTCCTGTGGTGGATCATCCGCATCGCCCCGCTGGGCACCATCGGCCTGATCGGCAACGCAGTTGCAATCTACGGCTGGGACACCATCGGCTCGCTGGGCAAGTTCACCGCCGCCATCTACATCGGCCTGGCCCTGGTGCTGTTCGTCCTTTACCCCATCCTGGTACGGGCTCACGGACTCTCCATCAAGCAGTACTTCTCCGGCGTCTGGCCGGCAGTGCAACTGGCGTTCGTCTCCCGCTCCTCCATCGGCACGCTGCCGCTCACGCAGCGCGTCACTGAACGGAACCTAGGCGTGCCCTCCGGTTACGCTTCCTTCGCAGTGCCCCTGGGCGCCACCACCAAGATGGACGGTTGCGCTGCCATCTACCCGGCCGTTGCCGCAATCTTCGTAGCGCAGTTCTTCGGCATCAACCTGGACTTCACCCAGTACCTGCTCATCGTGCTGGTCTCCGTCCTCGGTTCCGCCGCTACGGCAGGTACCACCGGCGCCGTCGTCATGCTGACGCTGACCCTGTCCACGCTGGGACTGCCGCTGGCCGGCGTCGGCCTCCTGTTGGCCATCGACCCCATCCTGGACATGGGCCGCACGGCCGTCAACGTGGCAGGCCAGGCCTTGATCCCCGCCATCGTGGCCAAGCGCCAGGGCATCCTGGACGAGTCGCTGTACAACGCGCCGCGCAACGGTGCCGCCTTCGCCGATGAGTACGCGGCAGACAAGGCAGCAGCTGAAGCCGACGAGCGTGAACTGGCCGGTTCCAAGGCCTAACGCCTGCCGTCCTCAGCGCCAGTGCGGACTGACGGAAATCCCCCGGGGAGATCTCCCCGGGGGATTTCCCCGTTAAAGGACCGAAAGCTGGATAGGCTCTGACCATGTTGATCGTCACCTCCAATGAAATCCCGGGCCACCGGATCGACGCCGTTTTCGGCGAAGTCATGGGCCTCACCGTCCGCTCGCGGGACATCGGTTCCCAGATGCTTGCCGGTTTCCGTTCCCTCGGCGGCGGCGAGCTGCCCGAAATGACCAAGGCACTCTACGAAAGCCGCCAGGAAGTCATGGCGCGCATGGTCAACGAGGCACAGCAGCGCGGCGCCAACGCCATCGTTGCCATGCGCTTTGACACCTCCGAAATGGGCACCAACTGGACCGAAGTCTGCGCCTACGGCACGGCCGTCTACGTCCTGCCCCTGGGCGAGGGCGAGCCCGGCGCCACGGGACAGTCGGTGTACCTGACAAAGACCGCCTCCCAGCAGCAGCCAGCCCCCGCGGCCCCGCCGCAGCAGCCGACTCCGCCGCAGCAGCCGACTCCGCCAGCCCCGCCTCAGCAGTTCTGATCTGAAGCTCCGATAGTCCCGCCCTCGTTCGAACGAGGGCGGGACTTTCCACATTCACCACCTTCAAATTGCGCAGAGTGCAAACTTGCACTTAGTGTAATTACGTGACCCAAAGCAACACCCACGATCCCGCCGCGGATTCCCCTGCCCTTTCCGGCGCCGGCACCCCATCACGGCGCGAGCTGAACAAAGCGGCCACCCGCAGCTCCATCGCGGCCGCAGCCCTGGACCTTCTGCGCAGCCAGGGGTCCGGCAACTTCACCGTCGAAGACATCGCTGCCGCCGCAGGTGTATCCCGGCGCACATTCTTCAACTACTTCCCCACCCTCGAAGCCGCCCTCGCCTCCGTGGCGGACGGCTTCATGGACCACGCATTGGAGCAGTTCCGGCTGCGCCCGGCGGACGAGTCCATCCTCGAATCAGCACAGGCCGCACTGATGGCCCTCGCTGACCCGATGTCCGTTGCCCCCATGGCCGAGTTGTTCAGCCTCACCCAGGACAACCGTTCGCTGGCCCGCTCCGAGCTTGAAGCCTGGGACCACTGCACGGAGCAGATCATCGACGCCGCCCGCACCAGATTGGGTTCCGGCGTCAGCGAGCTGTACCTCCACGCACTGGCGGGCTCGGTCATCTCCTGCGGCAAAGCCGCCATGAATGTCTGGTTCGCCGAACGCGGACCGGACCTCTCCTCCGAATCACTGGCGGCCCTGCGCCAGCACCTCATCGATGCGATGGGCCTCCTCGGCGCCGGCTTCGCGCCGCCGTCGGGCGCCTCCCGCCATCCCGTCCCCACCTCCGCCGCAACCACCACAGATCGGTTCTGACATGGCTTCGTTCCTCTACCGTCTCGGCAAGTTTTCATACCGCCGCCGCTGGCTGGTCATCTCGATATGGCTGGCCGTCCTGGTGGCAGTGGGCGGCTCGGCCGCAGCCTTCCACGGCACCATGTCCAACAACTTCACCATCCCGGGCACCGAAACCCAACGGATGGCCGACAAGCTCAAAGAAGCACTGCCTGACGCTTCCGGCGGGTCAGCCTCCGTGGTCTTCGACGCCGGGGATGCCGGATTCGACCAGGCCAAGAAGGACGCAGTGTCCGCAGCCCTTGAGAAGCTCAAGAGCCTGCCGGACGTCCAGGGAACGGTCAACCCCTTCACCACGCAGGAGCAGCTGGACAAGGCACCCGGCGACATCGCCGCCGGCGAAGCCAAAGCCGCCGAAGGCAAGGCCCACTTGGACGCGGGCCGCGCGCAGCTGACCGCAGGCGAAGCACAGCTTGCCGGCGTGGAGCAGCAGCTTGCAGCATCCGGCCTTACGCCCGCCCAGATCGAAGCGCAACTGGCTCCGCAGCGCGCTGAACTTGCCGCAACCAAGGAAAAGCTCGACGCCGGGGCGAAGGAAGCCGCCGACGGCGCCGCGGCATTGGCGCTCGGCAAACGGCAGGCTGAAGCCTCCGAGGGGCTGCGTTTCGTCTCCAACGACAACAAGGCCGCCGTCGCGCAGGTCCAGTTCAAGACCTCCATCAATGCCGTCGATCCCGCTGTTCGCGAAGAAGTCCAGGAGATCGTGCACGGCGTTTCCTCGGCAGGCGTCACAGCCTACGCCAGCAAGGAGATCACCGAGGACGTCTCGGAAATCTTCGGCATCGCTGAAATCGTCGGCGTCGCCGTCGCGGCCCTCGTCCTGATCCTCATGCTCGGCACCCTTATCGCCGCCGGCCTGCCGTTGCTCATGGCCCTGATTGGCGTGGCAGTGGGTGTGGGTGGAACGTTCGCACTCACCGGCGTCATCGACATGAGCTCCATCTCCCCCATGCTCGCGCTGATGCTCGGCCTCGCAGTGGGCATCGACTACTCCCTCTTCATCGTCAACCGTCACCGCACCCAACTCCTCGCCGGCATGGACGGAGAAGAATCGGCCGCACTGGCTACCGGCACATCCGGCAACGCGGTGCTCTTCGCGGGCCTTACCGTGATCATCGCCTTGGCGGCCCTCGTGGTTCCGGGCCTGCCGTTCCTTGCTGTCATGGGTGTTGCCGCCGCAGCGACAGTTGCTGTCGCCGTCGTCGTGGCTTTGACCCTGACGCCCGCCGTCCTCGGCCTGATCGGCCGCAGGCTCATCTCCAAGCGCGCCTGGGCCAAGGCCGCCAAGCACAACGCCGAACCCGGCCACGAAGCTGCCGACCGCGAACTCGAAGAGAAGCGGAGCAGCGGCGGTTGGGGCGGCCTGGTGACGCGCCACCCATGGGTTTCCTTGATCGCAAGCGTCGTGCTGTTGGGCGCTTTGGCCCTGCCGGCTTCGCAGCTCCGCCTGGCCCTGCCCGACGGCGGATCGGAACCCGTCGATTCGCAGGCATACAAGGCCTACGACCTCACCCGCAGCAGCTTCGGCGAAGGCATGACCGGCCCGATCATCGTGGTGGGCGAATTCCCCGAGGGATTGAGCGACAACGACGCCAAGAACAAGCAGTACGACGTCTCCGACCAGCTCCGGAGCGTCGACAACGTGGTTGCGGCCGTTCCGGTTGCCCTGAGCGACGACCACCGTACCGCAGTCTTTCAGGTCATCCCCAAAGAAGGACCTGCCAGCGCCGGGACCGTCCAGGTTGTCTCTGATCTGCGGGCCAAGGGCACGGCCATCCACGACGACCTCGGCGTGACCATCGGCCTGACAGGCCAGACGGCAGGCAACATCGACGTCTCCGCCAAGCTCGGCGCGGCCCTGCCGCCGTACCTCGCGATCGTGGTGGGACTCTCCCTGATCCTGCTGCTCCTGGTGTTCCGCTCCATCGTGGTGCCGCTGCTGGCCACGGGTGGATTCCTGCTCTCCCTCGCCGCCGCCTTCGGCGCAGTGGTCGCCGTTTACCAGTGGGGCTGGCTGGGAGGAATCTTCGACGTCGCCAATCCGGGTGCCGTCCTGAGCTTCCTGCCCATCATCTTGATCGGCGTGCTGTTCGGCCTGGCCATGGACTACCAGGTGTTCATTACGTCCGGCATGCGGGAGTCCTTCATGCACGGTGAGTCAGCCAAGCACGCCGTCCGCTCCGGCTTCAGCCACGCCGCCGCGGTGGTGACCGCGGCCGCCATCATCATGGTCAGTGTGTTCTCCGGCTTCATCTTCAGCCACTTGACCATGGTCCGGCCGCTCGGCTTCGCGTTGGCATTTGGCGTGCTGATCGATGCGTTCGTTGTGCGCATGACAATCGTCCCGGCCATCATGTACCTGCTCGGCGAAAAGGCCTGGTGGCTCCCCAAGTGGCTTGGCCGGATCCTGCCGGACGTTGATGTTGAGGGCGCAAAGCTAAACCGCAGCGACCGCTCAAAGGACGGCGCCGAGGAACTGGTGCACTAACCCTTCCTCACATCACCACTGATAACCACGGACGCTCCCTCACTTGCTTCTCGCCAGTGAGGGAGCGTCCGGTATTTAAGGCCGGGATGTGAGGGAGGGTCTACGGCAAGCACGCAGGATGTGAGGGAGGGTCCACGGGAAGCACGCGGGATGTGAGGGAGGGTCATATTAGGCTGGGGAGCGTGACCCGATTGATCCTTGCCTCCCAGTCCCCCGCCCGTACCAAACTCCTCGCCGAGGCGGGGATCAGGCACGAGGTCCTGGTTTCGGACGTGGACGAGGACGCAGTACAGGCAAAGTACGGCGTGACCGACGCCCACGACACCGCGCTCCTGCTTGCCAGGGCCAAGGCGGAGGCCGTCGCTGCCCTGCCTGAGGCCGAAGGTGCCCTGGTGATCGGCTGCGACTCCGTGTTCGAGTTCGACGGCGAGTCCCACGGCAAGCCCTACACCGCGGAGGTTGCCCGCGAGCGGATGCTGCGCATGAGCGGCTCACAAGGCGTGCTGCACACCGGACACTGGCTGGTTGACTGCCGGGACACTGCCGCCAACGTGGAAAACGATGAACCCGCCGAAGGCACGGGCGCTACGGTGGGAGCGGTGTCGAGCGCCGAGGTGCACTTCGCATCGATGAGCGAGAACGAGATCAACGCCTACATCGCCACCGGTGAACCGCTCCACTGCGCTGGCTCGTTCACCATCGACGGATTGGGCGGGGCCTTCATCCGCAAGGTGGACGGGGACCCGCACGCCGTCGTCGGTCTTTCCATCTCCACCCTCCGCGACTTGCTGGTGCATGCCAAGGTGGGTATCACCGAACTGTGGGGCGCGGACAGCCAGTAGGGCAATTTGTAGCAACCCTACAAAGGAACATCGCCTCACACACGGAATCCCCCATCAATATGGGCGGAACCCTCACAATCGCGCTAGGCTCCCTGAAGGACAGAAGGAGTCAACAACTTGTCAGCTAACCCGGCGCAGCCCATTTCCAGCCCTCTTACCAAGGTCTTGATTGCCAACCGCGGCGAAATCGCGGTCCGCATCATCCGAGCCGCCCGGGACGAAGGCATTGCCTCCGTAGCCGTCTACGCAGACCCGGACCGCGACGCCCTCCACGTCCGCCTCGCCGACGAAGCGTACGCCCTGGGTGGGAACACGGCCGCTGAGTCGTACCTGGTGATGGACAAGATCATCGACGTCGCCAAGCAGTCGGGCGCGGATGCCATCCACCCCGGCTACGGCTTCCTGGCCGAGAACGCCGAGTTCGCCGCCAAAGTCATCGACGCCGGCATCAACTGGATCGGCCCGTCACCTGAGGCCATTTCGGCTTTGGGCGACAAGGTCCAGGCCCGCCACATTGCCGAAAAGGTGGGCGCACCCTTGGTCCCCGGCACGGCTGATCCCGTGGAATCCGCGGACGAAATCCTCAAGTTTGYCGAAGAATTCGGCCTTCCGGTTGCCATCAAGGCTGCGTTTGGCGGCGGCGGGCGCGGCATCAAAGTTGCGCGCACCATGGAGGAAATTCCGGAGCTTTACGAATCCGCCGTCCGCGAAGCCACTGCAGCCTTCGGCCGCGGCGAATGCTTCATCGAGCGGTTCCTGGACGCCCCCCGCCACGTCGAAACCCAGTGCCTGGCCGACGCCTACGGCAACGTGGTAGTGGTCTCCACCCGCGACTGCTCGTTGCAGCGCCGCAACCAGAAGCTCGTGGAAGAAGCCCCTGCCCCGTACCTGAGCGAAGAGCAGAACAAGCGCCTCTACGAATCCTCCAAGGCCATCCTCAAGGAAGCCAACTACCTGGGTGCCGGAACCTGTGAGTTCCTGGTGGGCCAGGACGGCACCATTTCCTTCCTCGAGGTCAACACGCGCCTCCAGGTGGAGCACTGTGTTTCCGAAGAGGTCACCGGCATTGACCTTGTCCGCGAGCAGTTCCGCATTGCCCGCGGCGAGGCACTTGGCTACGAGGACCCCGAGGTCCGCGGCCACTCCTTCGAGTTCCGCATCACCGGCGAAGACCCGGGCCGGAACTTCATGCCCGCGCCCGGTACGGTCACCACCCTGAAGAACCCCACGGGCCCGGGTGTCCGCGTGGATTCCGGCATCGAGCAGGGCGACGTCATCAGCGGCAACTTCGACTCCATGCTGTCCAAGCTGGTCGTCACCGGCGCTTCCCGCGAGCAAGCACTCCAGCGTTCACGCCGCGCACTGGAAGAAATGGTGGTGGAGGGTATCCCCACCGTCATCCCGTTCGACCTCGCAGTGGTCACCGACCCTGCTTTCGCTCCCGCGGAGGGCCCCTTCTCGGTCCACACCCGCTGGATCGAAACCGAGTTCGTCAACAGCATCCCGGCCTGGTCTGCTGCGGGCGCAGACGCCGGAACGCCCGACGCCGGTGAGCGCCAGCGCGTTGTCGTCGAGGTTGGCGGCAAGCGCCTTGAAGTGGTCCTGCCGTCCGGCCTGGGTGCCGGCGTCGCCACCGCCTCCGCCGGGACGGGTACGAAGTCCGGCAAGTCCAAGAAGCGTTCCCGCTCGGCAGGTGCTGCGGCTGCCGCTGCCGGCGGCGATGCACTGACCTCGCCCATGCAGGGCACCATCGTCAAGGTGGCGGCCTCCGAAGGTGACGTGGTGGCCGAGGGCGATCTGATCGTGGTCCTCGAAGCCATGAAGATGGAACAGCCCCTCACCGCCCACAAGTCGGGCACCGTCCGGGGCCTGTCTGCCAGCGCCGGGGAAACCGTGGCCGCCGGTGCGGTCATCGCGACCATCGAGGACTAGGAACCGACGCTTAACGACGCCGGCCCCGCACCTTTCGGTGCGGGGCCGGCGTCGTTATTGGGCAGCTTGTTCTTAAGGTTCTTAGGCGACGTTGTTCTCGTAGTCCGTGTCCTTGGTCTCCCGGGTGAGGAGCAAGGCAATGAAGGTGACCACGGCAGCGGCGGCCATGTAGACGCCCACCAACCAAGTGCTGCCGTTTGCCGCCGACCACAGGGCGATGGCCACGAAGGACGCAGGGGCCGCTCCGATCATGGACGACAGGTTGTAGGCGACAGCCGAGCCGGTGTAACGCACGTTCGCCGGGAAGAGCTCCGGCAGGATCGCCGCCATCGGGCCGAACGTCAGGCCCATGAGGGTGAAGCCCACGATCAGGCCCACCATGGCTGCGGCCTGGCCGGGTCCAAACATGGTGAACCAGAGGGCACCGAAAACGAAGATTCCGGCCGTGACGCCCAGCAGGAACTTCCGGCGGCCCCACTTCTCGGCCAGCGGGCCCGAAACCACAGTGAAGATGCCGAAGAAGACGACGCCGATGATCAGCATCCAGAGGAAGTCAGAGCGGGTGATGCCCAGCCCGGGGACGAACGCGGCGACCTGCTCGGCCGTCATCGGCTTGCCGGCCTTTTCGGCTGCGGCCTGGGCGCCGGCCAACGTTGGCTTGGTGCCGTAGGACAGCGTGAACGTGGTCATGATGTAGAAGAGCACGTACGTGGCGAACATGATGAACGTACCAGCGAGGACCGGGCGCCAGTGGCTCTTGAGCGTTGCAGCGAGGGGCAGCTTCTGGACCTTCTCCTGCTCGATGACCTTGGTGAAGGACACGCTCTCCACCAGCTTCAGGCGGACGTAGAGACCGACGATGACCAGCACGGCGCTGAGGATGAACGGCACGCGCCAACCCCAGGCAAGGAACTCATCAGCACTGAGCGCCACGTTCATCCAGATGAAGATCACGTTGGCGATGATGAAACCGATCGGCGCACCCAGCTGCGGGAACGTACCGTAAATTGCGCGCTTGCCTTCAGGCGCGTTCTCCGTTGCGAGCAAGGCAGCACCGGACCACTCGCCACCCAGGGCGAGGCCTTGGAAGAAGCGAAGCACGACCAGCATGATCGGCGCGAGGATGGCCCAACCCGGCATGGAGGCGGTGGGCAGGAGGCCGATGAGGAAGGTTGCAATACCCATGGTCAGCAGTGAGGCAACCAGGGTGCCCTTGCGGCCGATCTTGTCACCAAAGTGTCCGAAGACCACTGCGCCGATGGGACGCGCGAAGAAGGCTACACCGAAGATGGCGAAGGCGCTGAGCAGCGCGTTGATGTCGGTGGCGTCCGGGAAGAAGAGCTTGGGGAAGACGAGTACCGACGCGGTGGCATAGGCGTAGAAGTCGTAGAACTCGATCGTCGTGCCGATCAGGCTCGCGAAGATCACCTTGCCCCGCGAGTTCACTGGTTTAGTGGACTCGCCTTCCTTGGATGGTGCGGTGGAAGACATGTAGTTGCAGCTTTCGTTCATACCGGCCGATGCCCCTCGGAGCTTGCCCGGCGAAGGATTATTTGAGAGTTCAATAATAGTTCCCGCTGTCCATTGACTGGACAACCAAGTCCAATATGCGGACGAACGAGAAAATCCCACCATGCGGTCTGCGCCACATTACCTCACCGCCGTCTCACGCGCTGGTGACCCCGCCGATAGGGAAATGTCACAGGGCGTTTACAAACAGCGACCGTCCGTGAAATGCGCCAAACCTACCTTGGAAGAACAACGTCCCCCACCAAGGAGGCACTCCGTGACTGTTGATAGCACCGCAGATGCACTGGCCCCCATCCAGTCCACCACTGCTGCCACCCCCGCCCTTGAGCACCGCCCCGGCCGCTGGATTGCCAACTGGGATGCCGAGGACAAGGGCCAGTGGGAAGCCGAAGGCCGGTCCATCGCCAAGCGGAATCTGTACTGGTCCATCTTTGCCGAATTCCTCGGCTTCGTCGTCTGGCAGCTGTGGTCCATCGTGGTGGTCCAGCTCCCCGCGGCAGGCTTCACCTTCGATTCCAACCAGATCTTCTGGCTCATCTCCATCCCCAGCCTCGTGGGCGCCACACTCCGCATTCCCTACACCTTCATGGTTCCGAAGTTCGGTGGCCGGAACTGGACCATCGTCTCGGCCCTCCTGCTCCTGATCCCCACCACCGGGCTGGCGATCTGCGTGTCGAACCCCGAAACACCCTTCGGTGTCATGCTCCTCATCGCCGCCCTCGCAGGCTTCGGCGGCGGCAACTTCGCCAGCTCGATGGCGAACATCACCTTCTTCTACCCGGCGCGCGAAAAGGGTTGGGCGCTGGGCCTGAACGCCGCCGGCGGCAACCTCGGTGCCGCCGTCGCACAGCTTGTTGTCCCCATCGCCATCACCCTGCTGGCCGCCGGAACCGTCAACCTGCCCATGGCGGGCATCATCTGGATACCGCTGATCATCATCGCCGCCTTCGGCGCGTACAAATACATGAACAACCTCACCAGCGCCAAAGGTGATGTGGCCGGCTCACTGGCCGCCCTCAAGGAACCTCACCTATGGATCATGGCGTTCCTGTACATCGGAACTTTTGGCTCGTTCATCGGCTTCGCGGGCGTCTTCCCCAAACTGATCAAGGACTACTTCCCGGACTTCTCCTCGATCCACGTTGGCGCTGTGGCCTTGTCCCTGGCTTTCCTCGGCCCACTGGTCGGTTCCCTGGCCCGACCCTACGGCGGACGCATGGCCGACCGCATGGGCGGGGCACGCATGACCATCGCCTCGTTCGCTTCCATGGCCGTCATCACGTTGACCATGATCTGGACGCTGCCGCTGAAGAACTTCTGGCTCTTCCTCAGCCTGTTCCTGCTGCTCTTCCTGGCCAGCGGCTTCGGAAACGGCGCGACGTACCGCATGATCCCGGTCATCTTCGCAACGTCCAGCCGCGCTGCCCGCTCCGGCGCCAGCAGCGCCGCCACAGCACGCCTCGCAGCATCGTCACTCGGCCTGATCTCGGCGATCGGCGCCTATGGCGGCTTCGTCATCCCGCAGGTGCTCAACGCATCCAACACAGCCAGCGGCTCCTACACCCCGGCCTTCTACGGCTTTGTCGGAGCCTACGTCCTGATGCTCACCGTCTGCTGGGTCTGCTACATCCGCCCCGCCCGGAAGCGCAACACGATCGGACACATCTAGATGCCCAACGGCGCCGATACCCACTGCCCCTACTGCGCGCTCCAGTGCGCCATGACGCTGACCCCGGCTGCACCCGCAGTCCAAGGGACAGCGGCAGCGCCCGCCGCAGAACCGGCCACCCCCGCCGTCCCGCTCGAGGTTTCAGGGCGCGACTTCCCCACAAACCGGGGCGGGCTGTGCCGCAAAGGCTGGACATCGGCGTCGTTGTTGCGCCATAGCGGCCGGGTCACGGAGCCGATGCTCAAAGGATCCGACGGCGTCCACCAGCCCATCTCCTGGGACCAGGCCCTCATGCTGATCGCCGCAGCCGTCAAAGACACCCAGCAGCAATACGGGAACGACGCTGTTGGGGTCTTCGGCGGCGGCGGCCTCACCAACGAGAAGGCGTACCTGCTGGGTAAATTCGCCCGCCTGGCACTGCGCACGTCCCGCATCGACTACAACGGCCGGTTCTGCATGTCCTCGGCCGCGGCCGCCGGCAACCGGGCGTTCGGAGTGGACCGCGGGCTCCCCTTCCCCGTGACCGACCTCGATTCGGCGTCGGTCATCCTTATGCTCGGATCCAACGTCGCCGAGACCATGCCCCCGTTCGTCCAGCACCTCCAGGGCGCCCGCGACGCCGGCGGGCTGATCGTGGTGGACCCCCGCCGTTCGGCTACCGCCGCGTTCACGTCCGACGGCGGCGGCCTCCACCTGCAGCCGACGCCCGGCACCGATTTGGCACTGCTGTTGGGCATCTCGCACGTGGTGGTCCACGAAGGGCTCGTGGACGCTGAATACATCGCCGAACGCACCAGCGGATATTCAGCCCTGGTGCGCAGCCTCAACGCGTTCTGGCCGGAGCGGGTCCAGTCCATCACCGGCGTCCCTGCCAACCTCATCCGCGAAACGGCCCGGCGCCTGGCCCAGGGTGCCCGCGCGGGCGGCAGCTACATCCTTAGCGGCCGTGGCGTGGAGCAGCACGTGGACGGCACCGATACCGCCACCGCAGCCATTAATCTAAGTCTCCTCCTCGGACTGCCCGGCTCGGCCCGCAGCGGCTACGGCACCCTCACCGGCCAGGGCAACGGACAAGGCGGCCGGGAACACGGACAGAAAGCCGACCAGCTGCCCGGCTACCGCAAGATCACCGATCCCGCCGCGCGTGCCCATGTGGCCAGCGTCTGGGGCGTTGACGAGTCGCTGATCCCCGGACCCGGCCTGCCCGCCGTCGAACTGCTCAAGTCGCTGGGACAGCCCGACGGCGTCCGCTGCCTTTTCGTGCACGGCGCCAACGTGGTGGTTTCCGCACCGGACACCAACGCCGTGACACAGGGCTTGCGCAGCCTGGATTTCCTGGTGGTGTGCGACTTCTTCATGTCCGAGACGGCCGCCGAAGCGGACCTGGTCCTGCCTGTCACGCAGTGGGCCGAGGAAGAAGGAACCCTGACCAACCTGGAGGGCCGGGTGATCCGCCGTCGCAAGGCACTCACTCCTCCCCCGGGCGTGCGCAGCGAGTTGTGGCTTATGGCCCGGCTCGCCGAGATGCTCGAAGCCCCTTCTACGTTCAGCGATGACCCTGAGACCGTTTTCGAAGAGCTGCGCCTGGCCTCGGCCGGCGGCTTGGCGGACTACTCGGGCATCGACTACGCCATGCTGGACCGTGGCGAGGCAGCCTATTGGCCATATCCAACCGGCAGCACCGGCACTCCGAGGCTCTTCGGTGACGGCTTTGCCCACGCTGATGGCCGGGCCGTGATGGTTCCCGTGACGCCGTCGAAACGGGCTGCGCGTTCATTTGCGGACGACTCCCTGGCGCTCGCTACGGGTCGTCTCCTGGAGCACTACCAGTCCGGCGCCCAGACCCGCCGGGTTGCCGAGCTGCTGGCGGCGCAACCCCAGGCACGGCTTCTCATCCATCCCGGAACCGCGGCAGCACGCGGGATTTCCGACGGCGATTACGCCACAGTGACCAATGAGCGGGGAGAAGTCCTGTGCCGGGCCGAGCTGAGCACCTCGGTCCGCCCCGACACCGTCTTCCTGCCCTTCCACTTCCCCGGCCAGGAAAATGCCAATCGCCTGACGGAGTCGGCCACAGATCCCATCTCCGGCATGCCGGAGTTCAAGACCAGCAGGGTGTGGGTCCGGCGCGCGGTCTCTTCACGAACCCTGGATGGCGTTCCTGCCGGAGCGGGAATTCCACTGCACATCAAGGAGGCTTCATGAGCGAGCGCATTGTCGTCGTAGGATTCGGGCCAGTGGCTGCCCGGCTCGTTGAGGAGCTTCTCCCCGCTGTCCGGACCGGTCTCGTGCAGTTGCTGGTGGTCGGTCAGGAAAGCGACGCTGCGTACAACCGCGTGATGGTGGCAGAACTAGGTGTCGGGCGGACAAGCGCCGAAGCACTGGCCATGGCTGATGTTCCCGGGCTGGAGGCCGACGGCGTGCAGCTCCGCCTGGGCGTCAAGGTCAAGAGGATCGACCGTGCCCGGCAGCACGTGGTCCTCGCCGACGGCACCACGGAGCACTATGACCGCCTGGTGTTCGCTACCGGGTCACGACCCGTCATTCCCAACCTCACGGGGCTCAACCCGGATCCTTCCGGTCCCGTCCTTCCTCCCGGCGTCATCACGCTTCGCGATCTTCAGGACGCCGCTGTGCTTCGCGCGGCGGTTAGGCAGCAGAAGCGGGTTGTCGTCCTGGGCGGAGGCGTCCTCGGCCTGGAAACAGCACTGGCAGCCTCGGAGGAGGGCGCCAAGGCCACCGTGGTCCACAACGGCCCCTTCCCCTTGGCCCGCAGCATCGACCGAGGCAGCGGCTCCGTCCTTAGCAACAGCCTGCGTGCAAGTGGCGTCCGGATGGCCGGCAATGCCCGCTCCACCGGGGTAGAGACTGCAGGTCCTGGTGGCTCATTCTCGGCCCTGCTGCTCGATGACGGATCCGCGATTGACGGCGATCTGCTGGTGTTGTCCTGTGGTGTCCGCCCTCGCCTTGAACTCGCCGAGGGCTGCGGGCTTCCCGTGGCGTCCGGCATCCTGGTGGACCACCACCTCCGGACCCATCACGAGCCTCACATGTTCGCGATCGGTGACTGCGCCGAAGTCCATTGCGCCGATCCTTCCTGCAAGGAGTGCCGGACCGCGGGCGGCCCTTCAGGACTGGTGGGGCCGGGCTGGCGACAGGCGGAATGGCTGGCGGAGTACCTGTTGGTCCTGGCCCGCGATGGCCAGTTGGCCGCGGACTCCCTGGAACCCCTGCCCTCGGAAAAGCCCGGCGTTGTGGTCCTGAAGGCCCGCGGCATCAACCTGGCCATGGCAGGCGACAACCAAGCCGATCCCTGGGACGAAGAAGTCCTGGAAGCCGGTGCTGCGGCTGGACGTGCACGACGCCAGATCTCCCAATGGGCCGACCCCGAGCACGGCCGCTACGTCAAGATGACCACGCGCGGCGGAGTGCTGGAGGGCCTGGTGGCTGTGGGAATGCCCCGCACCGCCGCTGAACTGGTGATGCTCTTCGAACGCTCCTCGGAGCTGCCCGCGGACCGCTCCCTGCTGCTCCGGCTGGACGGGCCCGACCAACTCGACGCCGGCGCCTCCAGCAACGATCCCCAGCGGACCGTGTGCCGTTGTGCTGGCGTGAATGCGGCCAGCATTGAGGATTCCGTGCTGGCTGGCTGCGGCACCGTAGGCGAGGTCTCCAAGGCCACCCGCGCAGGGACCGGCTGCGGAGGATGCCATGAGGACATCAAGGGGATCATCGAAAAGCACTTCCAGGCCGCAACCGCCTGAATCCGCCATTTCGGGGCCGCGCTGCTCACAGTGCCGCGCCTTCGGCATCGTGAGCAGCGAGGCATCGAAACAGACGGTCTAAACTTCCGGAGTGAACATCTCCGAACCCGCGCCCGGCGTCCACTTCGTCGAAGGACCCGCATCCAACTGGCTCATCGTCCGTAGTGCACCGGCCCCAACGGGCGACTCCGGCTTCATCCTGATCGACGGCGGCTACCCCGCCGACCGCGACCTGGTGCTGCAGTCTGTCCGCGAACTCGGCCTGGACCCTGCCGATGCCAAAGCCATGCTCATCACCCATGGACACGTGGACCACACGGGATCGGCCGCCTACTTCTCAAGGACTTTCGGCACAGCCATCCTGTGCTCCCCCGAAGAACTTGCCCACGTCCAAGGCAAGGAGAAGCACCAGGTCACCCTGGGCCAGGTCCTGGCCCGGGTGTGGCGTCCGAAGGTGTTCCGCTGGATGCTCCACGTCATCAAGGCAAAGGCCCTGCAGGCAGAGCCGGCCACGCATGCAGAAGCCTGGACCCAGGACAGGCTCGCCGGTCTTCCGGGCAAACCCACGCCGATTGCAGTGCCGGGCCACACTCCGGGCAACGTAGCGATCCTGCTGCCGGATGCGGGAGCGATTGCCGTAGGAGACACATTTGTCAGCGGGCATCCGATCAGCAGCAGGCAAGGCCCGCAGATGCTGCACAGGATGTTCCACCACGATCCTGCGGCCGCCCTCGAAGCAACCCGCCGGCTGGAGGAAGTCCAAGCACGCGTGATCCTCCCGGGGCACGGACCCGCGCTGCACCTGCCCGTGGCCGAAGCGGTGAACCAACTGCACTCCTAGGAACGCAAAACCCGTTTCGATGGCTCGCTGCGGATCATGCCGCGCGTACGGCATGGCCCGCAGCGAAGCCCCGAAACGGGCGTCTGCGCTGGAACTACATGTGCACGTGAAGGCGGCGTGCAGCTTCCGAGATGGATCCTGTCAGCGACGGGTACACGGTGAAAGCGCTCGCGACGTCGTCAACATGCAGTTTCTGGGTCACGGCCACGGAGATCGGGAAGATCAGTTCCGAAGCGTTCGGCCCCACCACCACGCCACCAATGACGGTGCCGGATCCCTTGCGGGCGATGATCTTGACGAAGCCGTCCTTGGTGTTGCGCATCTTGGCACGGGCGTTGCTGAGCAGGGACAGCATCACGACATCGCCCTGGTACTTACCGGATGCGAGGTCGGCCTCCGAAACGCCCACGGAGGCGATCTCCGGGGACGTGAAGATGTTGGACGCCACCTGGTTGAGCTTGAGCGGCTTCACGCCGTCGCCCATGAAGTGTGCAATCGCGATGCGGCCCTGCATGGCAGCAACGGAAGCCAACGCGAAAACACCCGTGCAGTCGCCGGCAGCGTAGATGTTGGGGGCCGTGGTGCGGGAAACGCCGTCAACCTTGATGTGCCCGGATTCGGTCAGCGTCACGCCGGCTTCCTCGAGTCCGACGCCGGCCGTGTTCGGGATGGATCCGACACATACCAGGCAGTGTGAGCCCGTGACGACGGAACCGTCACCCAAGGTGACCTTCACGCCGTCGTCCGTCCGCTCTACCGCGTTGGCCCGCGACTTGGACAAAACGCGCACGCCGCGGCGCTCGAAGACGCCTTCCAGCAGTTTGGCGGCGTCGGTGTCCTCGCCGGGGAGGACCTGGTCGCGGCTGGAGATGAGGGTGACCTTGGAGCCCAGGCCGTTGTAGGCGGAGGCGAATTCGGCGCCGGTCACACCCGAACCCACCACGATCAGTTCCTCGGGCAGTTCGTCCAGGTTGTAGATCTGGGCCCAGTTGAGGATGCGCTCGCCGTCGGGCTTTGCAGTGGGAAGTTCGCGCGGGTGGGCGCCGACGGCCAGGAGGATGGCGTCGGCGTCGATGGTCCGGGTTCCTTCGAGGGTCAGGACCTCAATGGTGTTGTTGTCCAGCAGCCGGCCGGAGCCAATGACGATTTCCACGCCCAGGCGCTCGAGGCCGGCGCGGATGTCGTTGGACTGGCCGTGGGCGAGGTTCAGGACGCGGTCGTTGATGTGCTTGAGGTCGGCGCGGGGCTTGGAGGCCGTGCCGTCGCCGTCGAACTTGACTCCAAGCTCGTCCGCCTCACCCACGCGGGTCATGAGGTCGGCGGTGGCGATCAGGGTCTTGGAAGGCACGACGTCGGTCAGCACGGCGGATCCGCCGAGGCCGGCACGCTCAATGATGGTGACGTGGGCGCCGAGCGAGGCGGCTACCATGGCAGCTTCGTATCCGCCGGGACCACCTCCCAGGATCGCGATACGGGGGGCACTGAAGTCAACTTGGGTGGTCACAATCCTCAATTCTCGCTCATTGCCTCCGTGGCTGCCAGTCAGCCCACCCTCACCTCCGCCCCTACCTGATTCAGCTGGCGGCAAGGTAGCTTGTACCAGTGAGTAACACTGAGCTGATGAACACAGACCCTTTCGAAGCCGCACAGGCCGCCGCAGACTTCATAGCCGCGGAGACCGGCGTCGAGTCCCACGACGTAGCGCTGGTGCTCGGATCCGGCTGGGCCGAAGCCGCCGATCTGATCGGCGAAACGACGGCCACACTGAACGCCTCGGAGGTCCCGGGCTTCCACAAACCAGCCGTGGTGGGGCACGTCGGCACCATCCGCTCCGTCCTCACCAAGGAGGGCAAGCGAGCCTTGGTCCTTGGCGCCAGGACGCACTACTACGAAGGCCGCGGCGTCCGCTCTGTCGTGCACGGCGTACGCACTGCGGCAGCCGCCGGATGCAAGACGCTGGTACTGACCAACGGCTGCGGCGGACTCAACGAGGATTGGACCCCGGGCACTCCGGTACTCATCAGCGACCACATCAACCTCACAGCAACATCGCCGCTGGAGGGCGCCACGTTCGTGGACCTCACGGACCTCTACTCCTCGCGCATCCGTACGCTGGCCCGTGAGGTTGATTCCTCCCTGCAGGAGGGCGTGTACGCGCAGTTCACCGGTCCGCACTACGAGACACCCGCCGAGGTGCAGTACGCCAAGCGGATCGGAGCGGACCTGGTAGGAATGTCCACCGCGCTGGAGGCAATTGCCGGCCGGCACGCGGGCATGGAAGTCTTCGGTATCTCCTTGGTTACCAACCTCGCTGCAGGCATCAGCCCGGTTCCCCTCAGCCACGCCGAGGTACTGGAAGCGGGACAGGCGGCCGGAAAGCGTATCTCCAAGCTCCTGGCGGAAATCATCGCCAAGCTCTGATCCACCAGCAACAATGCGCGGCCACCGCCTGGGTGCCCGCGCATTGTTGTTTAACCGTCAATGGAGTGTGCACGCTAACAGGCACGGCCGAAAGTAAACGCACAGTAAATTCCCAGATTAAATAAGATTTATTGCGCAACATTTGATTCCTGACGCTGGCCTGTGGCACGCGCGCCCGTTGGCAATGTAAGCGCTTGCGCATCTACCGGCGGGTAGCCCGGACGACCCACGAAACACCCTTTGATTTGCGGCCTAACACGTGTCTAGCGTGGAGTGTGCTCCGGTAAGTCGACGTGCCGGAGCCATGTGCGGCGAGCGCCCTGACGGGCTCACCGCCACCTCGAAACGATGGCGTCCCTCGAAGACGCCACCAGCGGATCGAGGGACGCCGGAGTAGAGATCCCCAACCGGGGAACAGGGCATGCGCCCCACTCCACGAAGTCCAACACTCCGCGAGAAGAGCAAGCATGAACACGCACTCAACCCCTCAACGGCCGCGGCGCCGTCTGCGACGGGCAGTAGCCGTCGCAGCAGCAGCCAGCGTGGCGGGCAGCATCCTGCTGGTCACGCCGGCGGCACAGGCAAACCTGCCGGCCGATCCGCCGTCGAGCACCATGCCGGCGCCCACGCCCGGCTTCCCGCTGCCGAGCCAGCACACCCAGCAGGCCTATGACCCGGCCGCGGACTTCACGTCCAAATGGACGCGCGCCGACGCCAAACAGATCATGGCCCAGAGCAACACCAATGTGACACCCGGCCAGAACTCCATGAGCCCCAACGTCACCATGCCGGAAATCCCCAAGGACTTCCCCGCCATGAACGACGACGTCTGGGTTTGGGACACCTGGTCATTGACTGACGAGAACGCCAACCAGATCAGCTACAAGGGCTGGGATGTCATCTTCGCCCTGGTTGCCGACCGGCACGCCGGCTACGGCTTCGACCAACGCCACTGGAACGCCCGGATCGGCTACTTCTTCCGGAAGACCAACGCCGATCCCGCCAAGGACAAGTGGAACTACGGCGGACACCTGTTCCTGGACAACACCTCCATCGGCAACACCGAATGGTCCGGTTCCACCCGCCTTATGCAGGGCAACAAGATCAATGTGTTCTACACGGCCACCACGTTCTACGACGTCGCCGAACGGAACGCAGGCGGTGGCGGGATCGCTCCCGACGCTGCGATCGCCAAAGCCCTGGGCAACATCCACGCCACCAAGAACGGCGTGACCTTCGACGGCTTCCAGCACACCAAGCTGCTGGAACCGGACGGAAAGCTCTACCAGAACAAGGCCCAGAACCCGGGCTTCGCGTTCCGTGATCCGTACACCTTCAGCGACCCTGCGCACCCGGGCAAAACCTACATGGTGTTCGAAGGCAACACCGGCGGCACCCGCGGCTCCTACAAGTGCAAGCAGGAAGACCTGGGCTACCGGCCCGGCGATCCCCACGCCGAGACCGTCGACCAGGTCAACAGCACCACCGGCGCCTGGTACCAGACCGCCAACGTGGGCCTGGCAGTAGCGGACAACAAGGACYTCACAAAGTGGACCTTCCTTCCCCCGATCCTGTCAGCGAACTGCGTCAACGACCAGACTGAGCGTCCGCAGATCTTCATCCAGAACGAGAACGGCAAGAACAAGTACTACCTGTTCACCATCAGCCACCAGTTCACCTATGCCGACGGCATGCGTGGCCCCGACGGCGTCTACGGCTTCGTAGGCGACGGCGTCCGCTCCGACTACCAGCCGGTGAACAACAGCGGGCTGGCCCTGGGCTCGCCCACGGACCTGAACATGCCGGCCAACGCACCGGAGGGTCCCGACCCCCGCCAGAACGGGCGGCAGTTCCAGGCCTACTCGCACTACGTGCAGCCCGGCGGCCTCGTCCAGTCGTTCATCGACAACGTCGACGGCGTCCGCGGCGGCTCCCTGTCACCCACCGTGAAGATGAACTTCAAGGGCGGCGTGACCCAGGTTGACCGCAGCTTCGGCCAGAACGGCCTCGGTCCGTTCGGCTACCTGCCCACCAACGTCCGCGTTGGCGGTGAAGGCCTCTACAAGTAGGCCGGCACACCCCGGCCGTCAGGCCACGGCAGGGGTGCCGGTTCCAGAAGAGCCGGCACCCCTGCCACCCCCAACCCTTCAGGATTTCTCCCCATGACTTACCCCAACCCCCTCCTGTCCCGCCGCCGGATGCTGGCCGCAAGTGCCGCCGTCGTGGTCTCTTTCGCTGCTGCCTCCTGCACAGCCGGCCCGACGCCGTCCCCCACCCCGGCGGGCCGGACGCCTACGCCTTCAGACCCGTGGCGTCCCGTGGCGCACCTGACAGCCGAAAAGAACTGGCTCAACGACCCCAACGGACTGGTCTACCACGACGGCACCTACCACGCGTTCTACCAGTACAACCCGCGTGCGAACTCGTGGGGCAACATGTCCTGGGGCCACTCCACCAGCACCGACCTGGTGCACTGGGAGCAGCAGCCTCTGGCCATGGAGGCGAGCGGCGAGGAAGAGATCTTCTCCGGCTGCATGGTGATGGACACCAAGAACGCCTCGGGCCTCGGTTCGGCGGAAAACCCGCCCATGGTTGCCCTTTACACCAGCGCTTACGGCAAGAACGGCGCGCTCCCCCAAGGCGCCCAGGCCCAGTCCGTCGCCTACAGCCTTGACGGCGGCACCAAATGGCAGAAATACCAGGGCAATCCAGTCCTCAACCTCACGCCTACCAACAACAACTTCCGGGACCCCAAGGTCTTCTGGTACGAGCCGGGCCAGTACTGGGTGATGACCACGGTGGTGGCAGACGCCCAGGTGGTCAAGCTCTTCAAGTCCACCGACCTGCTCCACTGGGACTACCTCAGCGATTTCTCCGGCGCGGGTGCGCAAGGAGGACTCTGGGAAGTGCCCGAGCTTGTCAGGATGAACGTGGAAGGCTCAACCGCCAAGAAGTGGGTCATGCTGCTGAGCATCAACCCCGGCGGCATCGCTGGAGGTTCGGGCATGCAGTACTTCGTGGGCGAATTCGACGGCACGCACTTCACGGCAGAGAACGCGGCAGCCCCGGACGCACCCCTCAGCGACTCACAATGGCTCGACCACGGCGCGGACTACTACGCGGCGAACTCCATTACCGGCGCGCCAGGGGAAAAGCCCGTGCTGCTGGGCTGGATGGGCAACTGGGACTACGCCCAGCACGTTCCCACGACACCCTGGCGGGGTTCCATGGCGATTCCCAGGGAGCTGACCCTGGTCCGGGGCGGGCACCGTTACGAGCTGCGCTCGGCCATCGCCACCGCAGCCCGGGAGGCCCTGGAACGCCGCAGCGGTGAGGTCAGAAGGAAAAACCTCACCATCGGCTCCTCAGTCCAGGACCTGGGAGCGGACTTCACGGGACGCAGCCAGCTGATCGAACTGGAGCTGGACCTTGGATCGTCCAAGGAGGCCGGGGTCACCCTGCGCCAATCCTCCGACGGCACCTCCGGCTTGCGCGTCTCCTACACCAAGGAAACCCGGACCCTGAAGGTCGACCGTTCGCAGGCGGGAACCACCAACTTCTCCGAGAAATTCAGCCCGTACCACCAAGTCCCGCTTCCTTCTGCCGGGAGCGACGGGAAAGTCCGGCTCACCATCCTCCTCGATGCCTCGTCCGTGGAAGTCTTCGCCCAGGATGGCGTGGCCGTCATATCGGACACGTTCTTCCCGGATTGGGACGCTACGGGATCATCAGTGTTCAGCGTGGACGGCGAATCCACCATCTCGGTGCAATCCCGTCCCCTCTAAAGGCAACGCGGGGTCGGATATGGCCCATTACGACCCTGTTTATGGGCCATACCCGACCCCGCGTTGCCCTTGCTGTGCGCAATGAGGATAGTTTTGACCCTATGACATCCAGCGATGCCGCATTTGAACAGCTGATCACCGACGCCCGCCACTGGGCTTCCCAAGACCCGGACCCGACGACGACGGCGGCGCTCCTGGAGCTCGCCGACCTCGCCGGCGCGGGCGATGCGGGAGCTGCCCAGGAGCTGGGCGACAGCTTCAACGGCACCCTCCAGTTCGGCACGGCAGGCCTCCGCGCAGCCCTCGGTCCAGGTCCGAACCGCATGAACCGCGTGGTCGTCCGCCGGGCAGCAGCGGGCCTGGCGGCCTTCCTCACCGAAACCGTCGCCGCGGCGGCCCCGGGAACCCGGCCACGCGCCGTCGTCGGTTTCGACGCCCGCCACAACTCGGACATCTTCGCGGAAGAAACGGCCGCCATATTCACAGCCGCGGGCATCGAAACGTTCCTCATGCCGGCCGCGCTTCCAACGCCGTTGCTCGCCTACGCGGTCAGGAAGCTCGACTGCGACGGCGGCGTGATGGTCACTGCCAGCCACAACCCGCCGCAGGACAACGGCTACAAGGTCTACTTGGGCCGCCATGCGGTGTCCGAGAGCGGCCGGGGTGCCCAGATCGTCGCACCGTACGACGCCAAAATCGCGGCGAAGATCGAGGCCGTCGGTGCCTTGGAGTCCATCGAGTTGGCCGATTCCGGCTGGTCAGTACTGCCGACGTCCATCGCCTCG
The DNA here is from genome assembly GCF_052113825.1 of Paenarthrobacter sp. TAF1. Classification (NCBI taxonomy): domain Bacteria; kingdom Bacillati; phylum Actinomycetota; class Actinomycetes; order Micrococcales; family Micrococcaceae; genus Paenarthrobacter; species Paenarthrobacter sp. TAF1. The sequence continues at coordinate 161,125 of NZ_JBFRDO010000005.1, forward strand.
GACTACGAATCCGCAATGGCCGGGCTGGTCGACCGTGAACACTTCCCGGCGCGGGAGCTGAAGATTGTCCTGACTCCGATGCACGGGGTGGGCGGCGGGACGGCCGTCTCCGTCCTGAATGGGGCAGGGTTCAGCGACGTCACCCTGGTGGCCGAGCAGGCCGAACCGGACCCCGACTTCCCCACCGTCGCTTTTCCGAACCCGGAAGAACCCGGGGCGTTGGACTTGGCACTCGCTGCGGCGGCTGCTGCCGGCGCGGACATCGTGCTGGCCAATGATCCCGACGCCGACCGCGCCGCCGTCGCTGCCTTGGACCCCACGACCAATGCCTGGCGCATGCTGCGTGGCGATGAAGTCGGAGCCCTCCTGGGAGCGCACATTGTGGCGCGTTTGGCCGCTGCCGCACCCGACGAGCCGCATGCCGGCGTATTCGCCAACTCGATCGTTTCTTCACGGCTGCTCTCGCGGATTGCGGCCGCCGCGGGCTACGCCCACGAAGAAACACTCACGGGTTTCAAGTGGATTTCCCGCGTGCCGGGCCTCACCTACGGTTACGAGGAAGCCCTGGGCTACTGTGTGGCACCGGAGCTGGTCAGGGACAAGGACGGTATTTCAGCCGCTGTGCTGATCGCCGAGCTGGCGGCAGCCGCCAAAGCTGAAGGCAGGACGATCTTCGACACCCTGGACGACCTGTACCTCGTGCACGGCCTTCACGCGAGCGATCAATTGAGCATCCGGGTTGCTGACCTGGGTCTTCTCGACGCCATGATGAACCGGCTCCGGGTTAACCCGCCGGAAGCGTTCGGAGGGTCCACGGTGGAGGTTTCCGTTGACCTGGCCGAAGGCAGCGACAACCTTCCTCCGACGGATGGGCTGCTGTACATCACTCGCGACCAGAGCCGTGTCATCATCCGGCCCAGCGGCACCGAACCGAAGCTCAAGTGCTACCTCGAAGTGATCCGCCCCGTGGAATCCGCGGCGGAACTCGCGGAAGCACGCCAAGCCGCGCGGACCTCCCTGGACGATGTCCTCAGGGATGTCCGCGAAGCACTGGGACAGTAACTTCCTAGAGCCCGACCTCAACGAAGCCGTCCACCAAGCGTGTAGCGAAGGCGTCAAGGCGGAGCTCGGGATTGGTGAAGCACTCACCCGTTTCAAGGTCGTAAACCTCTTTGTGAAGCGGCGAGGCGATGGTGGGCCGGCTTCCGCGGGACCCGATGATGCCGCGCGCCATGACGTTGGCGAGTGTCGCCGGGTCCTGCTGGGCTACGGCGAAGACTTCCGAAGGCCCGGTGCGGAACAGCGCAACCTGCCGGCCTTCGATCAGTGCTGCTTCTCCCCAGGCGGGCTCAAGTTCGTCCAGCGGGCACACACGGTGCCAGGTGGCGGCTGCGGCCGGGCCCCCGGCACTGTCAAGAGTCTCGGCACGGTCCAGAATTACGGTCATTTCAGCCCCTCTCACTGTGTCCGGGTGCTGGCATATTCGGTCATCACTCCCCGGACCGGGCCACGCTTGCGGCCACTCCTCCACGCTAGGACCGGGGTGTTTCAGCCGGGGTGCTCGTTTGTGTCCGGCGGGTAAAAGACACCTCACACGAGCTGAAACGCGTTCGTGATGCAGAAGTTAAGACCACGAAACAAAAGGGAAACTGAAGCGAAACTGCCCGTCCCTAGGCTGGGATCACAAGTTGCGGAGATCCGTCTGCAACATCTGCGAAAGGCCCACCAGTGACCGGACACACTTCAAGCACAGTGACTCCACGCCGCGTCGTCGTTATCGGCGGCGGACCTGCTGCCCACCGTTTCACCGACGCCATGGTCAATCGCGGTCTTGAAGGCTGGCAGCTCACGGTACTGACCGAGGAGGCACACCTCCCCTACGACCGCGTTGCATTGAGCAAGGCCCTCACCGAAACCGACGTCGACCTCACCTTGGGCGAGGCCTCCATGTGGGAGCACCAGGCGGTGGAATTGAAGACCGGCGAGCGCGCGGTCAGGATTGATCCCGTTGCCCGGAACGTGGTGACCGCGGCGGGCAACGTTTACGGATATGACCATTTGGTGGTCGCTACGGGTTCCGATGCCGCCCGGCTCCCCATTCCCGGGTCCGAGCACACCCACGTTTACCGCACGCTCGAGGACGTTTGGTCCATCAACAAGGCCATCGAGGAATTGACCGCGAAACTCGGCCGGAAGGTCAACGCGGTCACCATCGGCGGCGGCCTCCTGGGACTCGAATCGGCTGCCGGCACGGAGCAACTCGGGGCGACGCCTGTGGTCATCAACGGCTCGCCGTGGCTGATGAACACCCAATTGGACGAAGGCGCCGGCCAGGCTTTGGGCCGCTTGATCGCGGCCAAGGGGTTCGAAGTGCACGGCGGTGTCTTCCCCTCCGAAGTGAAAACGGACGACGACGGCCAGGTCACCGGAGTCCTGATGGCTGACGGACGCACCATCGACGCCGACCTCGTGATTGTGGCCATCGGTGTCAGGCCCCGCGACGAACTGTTCCGCGCAGCCGAAGGCGAAGAGCAGCTCTTCAGCCTGGGCCAGCGCGGCGGCGTGGTCATCAACGATTTCTGCGCCACCGAAGTGGAGGGCATCTGGGCCATCGGCGAAGTGGCCAACTTCGAGGGCATGTGCCTGGGCCTCGTGGCTCCCGCCAACACCATGGCCGAGATCGTGGCGGACCGGCTGCACGGCGGTGAGGCGACATTCCCCGGTTTTGACACTGCCACCAAGCTGAAGTTGTCCGGTGTGGACGTTGCCAGCTTCGGCGATGCCTTCGCCAGGACCGAACACGCACTTGAAATCGTCTACGCCGACCCCGCTCGCGGCGTTTACCAGAAGATCGTTACTACCGACGACGCAAAGACCCTCCTGGGCGGCATCTTCGTGGGCGACGCTTCGCCCTACATGAGCCTTCGCCCGCTCCTGGGCCGCGAGCTGTCCGCCGAACCGGGTGCCTACCTGAGCGCCGCCGGTGGTGGCGAGGCTCCGGAGACTGAACTTCCCGATGACGCGATCCTGTGCTCGTGCAACAACGTGGCCGCCGGAACCATCCGTGACACCATCAACGGCTGCGGCTCCTGTGAAGGCAACGCCCCGGTGCAGGAACTCAGCGAACTCAAGGGCTGCACCCGTGCCGGCACCCAGTGCGGTTCCTGCGTTCCGATGCTGAAGAAGCTCCTGGAAGGCGAACTCACCAAGTCCGGCATCGAGGTCTCCAAGGCCCTCTGCGAGCACATCAGCCTTTCCCGTCAGGAACTCTTCGATGCCATCCGTGTCCTGGAGCTCACGTCCTTCGAAGACATCATGGCCAAGTACGGCACCGGCGCCGGTTGCGACATCTGCAAGCCGACCATCGCTTCCATCCTGGCCAGCCAGCACTCCGCCTATGTCCTGGACGCCGGGCGTGGTTCCCTGCAGGACACCAACGACCGCGCCCTTGCGAACATGCAGAAGGACGGCACCTACTCCGTGGTTCCCCGCATCGCCGGCGGCGAGATTACGCCCAAGGGGCTAGGTGTCATCGCAGCGGTGGCTGAGAAGTACAACCTGTACACCAAGATCACCGGCGGCCAGCGCATCGATATGTTCGGTGCCCGCCTTGAGCAACTGCCGGATATCTGGAAGGAACTGGTGGACGCCGGCTTCGAGTCCGGCCAGGCTTACGGCAAGAGCCTGCGCACGGTGAAGTCCTGTGTTGGATCCACGTGGTGCCGCTTCGGCGTCCAGGATTCCGTGGCCATGGCCATCGCACTGGAACTGCGCTACCGGGGCCTGCGCAGCCCGCACAAGCTCAAGATGGGTGTTTCCGGTTGCGCCCGCGAGTGCGCCGAAGCCCGGGGCAAGGACGTCGGCGTGATCGCCACCGCGGACGGCTGGAACCTTTACGTTGGCGGCAACGGCGGTGCCACTCCGGCGCACGCCAAACTGCTTGCCAAGGACCTGGACGACGAAACGCTGCTGAAGTACATCGACCGTTACCTGATGTACTACATCCGGACCGCCGACCGCCTGCAGCGCACTGCCCGCTGGCAGGAAGAACTCGACGGCGACATCAAGCACGTCGAGGACGTGGTGGTCCACGACTCCCTGGGCATTGCCGCTGAGCTCGAGGCCGCCATGGCCAAGCACATCGACACCTACGAGGACGAGTGGGCCGAGACGTTGAAGGATCCCGAGCGCCTCCGCCGTTTCCGTTCCTTCGTCAACGCCCCCAACCAAAAGGACGAGTCCATCTCCTTCGTTCCGGAGCGCGGCCAGATCCGCCCTGCCACGAACGAAGAAAAGGGCGGCGTGCTCATCGCCTCCACCATCCCGGTCCGCAGCGAATAACAAGGGGTCCCCATGCAGCTCACCATTGACCTGACCGACCGTGATGTCCTGGTCACAGGATCCGACAAAACCGCCCGCCAGGCCGTCCGCCGCTATCGGAGCGCCGGAGCCAACGTCTACCGGCTGAGCACGCCCGACGGTGCACCGGCCGACGGCCAGCTCCCCGAGCGTCCGTTCCTGGTGGCGGTAGTAGACGACGGCGACGACGGCTGGGGTGCGCTGGTGGACCGGTGCCGTGAGGCCGGCATCCCTGTTGCGTTCGAGCCGCAGCCGGGCGCCGAAGGCCACGTGACATTGGTGGGCGGAGGTCCCGGAAGCCTTGAGCTGCTTACCGTGGGCGCTGTCGCTGCTTTGCGGGATGCCGACGTCGTCTTCTTCGACCGTCTGGCCCCCTACCAGGAGCTGGCGGGCCTGACCTCCGCTGACCTCGTGGATGTGGGGAAGCAGCCCGGCCTGCACAAGGTGACGCAGCGCGACATTGAGAAGCTCATGGTGGAAGCGGCGCTGCTGGGCAAGAACGTGGTCAGGCTCAAGGGCGGTGACCCCTACGTCTTCGGTCGGGGCGGGGAAGAGGTAGCCGCTTGTGTTGCGGCCGGTGTTCCGGTCCGGGTGATTTCCGGTGTCACCAGCGCCATCTCCGTGCCTGCTGCCGCGGGCATTCCGGTGACGCACCGCGAAGTGAGCCACATGTTCACGGTAGTGTCAGGGCACGCGCCCCTGACGGAAAAGGAGCACACCCACCTTGCCGGACTCGGCGGGACGATCATCGTCCTCATGGGCATCGGTACTCTCCCCCAGTTGGCCGCCGGACTGCGTCGGGCAGGGATGGATCGTGAAATGCCGATGGCTGTGGTGGAACGTGGGTATCGGCCCGGCCAACGCACCACAATTGCCGACCTCGGTAGTATCGAAACAGCAGCGACCGGCTGCAGCAACCCTGCCGTGCTGGTGATCGGCGAGGTGGTCCGGGTGGCCGAGGCCAACCGGAATCACGCCGAAGCATCCGCTGAACTGAGCCGACTCGCGGCTTCGCTTCTTGAAGCCTGAAGGTAAGAACACATGACTGTTGCACGTGCCATCGAAAGCCTGGACCCCAATGCCGCTCCGGACACTTCCGAGGCGCCCGAGGCGCCCTTGGACGGATTCCGCATCGGCGTCACCTCGCACCGCCGTTCCCGTGACCTCATCGAGGCCCTGGAGAGGCGGGGCGCCAGTGTCCTGCACGCCCCTGCCCTGAAGATCGCCCCGGTCCTGGAGGACATGATCCTCGTAGAGGACACCCGGACCATCATCGAAGCGAAGCCGGATATTTGCATCGCCACCACCGCCTACGGCATGCGCCGCTGGTGCGAGGCGGCCGATTCTTTTGGCATCGGCGAGCAGCTCCTGGAGACCTTGTCCGCCTGCCGCATGTTCGTCAGGGGACCCAAGGCCCGCGGTGCAGTCCGCGCGGCCGGGCTTGCCGACGTCGGAATCAGCAGCGACGAGACCACCGCCACCTTGGTGGACATGCTGCTGGTGGAGGGAGTTCGCGGCAAGACCGTGGCTGTGCAGTTGCACGGGTACACGGACGTTCGCCAGCTCGAGCGACTCCGCATGTCCGGCGCGACCGTGCTGACGGTAACTCCCTACCGCTGGGTGAAGCCCGATGGTGAGGACAAGTTGCCGCGCCTGATCGAGGCTGTGGTCAATGGGAACCTGGACGTCCTGACCTTCACCAGCGCCCCGGCAGTGGATGCCATGTGGAGCACGGCGCATGAGATGGGCCTCTACCGACAGCTCATTGAAGCGCTCAAGGGCCCGGTGACGGTGGCCGCGGTCGGGCCGGTGACTGCCCAGCCCCTGGTCGACGCCGGGCTGACGCCCCTGATACCCGACCGTTACCGCATGGGTGCGCTTATTCGGCTTGTGACCGAGCACTTGTCTTTGAACCATGTCCGCCGCCTGGAGACGAAGAGTGCCACCATCGAGCTGCGCGGACGGTGCCTGCGGATCAACGGCGAAGTGGTGGAGCTGGCCCCCGCTCCCCTCCTGCTGTTGCGGGCGTTGCTCGGCGCCGGCGGCGCGGTCTTGTCGCGTGAGGCGCTCTCGGACCTGTTGGATCTGCGCGGTTCCGTGCACGCCTTGGACATGACGGTCAGCCGGCTTCGGTCCGCGCTCCCGGACGGCAAGCTCGTGGAAACAGTGGTCAAACGCGGATATCGGCTGCGGGCCTAGGGTTGCGGCCCTGCTACGCCGCTTTCACCAAGGGCAGTTCATCCCAGTTGGTGGTGTAGCGGGGGCTGAGCATATCCCTCTTCATTGACCAGTCCGGGCCGCCCTTGATGCCGGCATGCCCCAATCCGATGGAGCCGCGGCCATAGCGTTTGCTGACCTCCTCCAGCAAGCTTCCGATATCCCGTTCCTCGTGGCGGTTCTCGAAGATCTCCAAGGGCTTCTGGTTGCCGCTGGGACGGAGGTCGGTGACCATGATTCCGGCCTTGGCGTACCTGACGCCCTCCTGGATTTTGGGGACCAGGGCGTGCGCAGCCTTGGTGAGCAGCACGGGATCGGCGGTGGGCATGGGCAGCTTGACGTTCACAGCAGGAAACGATTTGTCGTTCGGGTTGTACACCGACGTTGCTGCGAACGCCGTCAGCAGCTTGGCTTGGAGGTCGTGCTTGGCCAGCCTGGCGCTGGCCATCTGCCCGTAGACGCTGAGCACCTGCCGCAGCTGGGCCGCCGTCGTAATCGGCGTCGAGAACGAACGCGAGAAGATCAGCTGGTCCCGTCCGATCCTTTCCTCTTCCATGGGGATGCACGGCGTTCCCTGCAGTTCCAGGACGGTGCGCATCATGACGATGGAGAACTTGTCCCGGAGGGCCACGGGATCTGCCCGAACCAGGTCCAGGATTGAAAAGATGCCCATCGCGTTCAGCCGCTTGGTGAGCCTGGTAGCCACGCCCCAGATCTCGATAACGGACAGCCGGGCCATGAGCGCTTCGCGCCGGGCTTCAGGAACCGAATCCCAACGGCACACGCCGTTGAAAGCCGGATTGTGTTTGGCCCATTTGTTGGCCAGCTTGGCAAGCGTTTTGGTGCGGGCGATTCCGACGCACACCGGAACTCCAACGTTCCTGCGGCAAGCATCCTTGATGGTTCGCCCCAGCTGCAGCAACTCCTCCGGCCGGCCCTTGACGCCCAGGAACGCTTCGTCGATCGAATAGACCTCTTGCCACGCCGAGTAGCGCCGCAATAGCTCCATGACGCGCGAGCTGATGTCTCCGTATAGTTCGTAGTTGCTGGACAGCGCAATGAGCCCCCATTCCTTGGCCCGTGGAGCCAGCTTGAACCATGGGTCGCCCAGCCCGATGCCAAGCTGCTTCGCCTCCGGCGACCTCGTCACGGCGCAACCGTCATTGTTGGAGAGCACGATCAGGGGTTTGCCCTCCAACGCGGGATTGAAGGCCCGTTCTGCTGAGGCATAGAAACAATTGATGTCCACGTGGGCGATCTCCTGCATCGTGTGCATAAGGGCCGGCCTGGACATGCTCCTCCTCGATTGGTCATTAACATGCGCGACCTCGGAAAATGGGAGGACACGCCGCTGATTCGAAGATATGTTCGAATAAGTCAACTGTACCGCCACCCACCGACAACGAAACTTCCCTGACCAATTGAGCCCGCTGCAGGAGGAAAGGGCTTGGCTAGTCCCCTAGGCGCGGCACGATGACGTCATCGACTCCGCAGTGGAGCACGAGATCGCTGCTTCCGCCCGTCAGTATGCAGTCCTTGGGGTCGAAGACCTCTGTGGCGGACAGCCACGGGACAGTTCGTTGCCAGAGCCCCCACGATTTTTGTGAATAAACGGAATAGGTTTGTGGATCGAAACCTGATTGTTCGACGACGACACTGTCTCCGCTGCTTGCCGTCACTTGGGCGTATGTTGCCGCCGCGGCGGCTAGCCCCATGCCGGCAGCATAAATAGACCACGGCAGAGCCGCCGTGGCACTGGCCAGAACTGCAAGAACGGCAGTCAGCCGACGGATCCGGCCGCGTGGAATCCGCGCGACCAGCGCCGGTACCAGCAGAACCAGCGCTGCCAAGGCGGCAGCCCCGCTCAGAAGGTGACAACAGAGAATGAGCGCCCACCCCGGCATGACGAAGTAGACCAGAACCTCAGGCCATGAATCACTGACCCACGCTGCGGAAGCTTGGGCTGCTACTCCCAGCAGCACCGAGACGAGGGCCAACACGATGCCCCACTTGAGGCGCCGCCGCGCTGCGGTAGATCGCGCCGAGTCCGTTTCCGCGGAAACCTCCGCCCCCATCCGTGAAGCGCCCAACCGGGTCACCGTTAGATCATCGCCCGGCAACCGTTTCTGCACACCGCCATCCAACCACGCTTTTGACGTCATCGTGGAGCTTTGGCCAGCGGAGCCAACGAGGAGCCGGGGCTGTTTGCGCAGGCCTTATTGCGCACGTTACGAAACATCCCGCCCTCCGGACTGCGGAAAAGTCCGAAGAGCGGGATGATTCGCGCTATGAGATTCACACCATGAGCCCGGCTACGCGCGGGCGGCGGCGTCCTTCTTGTGCACCAGATAGATGGCCCCGGTAGTGACGTCCTCTTCAAGCGCTTCCAGGGTGCGCCCACGGGTCTCAGGGACCTGGGTGTAGATGAAGATGAGGGCCGCGATGCCCACGCCGCCGAACAGGAAAAAGGTTCCGGTGATCCCGACGCCGGCCACCAGGGTCGGGAAGAACAGGCCCAGCAGCGCGTTGGCGATCCACAGGCAGAATACCGACAGGCCGATGGCGAAACCACGGACGTGAAGCGGGAAGATCTCCGACAGCATGACCCAGACGGCGATATTCAGGAACGTCTGCATCGAGCCGACGAACGCCACCACCAGGAACAGGATCACGAATGGACGGGCCTCGTTTCCTACGGGAAGGAGGACGGAGGCGATGCCGATCAGGAAGTGGCATGCCGTGGTCAAGGTGAAGCCCAGGAGCAGGGTGGTGCGGCGGTTGACGCGCTGCATCAACGTCAGGGCAATGACGCCCCCGACCACCGCGATCACGCCGGGAGCGATGTTGGCGATCAGGGCTGCGTTGGAGTCGAATCCAGCCTCGACCAGCACCGACTGACCGTAGTACATGATCGAGTTGATGCCGGTCAGCTGCTGGGCCACACCCAAGCCGATGCCGACCAGGATGATGCGAAGGATCCACTTGTCTTTGAGCGCGCCCCACGACGTCGCCTTCGACGCCCGCTCTTCGTCGGCGAGGTGCTTGACGTCGGCCATTTCGGCCTCTGCGCGTTCCACTGACCGGATGGTCTTGAGGACAACGAGGGCTTCTTCCCAACGGCCCTTGGATATCAGCCAGCGCGGCGATTCGGGCATCCGGAGCATGCCGAAGAACAAGGCGATGGCAGGCAGTGCGGCAACGGCGAGCATGAGGCGCCATACTCCCCCGAACTCTCCCCAGACGTTACCGATGATGGCATTGACGACAAACGCCGCCAGCTGGCCGATAACGATCATGAGCTCATTCCGGCCGGCCAGCGAGCCCCGGATCTCGTAGGGCGCCAGTTCGGCAAGGAAGACAGGCACCACGGTGGACGCTCCGCCGACGGCAAGGCCGAGAACAACGCGTCCGAGCACCATCACTTCAAAGTTGGGCGCGAAGACGCAGGCGATGGTGCCGGCCAGGAACAGCACCGCGAGCAGGAGGATGGACTTGCGGCGGCCCCACGAATCGGACAGGCGGCCACCTCCCACGGCTCCGGCTGCCGCACCGAACAACAGGGAGCTGGTCACGATCCCTTCCGTCAGGGGCGTCAGGCCGAGATCGGCCGTCATGGGCCTCAGGGCACCGTTGATGACACCAGTGTCATAGCCGAACAGCAGTCCGCCGAAGGTTGCAACCAGGGCTACGAGGCCAAGGCGCTTTCTGTGCGGGCCGTTGGTCAGCGGAGGAACGGCGGCCGCTTGGGCGCCTTCCCGCTGCATTTGCGTTGCAGACATCAGGACTCCTTTGTCAGTGTGTTGCGGGTCATACTCATCCGCTCTGAGTACAGACTAACGCGCGAAAGGCTTAAATGTAAGGTCAAACTAACAAACACCCGAATTAACCCTTTCTGTGACGTGGGAAGATGGAGGACATGGCCCCCGACCGCCCACTCCGCCCAGCTACGCAAAGTGATGTCGCCCGGGAAGTAGGCGTTTCCCGAACATTGGTGTCTTTCGCCTTCCGGGGCGCTCCTGGAGTCAGCGCCGAAACCAAAGAAGCCATTTTCGAAGCCGCCCGGCGTCTCGGATACCGACCCAACGCCGTAGCCGCCGACCTGGCACGCAAGCACCGCTCCGCCGTCGGGCTTTACCTGATGGATATCCGCAACGAGGTCTATGCCGACATTCTCAGCGGCGTCCGCGTGGCCCTCCCGCAGGACGGCAACCGGCTCATCCTGAGCGTATCCCGCTCGGTTGATGGTGTTGACCGGGGCGCGCTGGAGTCGCTCATAGAGGCCCGGGCCGGGATCATCATCGCCGCCACGCTCCTGGATCCGGACGAACGCGTGCAGGAACTGGCGCAGATCGTGCCGCTGGTCAGCGTCACACGGCCGGTACCGGGCGTGGACAGCGTCTATTCGGATGACGTCGTCGGGGCCAGGGCCGCGACTGAACATCTCCTCACCCTCGGGCACCGGCGCATCGCCCACCTGGCGGGACCCGTGTACGACGGACACACCGTCCGCAGGCGGAGCTACCAACAAACCATGCGCGACGCCGGGCTGAAGCCCCAAACGCTGGCGGCCGAGGACTTCACGCAGGAAGCCGGGGAACGCGCCACCATGCTCCTCCTCAAACAACCCGAGCGCCCGACGGCGATTTTCACGCACAACGACCAACTGGCCCTGGGCGCCCGCGAAGCCGCCTATTCCCTGGGTTTGTCCATCCCGCAGGACCTGTCGCTGGTGGGCTATGACAATTCGCGGATCGCCAAGCTTCACGGCGTTGACCTCACGACAGTGGACCTCCATGCCGCAGTGTTGGGCCAAAGGGCGGGCGCGATAGCGCTGGAACGGCTCGGAAACCCGGAGGGCCCCATCGCCGACGAAAGGCTCACGCCTGAGCTGGTGGTCCGCAACTCAACAGCACCGCCGCCTCTTCAGACGTGATGCAGGCACGTGGTTGCGACGCCCCAAATAGTCAGCTCCGACAAGGCAGCCACCCTGATGTCCGGGAATGCAGGGTTGTCCGCCTGCAGCACCACGCCCGTCGGGGTGATGCGCAAGCGTTTGATGGTCAGCTCACCATCCAGGACAGCCACGACGACGGACCCATCCTTGGGTTCCAGCGCCCGGTTGACAATCAGCTCGTCTCCGTCGCTGATGCCGGCGGCCTCCATCGATTGGCCGGTCACCCGGACGACGAACGTGCTGGTGACGTCCTTGATCAGGTGCTCATTGAGGTCGATGCGGCCATCGAAGTAATCCTGCGCCGGCGAGGGATACCCCGCCGCCACGGACACGGGAGCCAGCAGCACCGACATCAAGGACAAGCCCGCGTCTATCACGCGGGGGCCGACTATCACGCCCACAACACACCTTTATTCGAATATATGTTCGATAACTGAGTGTACAGCGAACTGCGGACATTCACGTCGTGGATGAATTACTCTAATGAAATGATTATTTGGCGTGGTTGGGGAATTTTGGTCCTCGTCGTGTTCGGTATTTGCGGTGGTTTGGCGGGCGGCTTGTCGCACGGCAATCCGATCGCAGTAGGTGTAGGCTTCCTGGCCGGTGCAGCCGGGATCTGGTCTCTCGGAAACTGGTTCAACCGCACCAGGCCCACAGCGGGCTACGAGGCAGCGGTCAACGCCAGAAGCCAGGAATTGTCCAGAATGGTAGAGGTCGGCGCCTACCAGCACCCCGGCCTTCCCGCTCCTCAATCCTTCGAGGAGGCACGTGCCCTCGCGGATGAGCAACTGAAATACGAGGCCGAGTCCGCCCGGCGCGGGTACTTCAACCGGCACAGCCTGTTCTTCCTGCCCATGCAGTACTGGGCGTTTGTGGCGGCCTTCGCCGGCGTTGCGATGATCATCAGCGGCCTGGTCCGGGGCTGATCCAGGAAGGGACGGGTTCAGCCCACCTTGTACCGCAGATGCGAGACCAGGCTGGTACCACGGACCTCAAGGGGTTCAAGCTTCAGCTCGTCTACACCGTCCAGCAAACGCTCACCTGCGCCCAGGACGATCGGCGCGATATGGAGCCGCAACTCGTCAATGAGGCCAGCGGACAGGAATTGTCTGGCGGTTGAGGCTCCACCGGCGATGGCAACGTTCTTCCCGCCCGCAGCTTCCTTGGCGCGCGAGAGCACTGAGCCGATGTCGTCATTGACGAAATGGAAAGTGGTGCCGCCCTCCATCACCATGGGTTCGTGCGGGTGCGAGCTGAGAACGAACACCGGCGCGTGATACGGGGGTTCTTCGCCCCACCAGCCACGCCACTGCTCCGGCCACAAGTGCTCGCCCGGCCCGGCGAACATGTTCCGGCCCATGATGTAGGCGCCGGCTTCGAGGATCCCGGCGACCTCGGCGGCGTTGGTATCCCGTTCCTTGAACTGCCAACGGTGCAGCTTCTCTCCCACTTCGCCGAGCGGTTGTTCCATACTCTGGTTCGGTCCGGCAACAAAGCCATCAAGGGACACGGTGAGGTCACACGTAACGAGGGTCATGCGCCCATCCTGCCATCGGCGCACCGGGGCCACCAGAGCACGCCGGCCTCAGGAGACGTTGAATCCGCCATTGCTGTGCAGGACCTGGCCGTTGATCCAGGAACCCGCGTCCGAGAACAGGAACCGCACCAGGTTCGCGGTGTCCGTGGGTGTACCCAGGCGTCCGGTCGGGGTCGCCCGGGTCGTCCAGCCGCGTACGTCGTCGTCCATCCAGCCGGTGTCAATCGGCCCGGGATTGATCACGTTGGCCCGCACCCCTTTGTCCCCGAGTTCGACGGCGGCCGCCGTTACGATCCGGTCCAGGGCACCCTTGCTCGCACCATATGGCAGGTTATGGACGGTGTGGTCGCTGGTCAACGCCACGATCCTGCCGGCCACTTCGCCGGGAGGTACGGCGGGCAGCTGCTCTGCAAACGCCTTGATGAGCAGCCATGGGGCCCTGGCATTGACGGCAAAATGGCGGTCCCAGCTTTCCACCGAAGTAGTGAGGATACTGCTGTCCACAGATTCGCAGTGCGAGACCACCAGCCCGGTCACGGGGCCCAGTTTCCGTCCCGCTGCAACGAGCGCCGCCGGTACACCAGGGTCGCTGAGGTCCCCGGATACGAGTTCGACGGCGACACCCTCCGCGCGGCACCCGGCGGCTATGGCGGCGGCATCGCCAGGTGACGATTCGAGGCCAAGCCGGTCGTCGTAGGGCTTCCAGTGGTTCAGGACAAGGGACCAGCCGTCGGCTGCCAGGCCCCTGGCCAGTGCTGCCCCGATGGAGCGGCGCCTGCCTACGCCTGTGACAACGGCAACCTTGGTTTCTTTTTCCAACGTCATCCCTTGACCCTATGCCGCGGCCCCGGCGGGTTCTACGCTGGACCTCTTAGCACCCACGAATCAGCACCGCGGAAAGAAGGCGGCCATGGCACGGAAACCAGGACCCACGCTTGAGCAACTGAACATCCTCGTGGGCTCGTGGGAGACCACCATCCCCAGTGCCGGAACACAGGGACGGACCACTTTTGAATGGCTGGAAGGTGGCGGCTTCCTCATCCAGCGTTCCACCGTGGCAAGGCCCGAATACCCCAACGCAGTCAGCGTCATCGGTGCAACGGGCTCGGACCGGGCATTCCAACAGCACTACTTCGACTCACGCGGCGTTGCCCGCATCTACGACATGACGCTCAGCGACAATGTCTGGACGCTTTTCAGGGACGGACCGGACTGGCCGCAGCGCTTTGTTGGCCACATCAGCCCGGACGGCGACACCATCACCGCCCGCCTGGAGCGCGGCACCTATCCGGGAGGCCCACTGGAGCACGACTTCGACATGGTTTACTCGCGGATTCATTGAACCCTATGCACCAACAGCATTACTCCACCTCATTTACAGATCCCTTGCCCGGTGGGAACATAAGGCCCATAGTCCGCGGAGGCAACGCCCGGCCACGCCCGGCATCCTCTGCCGCTGCCATGTAGTCAGCTCTCCTCTGAGAGGAACGGCCATGGGTCGTCTGGGGACCGGGAACAGTGGGGATGCGGGTCCCGAACCCGCTGATGATCCCCGACGCCACAGCCTGGACCGCATCGAAAAGGTGGACGCGGTGGTTGTCGGATCGGGGTTCGGCGGCTCGGTAGCAGCCCTGCGGCTCGCCGAAGCCGGACAGTCCGTGGTGCTCATGGAACGCGGCAAACCGTACCCGCCCGGAAATTTCGCCCGTACGCCGTCGGAGATGGGCAAGAACTTCTGGGACCCCGACCGTGGGCTGTACGGCCTCTTCGACGCCTGGACCTTCCGCGGGACAGAGGGGCTGGTATCCAGCGGACTCGGCGGCGGCTCCCTCATCTACGCCAACGTGCTCTTGCGCAAGGACGAGAAGTGGTTCGTCAACGAATCCCCCATCCCGGGCGGCGGCTACGAGAATTGGCCGTTTACCCGGGCCGACCTGGACCCCTACTACGACGCCGCCGAAGCCATGCTTCGACCCGTTCCCTACCCCTACCAGGACACCGCCAAGACCACGGCCATGGAAAAGACGGCAGCAAACCTGGGACTGTCCATCACCCGGCCACCCATTGCGGTCACCTTCTCCGCTGAGCCAGGAGCGGCACCCCGGACCAACCAGGCGCTCCCGCTCCCCCACTACGGCAGCATCCACGGCCCCGATACGGTGCGGACCACCTGCACGCTCAGCGGCGAATGCGACATCGGCTGCAACGCCGGCGCCAAGAACACCCTCGACCACAACTACCTCTCGGCGGCTGCCTTCAAAGGCGCCGATATCCGTACCTTCCACGACGTCCGCGGCATCCGGCCCCTGGACCGGGACAGCGGCGGCTACGAACTCCGTTACGTCATCCACGAACCGTATCGTGGGGGCGGATTGCTCACCGAACGCATCATCCATTGCCGCCGGCTCATCCTGGGAGCGGGCACCTTCGGCACCAACTTCCTCCTGCTTCGCAACCACGGCTCCCTGCCCGCGCTCAGCGACGCCTTGGGCACCCGCTTCAGCGGCAACGGTGACCTCCTGACGTTCATCATGGATGCCAAGACACCCGCAACCAACGGCTCGCGGCCAGGAGTCAGGGCACTCTCCGGGAGCAAGGGGCCGGTGATCACCACGGCGGTCAGGGTCCCGGATGGGAACGACGACGGCGGCGACGGCCGCGGCTACTACGTGGAGGACGCCGGGTACCCGGCCTTCATGAACTGGCTCATCGAGACGGCCCAGCTGAAGACGGCGGTGAAACGCACGGCGAAGGTGGCGGGTCAGTTGTTCAAGGACCGACTGTTCGACGCCGGTCGCTCCAACGTCTCGGCAGACCTCGCCGCTGCCCTGGGAGACGGGCGCCTGTCATCCAGTTCCGTCCCCTTGCTCGGCATGGGGCGCGACATACCCGACGGCGTCATGACACTGCGCGACGGACGCCTCGCCATCGCCTGGACCATGGCGACGTCCACCGCGTATTTCGACCGTGTCCGCCGAACGATGTCGGATATTGCCAAGGACCTCGACGGCAACTTCATCGACAACCCGCTCTGGTGGGCCAAACGCGTCATCACCGTCCACCCCATTGGCGGAGCCCCCGCCGGGCGGCACCCGGGCGAGGCAGTGTGCGACTCCTACGGTGAAGTTTTCGGCTACCCCGGGCTGTTCGTAGTGGATGGCGCCGCAATGCCCGGACCGGTAGGCGCCAACCCCTCGCTGACCATCGCCGCCTTCGCTGAGCGCACGTGCGCCCACCTCGTCGAGACCAGTGATAAAGCCCGCCACAGGGGCATCAGCCCCAGCGATGCGGTGACCGTTCAGCAGGAGGCGGCGGGCGCCGTCGTCGACGTCGGAAGTGTGGCTCCGCGCGCTTTGGCCCCCGACGCCACCAAGGGCAAGTCCGCGCTCCCGGAACGGCCTGCGAGCGCCGTCGCCCCGGGCACAGCGCAGCGTCCGGAGGGGCCCGGCACCCGTGGCCTGGCAATGCCCGGGAGCTCAAGGAAGGAAGCGACCTCCGTTCGGTTCACCGAGCAGATGCATGGGTGGTTCAGTCCAGGAGTCAGTGATCCGGAGAAGGGGCGCAGCCTGGGCAGGGACCGGTCCCGGCGGATCATGTTCGAGCTCACGATTACTGCCGAAGACATCGATCAGTTCGCTGCGGATCCTGAGCATCCGGCCAAGGCCGAAGGGTATGTGCTGGCTGATTATTTCGGCGGCCGGATGCCGGTGGAGCGCGGATGGTTCAACCTGTTCGTCGCGGACACCTCCGACGACGGCGGGCCGGCCAGGCGCATGCTGTACAGGTTGTGGCTGCGCGACCCCGGCGGTACGCCGTTCACGTTCACGGGTCACAAGCTCATCCACAATGAAGCGGGATTCGATCTCTGGCCGGACACGACCACTCTCTACGCAACGATCGCCCGGGGCCATGTCCCGCCATCTGAAAGGGACGCGCCACCTGAGGTCCCTGCTGAACCCCCAAGGGTGCGGCAGGAGGGCACTGTGGGCGCCGGCATCCTCTACATCCGGCCTTTGGACTTCGCCCGGCAACTGACCACCTTCCGGGCCGAGGGCGCTGAGCCGGCCGCTGGACTGCTGACGTTCGGGAAGCTGTTCGGGGGCGAACTCTGGCAGGTTTACGGGCGAACACCCCGACGCATATCCTTTCCATTCACGCCGA
Organism: Paenarthrobacter sp. TAF1; assembly: GCF_052113825.1. Taxonomy (NCBI): domain Bacteria; kingdom Bacillati; phylum Actinomycetota; class Actinomycetes; order Micrococcales; family Micrococcaceae; genus Paenarthrobacter; species Paenarthrobacter sp. TAF1. The sequence continues at coordinate 178,356 of NZ_JBFRDO010000005.1, forward strand.
AGCAATGAAGATCCGGGAGCTCGCGCAACACCACGCCGTCTTGGGTTTCACTCCACGGACCGCGGTCCGCTGGCTCTCGCCCATGTCGCTGGCGCGTACCGCCCTGAAGGTCATGGCCGCCACCGTCTTCGCCGATTTTGGCGACAAACGAGAGTTGGAGGGCAGCTTCCCGGACGATCCGCTGAGCCTGGACAAGCTGCCCGACGCTGGCCAGCCTGCGCAACCGGTGGTCAGCGAGCGCGGCCTGCCGGATCCCGCTGGCCAGGATCCAGGCAGCCCGGATCAACCCGCCGAACTGTGGCTCGACTTCGCGGCGGACCTCGGCGACGGATTCGATGCCACGTACACGGTTGCCTCCCTGCTGGCCCAGGATGCCCTCAGCGTCGGGGGTCTGGTCCTCCCGAGGGGCCACGTCCTGGTCCTGGGCGGCGACGAGGTCTACCCCGTGGCGTCCCCGGCCGGATATAAGGACCGGATGGTCGGGCCGTACCGGATGGCGTTGCCACGAAACCAGGCGCCATCTCCCGGCATGCCACCGAACCGGGCGCCGATCATGCTGGCCCTCCCCGGAAACCACGATTGGTACGACGGCCTGACCTCCTTCATCCGGGTATTCACGCGGCAACGAAGCATCGGCGGATGGCGGACCATCCAGACCCGCAGCTACTTCGGCCTGCGGCTCACCGGACAACCACCACGGCCCGGCCATCACGGCGTTCCGGGCTGGTGGCTGCTGGGCCTGGACAGCCAACTGGGCCAGTACATCGACGAACCACAACTGGAATACTTCTACCGCAGCGTCACGTCCCAGCTGCAGCCTGGAGACGCCATCATCCTCTGCGTAGCCGCCCCCTTCTGGGTCAAAGGAACCACTGAATTCCAGCAAGTGAGCTTCTTTGAGCAGGACTATCTGCGCCGCCGCTTCAATCCGGCCACGCAGCTGTTCGAGGACACAGGGGCCAACGTCCGGCTCTGGCTCACCGGGGACCTCCATCACTACTCCCGCTATGAACAGGACACTTCCGGCGCCGATGCAGGGAAGACACAGCTCATCACGTGCGGGCTGGGTGGGGCGTACCTGTCGGACGCCCACTGGCTGCCGGATGAACTCCTCCTGCCTGCACACGCCGTCCCGGGAGACCCGTTCAGTGTGCCCGCCGCCGGGAGCCACCCGGCAGCGGGACGCCGATTCACCAGAAGCTCCACCATCTATCCTGACCAGTCCGACTCACACCTCCTGGGACCACGCCTGGCCAACCCCTTGTCCCCTTCATGGCTACCGGTGCGCAACCCGGGCTTCGGATTGTCCATTGGCCTGCTCCATGTGGTTGCCGCTCTCACGGCATGGACGGTGTTCAGTGCTTTCCGCGGTGAATCGTTCGTGGACGGGCTCCATGGGCTCACGCGCGGAAACACCGTTCTCCTTCTTGCCGTGCTGGTCCTTGTCGTCCCTGTGCTGCTGGGCGTGACCACCCTGGCGGCCCGGACCTTCCGTATCGCCAGTTCCGGCATTGTTGTCTTCGCCCGGGGAGCGCTCTTCCAACTCGCGGCGCTCGCGGTGAGTGCCGGCGTCGTCATCCTTGTTCCGTGGCCCGGCAATTGGCCGGACGTGGTGGTGGTGCTCCTGGCGCTGGCATTGGTCCACGTTGGCGGGTGGGTGCTGGGCAGCGAAGCCTTCGCACTCTACATCCTGGCTACCCCAAGCGGGGAAGTGTCCACCTGGAAAATGTCAGGACAATCCATCGAGGACCACAAAGGCTTCCTCCGCCTCCACCTGGACGCGGACGGCTCATTGACCGTCTACCCCCTGGCCGTGGACACCATCTGCCGCGACTGGCAGCTGACCGGAAACGACGACGGCGCGCGGCTGCTTCCCGAGGCCGGCCTTCCTGCCGTCCGGCTGCTTGAACAGCCCATCACCATCGCACAGGAGGGACCCGCATCATGATCATCACCCGTGCCGGACACCGGACCGAGGTCATCCCGTTCCGTGCCCGGGACAACACTCCGCTCAGCCTGGTCCACGTGACTTCGCCGGCGGAAACCACCAAAGGGCCGGTGCTGCTGGTCCACGGATCCGGCGTCAGGGCAGAACTGTTCAGGCCACCGGTCAGGACCACCATTGTCGATGTACTCCTCGAGGACGGCTGGGACGTGTGGATGCTGAACTGGAGGGCCTCCATCGACCTCGACCCCCTGTCCTGGACGCTCGCCGACGCCGCCGTGTACGACCACCCTGCCGCCGTCGAACACGTCCTGAACGCGACCGGAGCCGAAACGATGAAGGCCGTCATCCACTGCCAAGGCTCGACGTCGTTCACCATGTCCGCCGTCGCCGGGCTGCTGCCCCAGGTGGACACGATCGTCTCCAACGCCGTCTCGCTCCACCCGGTAGTGCCACCTTTCTCCCGCCTCAAGATCGACTACCTCACGCCGGTGGTGAAAGTCTTCACCCCGTATCTCTCGCCCGCTTGGGGATACAAATCCCAGGGCTACTTCACCCGGGCCATCCGCGGTCTGGTCAAAGCGACCCACCACGAGTGCGACAACACCGTTTGCAAAATGGTCAGCTTTACCTACGGCAGCGGACGCCCGGCCCTCTGGTCCCACGAAAACCTCGACGACGCCACCCACCAGTGGCTCAGCGGCGAGTTCGCAGAGGTGCCCGTGACTTTCTTCGAAGAGATGGGCCGAAGCATCAAGGCCGGGCATATGGTGGCTGCCGGCGACCACGCCGAACTCCCCGACAACCTTGTGGCGGAAGCCCCGCAAACGGATGCCCGATTCGCCTTCATAGCCGGCCTGGACAACCGCTGCTTCCTTCCCGAAAGCCAGCAACGTACCTACAACTTCTTCCAGCACCACCGTCCCGGCAAAGATTCGCTCCATCTCATCCCCGGATATGGCCACCTTGATGTCTTCTTTGGCGACCATGCCTGGCGGGACACATTCCCCGTCATCCTCCAGGAGCTGAACGGAACCAAGGAGCCGAACACATGAAAACCCTCACCCAACTGGTCACTCCCCTGCTCAAGCTCATGCCCTCACCGGTTCCCCGCAGACAGGAACGCCTTCGCGGCCAGCATGCTTTCGCCGACGGAATCAAATATGTGATGCCGGTCAATTCCGATGACTCACCAGTGCTGATGGCAGCCTTTTCCATCAACAAACGCGCGGCCGCAGCGGTTCTCCCCGGGACTGAAATGCGCCCCTTCAGCCTGGGCGGCAAAGGGCTGCTGGTAGTCACAGTGGTCAATTACAAATCCACGGACATCGGCAAGTACATCGAATACTCCCTGGCCATTGCCATCACCCATGGCAGCCGGCCGGCGCCGCCCATCCTGCCGTTGCTGTTCCAGAGGACGTTCAAGCTGGGCCAGTTCGTGGTGGACCTGCCAGTCAGCACGGAAGTTTCGGTCAAGGGCGGCAAGGGAATCTGGGGCATGCCCAAGCACCAGGCCAACCTCGACTTCGTCGTCACAGACTCAACCGTCTCAGCGCTCTACGAGCAAGACGGGAAGCTGGGCTGTTACATCGAAATAGAGCGGCCCGCCGCTCCAAGTCCACTGGCGCTGCCCCTGAAACTCGCCGCATCCAACTACTGCGTCTTCCGGAACATGCTGTGGAAGTCCGATATCTACTTCGAAGCCATCGGAGACATCGCCCTGGGAGCACAAGCCAAGGCGCGCCTCATCCTCGGCGACGTTCCCGGCGTCGAACCCTTAAAGGAACTGCAAGTGGAGACCAAACCCGTCTTCACAGCCTGGCTGCCCCAGGCCCACGGCATCCTGGACGACCACTACGAAGCCTGGTTCCTCACCGCCCCCACCCCATTGGAAGCAGCGGCCCTTCAAGGGGGCGACATGCTGGACAGCGTCACGGACCTCGGCCAAAGCCAGGAATGGCTCGCGCCCCCGGACCGCAGCAGGGTACCGGGCGCCGTTTCCAACCCTCATGCCGGCGGCACACCGTGAACTGGCTCCTCCTGATCAACGCCCTCTACTTTCTCTTCGGCGCCACCATGTATGTCGGCACCATGTGGGTTCTCAAGTTCTTCCTCTACCCCACCTGGCACTCGCTGGCACGGGACAACGTGGACATGCATTTCGGCATCCCCACCCGCGCCGCCACGAAGTTCTTTACCGTCGTGGTGCCTGTCATGTTCATCTCCGGAGGCATCCTGGTGTGGTCCGAATGGGGAACCACCCGCGTCGTCTTCGCCATCATCTGCCTGGCAGGAATCATTGCACTGACAGTTGTCGGGCAAGGCCTCATCATCCCCATCAACGTGAGGATCCGCGGCGGCGACTTCGCAGATGACACCGAACTCCGGTCCCTGCTCAAACGGTGGATGATGCTCAACGACATCCGTTTCTACGTCTCCACCCTGACCTGGGCCTCGATGGTGTGGCTGCTCGTTGACCGTGGCCGGCTGCTGGAGTCCTTCACATGACTGATCCCCTCCGTGCCGTTCTCGCGGTCATTGCCGCCATCACCGTCCTCACCGGCGCCGCGCAATTGCCCTTCGGCGGTCCAATCCTTCAATTGCTGGGCTCCGAGGACACTGCAACGACCCGCCAACTGTTCGGGACAGTGGGCATGTTCATGGTAGTGGTGGGCGGGCTGCTCCTCCACACACTCCTCAGCGGCGCCCCCTCACCCGACGTAGTCCTTTGGTCAGGACTGCAGAAGGCCGGAGCCTTCAGCGCGGTGGGCATCGGGGTGCTGAACGGGGTCTTTTCTCCCCTTGCACTCTGGGTCGCGTTCTTTGACCTCGCGACGGCGGGACTCCTGTTCGTCTACTGGCGCAGGATCCGCTTCGCTGCAGCCAGCTCTGGGCTGGCCGGAGGAAGAACACCGTGAAACGCTCCCTGGTCCTTGCCGGCGGAGGGATGCGGGTGGCGTGGCAGGCAGGCGTGGTCAAGGCGCTCGCCGAGGAGGGTTTGGAATTCCAGCACATCGATGGCACCTCCGGCGGCATCCTCACGGCCGGAATGATGCTCTCCGGAATTCCCGCCGAGGAAATGTGCCGCCGCTGGTCCGGCGTGGACGTCAAAGACTTCAGCTCCGCCCTGCCCTTTGCTGATTACGTCAAAGGGCCGTGGTCCCTCCCCGCGCTGGGAGACGCCGACGGCATCCTGGGCAAGATCTTCCCGGCCCTCGGCATCAACGCAAAAAGCATCCGTGACCGCGCGGCCGGGCCGGACGCTGTCGAAGGCTCCTTCAACGTAGTGGAGTTCACTTCGAAACAATGCCACGCCATCGATGCCGCGCACATTGACGCCGAACTGATGGCGGCCGGAATGTCGTTGCCCATCTTCCTCAAGCCGCTGCGCCGGGACGGGAAAATCTGGACGGACGCCGTGTGGGTCAGGGATGCCAACATCGGCGAAGCCTTACGCCGGGGGGCCGAGGAAATCTGGTTGATTTGGTGCATCGGCAACTCGCCGTACTGGGGGGACGGGCCGCTGGAACAGTACGTTCACATGATCGAGATGAGTGCCATGGGTGCCCTCCTGGCCGACTTCGAAGCTGCCGCCGCCGCGGGGCGCGAGTTTGTGCTGCATGTGATCCGGCCCGAGCACCCGTTGCCGCTGGATCCGGAGTTTTACCTGGGCCGGATCGACGCCGACACACTGATCGGCATGGGGTACCGCGACGCCAGGGCATATATGCGGACGATGTCGCCGACCGGACTCGCCAAAGACCCCCTCTGCACGGCGATGACCGAGCCGTCGCCTGGTGTCCGTTTCATCGATGTCCTGCACGGCGAACTGGACGGTCAACCGCTGACATTCCGGGCCGCCGTCGTGACGCCCTCCGAGCCCGGAGAAGGACTGGCGCAGCTCAGCGGACACCTTGACTACCCGCCGTGGGGGCGCGTCTTCCTTGCCGGCGGTCATGTGGAGACCGTGGGGGATGACATGGCCTATCGCTTTCGTTTGCGGCTGAACGGTGGGTGGCGGGATGCGGCCGTCATCCGGACCCTGCACGACGATCCCGGAGCAGATGCGTGGTCAGACAGCCGGAACGCCCGGCTCCACCTGGGCGAACAGGTGGTGGATCTCACTATGAGCCTGATCGATACGGCCGGCCTCCTGGCTTCTGTTGAACCCGTGGGCGTACACGGCCTGGCCGGGCGGGCACAAGCAATAGCCCGCTTCACAGCCAACGGATTCCGGGAGCTGTTGCGCCGATACTAACCGCGTCCCGGCTTCAATGTGATGCACGTTATTACCGGCGGGTAAACGGCACGCTACGAATGCGCCAAAGATGGCAACAGCGGTGAAACACCCGCGAAAAACCGGCATCCTACGCTGATGAACAACAGCACCAAACAGGTCATCAGCGAAAGGGCCCACCATGTCCTCTACTTCCCTTCACATCGTCATCGCCGGCGCAGGCCCGGCAGCCCAGGCACTGGTGCGGCGATTGGCTGGCAGGACCGACACCCGTCAGCGGCCCTTCGCCGGCACCATCACAGTGCTCAGCAATCGCGACGACTGCCCGGACGCCCTCCTCGAACTTGCCGAACTGCCCCAGGTTTCCGTGCGCTTCGGCCAGGCCGCCAGTTTCATCGACGCTGAGGCCAAGGTAGTCACCACGGTGGACGGCATGGAGTTCGCCTACGACCAACTGGTCATCGCCACGGGTTCGGCCCCCCTCCTTCCCCCGGTAGACGGTGCCGAGGCGGTCCTGAGCTACTCCACCATCGACGATGCCGCCTCCATTGGCGAAGCCGTCAAGGACGTCACCCGTTCTGTCGGCCGCCGTCCGCTGGGAATACTCGTCGGCAACGGTCCAGCAGCGGGCCAGGCCGAAGCGGTTCTCCGGGCACGCGGCGTCCGTCCCGTCCGAACCACCCTCCGCCCCACAGCTGTGGTTGCCTCTATTGCTGATTCGGCCATCCCCGGGCAAGCCCTGTCCCCCACGGGAATCGTCTTTGAGGACGGCAGCAGCATGAAGGGCGACCTCGTGGTCCTGGCCGAGGAACGCACCGCACGCAATGGCCTCGCCGAAAGTGCCGGCCTCCGGATCGCGTCCGACGGCGGGATCGCCGTGGGGCGCGACCTCGCCACGTCCGTCCCTGGCATCTGGGCGATCGGTGATGCCGCTTCCTGCGACGGCCTTCGCCTGGGCCTGCTCCTGTCCGCAGAATCTTCCGCGATGCTCTGCGCTTCCGGCATGCTGCTGGGAGCCGTGAGCAGCGAACCCCAGCCAGCCATGGCGGCGTGATTCGCCGACTCCGTAGCTCCCGCCGGGTGTCGGGCATCAGGGAACAGCAGGTGACGATTTCCTACGCAAGCAGTCTTCAGGCGCGACGCGTGCAACTCACGGCCTTGACACCTGGGAAACTTCACTCACGGCCGCCAGCGATAACTAATCCCGGCCATCCTTGGTCGACCTGATTCTGTCCGAGCCCCCTGGCAGCGGTGGGGCTTTGGATTCGTAGTTGTGCCCGCTGGGTGTTCGGAGTTTGAGGGTGTGGCGGGTTCTCGTGCCGGGATTTGCCGGGGTGGGGTTACCGGGCCTGGTGTTTGCGGCCTCGGTTGTTATGGGCTGGGTGGTTCCGGCCTCCGTGGTTGCTGCGGTCCAGCCAGGATGTTCTTTGGTGTGGTTGCATGCTTCGCAGAGCCCGGCGCCGTTGTCCACAGTGGTAGGTCCGCCGTGCTGCCAGGGCACCACGTGATCGATGTGCCTGATGGGCGCGTCGCAGTAAGGGGTTCGGCAGGTGTAGTCACGGGTTTCGATGAAACGCCGGAGCCGCGGCGGGAACAGCCTGGATTTGGAGTCCGTGGTGAGCAGTTCCCCGGAGGTCGGGGCGGTGTAGAGCCGCCGAAGCCAGAGTCCGTACTCGGAATCCCGAACCGGCGCTAGGGTTTGGGAAAGCGTTCCTGCCCGACCCATGCCACCGGTTCTGCGTCCTGAAATCCCGGCCTGTCCAGCGTCAGCGGTTGTGTTCCCCGCCGCCTCCGGGTTTGCAAGTTCGCGCGCCCATTGTGCCGGGACGACGCCATAGCCCTGTAACCGGGCGGGTTCACTATCGCCTTGGAAAAGGGCCCGATCGGTCATGACGAGCTGGACTTCAACCCCGCTGATCCCGCCGGCCTTGCCCGTGAGACGTTCAACCAAGGTATCTGCCATGACCTGGCCCCGGCCCCGTTCCGCAGCCCCTGAGCCAGCACCCCCGCGGGCCCGGACCGAATCCGCAGCACGAGACAACGCCGCGTAAGCTGCAACCCCCTGGGCCGCCGGCAGCAGGGCAGTCAAAACCGTCATTGTCTCCGGCGCCGGTCGCAACGTCACCGTTCGGTCCGCGGCTGCACGGGCCGCACGCTGGGCAACCGAGCGAGGATCACGCTGATACGCAGCAGCCCTGGCAGCCGCGATCACGCCCTTATCCCCCACGCCTTCAAAAGTCCCGGTATCCGCGGCCAATTCCGCATCTACCCCAGCCCGGTCCTCCACTGACAAGCACGCTGTTTCCTTCACCAACAACGTCGCCCGCCACTCATTCAACATCCCCGAGTCCAAGGCCGCCATCGTGCGCGGCATCTCGAACACCAGCGCCTTCGCCAGCCCCAGAAGCCGCGCTCCCCGGTTCGGGGATTCCCGCCGCGCCAACGCGATCTCGGCTCCCACATCATCGCCGCGTTCGGACACCGGCACCCCGGCAGCGGCCCGCTCAGCAGACCGGGCTGCCTCAAACGCCGCCGCAACCCTGGCCTGCAATCCGCAAATCGCCGACTTCATCTCCTCCAACACCCGCAACTGCCCAATCAAGTCACCACTTAGGGACCCAGGGCCCTCAACACCCGAACCGGGAACAGCCGGCCCGGGATCACTCTCAACCACCGACGCCCCAGCAGAACCAACCGGCCCCGCCGCCGACTGTCCTTCCACCGGCTCCCGCCCCTCCCGAATCCACTCCATACCGCAACCCTTCCAGCCACCACCAACAGCCAAAAGACACCGAGCCCCCTATGTGGAAAACCCCGCTCCAGCACCCGCGGAAATCCCCGCGCCCCACCCACCAGCGACCCCCACGGGGCCGCGGGGAGCCCCGCCGGATGTGGCAAGATGGTCCTTTGACGGGCAGTGACAACCCTGCGGCCACCGGGCCGGCCACGCCCTGCACGGAAGGATCCCATGAGCAACGAAGCCGTCGCCCCTGCAAACATCGCCTCCTACATCGACCACACGCTGTTGAAGCCCGAGGCCAGCGAGGCAGACATCCTCAAGGTGTGCGCGGAGGCCGTGGAGTACCGGTTCAAATCTGTCTGCGTGAACCCCGTGTGGGTCAAGTCCGTCACCAAAGCGCTCAAGGGCTCAGGAGTCCTGACCTGTTCGGTGATCGGGTTCCCGCTGGGTGCCACGCCCACCGACGTCAAGGTTTTTGAGGCCCGTGGTGCCGTGCTCGATGGTGCCAACGAAATCGACATGGTGATCAACATGGCTTCGGCCCGCGCCAATGACAAGGGCGCGTTGGTGGACGACATCCGAGCTGTGGCCGAAACGGTCCACGCAGGCGAAGCCATCCTTAAGGTGATCATTGAAACATCCATGCTCAATGACGAGCAGAAGGTCATCGCCTGCGAGGCAGCAGCGGAGGCAGGCGCGGACTTCGTCAAAACGTCCACGGGATTCAACGGCGGTGGTGCCACGGTTGAAGACGTTGCCCTGATGCGCAAGACCGTTGGGCCCGGCCTCGGCGTCAAGGCCTCCGGTGGCGTGCGCTCCCTGGCCGACGCACAGGCTATGATTGCTGCTGGTGCAACACGTATCGGAGCGAGTTCCGGAATTGCCATCGTCAAAGGTGAACAGGGTTCATCTGCCTACTAAGGCTTCCGCTACCGCCAGAGATTTTTGAGCCCTGCGGGGCCGAGGAGGAATGAATGTCCAAGAACACCACAAGTGCCCCCATTGAAAAAGAGAACAATCTCGGCACGAGCATTGTCTTGTTCCTGGTCATGATCGTGCTCTTCCTGGGCGCCATCTACTCGCTCTCCTTCCTGAGCCTGGACAACCCGTGGCCGATGGCCGTGTGCCTTGGCCTCTTCGCCCTGGCTTTCTGGATCCCCCAGACCATTCTCGGCCGGTCGGACTCCGCCGGCGAAAGCTAAACCTCAAACAGCAACGCGGTGTGACTTACGGCCCATCCCGAAGGGGACCATGGGCCGTAAGTCACACCGCGTTTGGCTTTTAAAGCGCGAGCGCGGCAAGGAACGCGGGCCAGTGCAGCTTCGCCAGTGTCCAGGCAGCGGCCCCCATCCCCACCATGGCGTAGCCGCTCACAGGAATCAGCACCAACCATTCCCGCCGTGACCCCGCCCTGCCCAACAGCGGCAGGGAGAAAGCCCCGTTCGCCCGCCAGATTCCACTGACAACGGATTTCCGCAAAAATTTCGGTGGTTTGATGACGATCGGCCACAAGAGCGGCACCCCGCCAACGGTGATCATGTCCCCCACAATGTGGACCACCACGCCCGTCAGCATGGACAACGGGAGCCAACCCCATTGGGCCGGGGCGAACCACGTCACTAGGCCGGCCATGAGCAGGGCGAACAGCCAGTTGGTGATCCACCCGGATTTGGGGAACAGGTTCAGCGCCTTGGCGGCCAGGTTGATCATGAACATGCACAAGAGTCCGGCACCCACCGACAGTTTTCCCACCGGCGTCACCATCTGGAATTGCGCCGCCATGGCGGCCAGCACCACGAAGGCCGAGGCGCCGAGCAGTGAGTGCGTTCCTTGCCGGTGCCCACCGCTGGCTTTCTCGATGCCCACGGCAATCACGTTGGACAGTGGCGGCAGCGAGTTGGCGATGGTGCTGTGCCGGTGGTCCCAGTCGCATACCAAGGCCGTTCCCGCCGTCGCCATGGCGCCAATCAGGATTCCAGTGGCATCCAGCGGGTACCAGCCGAGCGCGTAGGGGCCGGTTGAGGCAATAGCTATCCACGCCGCGGCTCCCGACGCGGCGTGGTGTCCTCCCATCATTCGCCTAGCCTGCCTTCACGGGGGCTTCGGCGAAGATCGCTTCAATGACGTTGTTGGCCCACTGCAGGATCTCGGCGTCCTGGAGGTCACGTCCGCCGATCCGGGCCGTCTTGGGCTTGGGGATCAGCACGGCGTCGAGCGCAGGCTTGACCTGGGAGCCCGGGTACATGCGGTTCAGGCGCATGGTTTTGGATTCGGGCAGTTGCGCCGGCGAGAAGCGGATGAAGTTGCCTTGGAGCGCGACGTCGGACAGGCCGGCTTCGCGGGCACCCACCCGGAAGCGCGCCACGGCAATGAGGTTTTGGGCCGGCAGCGGCGGCTCACCGTAACGGTCCACGAGTTCGGCCAGGACTTCATCAATGGCCTCATATGTGATGGCGGCAGCGAGCTTCCGATACGCCTCAAGACGCAGCCTCTCCCCGGGAACATAGTCATGGGGCAGGTGCGCGTTGACCGGCAGCTCGATCTTCATCTCGGCGGCCTTCTCTTCAGCCTCACCGCGGTACTCGGCCACGGCCTCGCCCACAAGCCGGATGTAGAGGTCGAAGCCGACACCTTGGATGTGGCCGGACTGTTCTCCGCCGAGCAGGTTGCCTGCGCCGCGGATTTCCAGGTCCTTCATGGCCAGTTGCATGCCGGCGCCGAGCTCGTTGTGTGCCGCCACTGCCTTGAGCCGTTCCAGCGCCACCTCACCCAAGGGCTTCTCGGAAGGGTAGAGGAAGTAGGCGTAGGCGCGCTCACGGCCACGGCCTACGCGGCCTCGGAGCTGGTGCAGCTGCGAGAGGCCGTACTTGTCGGCCCCGTCCACAATCAAGGTGTTGGCGTTGGAGATGTCCAGGCCGGTTTCGATGATGGTGGTGCACACCAGGACGTCGAAGCGTTTTTCCCAGAAGTCCACGATGATTTTTTCCAGGCGGCTCTCGGACATCTGGCCGTGGGCAACTTCCACCCGGGCTTCGGGAACCAGTTCACGGATCTGCGCGGCAATGCGTTCAATCGAGGACACCCGGTTGTGGACGAAGAACACCTGCCCTTCGCGCATGAGTTCACGGCGGATCGCGGCGGAGGTTTGCTTGTTGGTGTACGGACCTACATAGGTCAGCACCGGGTGGCGTTCCTCCGGCGGTGTGGCCAGTGTGGACGTTTCGCGGATTCCCGTCAGGGACATCTCCAGTGTTCGCGGAATGGGCGTGGCACTCATCGCCAGGACGTCCACGTTGGTGCGCATCTTCTTCAGCGCTTCCTTGTGTTCCACGCCGAAGCGCTGCTCTTCGTCCACGATCACCAGGCCGAGGTCCTTGAACTCGAAGTCCTTGGACAGCAGCCGGTGGGTACCGATCACGACGTCGACAGCGCCGCTCTTGACGCCCTCGGCCGTTTCCTTGGCTTCCTTGCTGGTCTGGAACCGGGACAGCGGCTTCACGCGCAGCGGGAAGCCGGAGAAGCGTTCAGTGAAGGTTTCGTAGTGCTGCTGCGCCAACAGGGTGGTTGGCACGAGCACCGCCACCTGCTTGCCGTCCTGGACAGCCTTGAAGGCGGCGCGGACGGCGATTTCGGTCTTGCCGTAGCCGACGTCACCCGATACCAACCGGTCCATGGGGATTTCCCGCTCCATGTCGGCTTTGACCTCGTTGATGGTGGTCAACTGGTCGGGTGTTTCCACGTAGGGGAACGCTTCTTCGAGCTCGCGCTGCCACGGTGTGTCCGGTGCAAAAGCGTGGCCGCGGGATGCCATGCGGGCAGAGTACAGCCGGATCAGTTCCCCGGCGATTTCCTTGACGGCCTTGCGTGCCCTGGACTTGGTGCTGGCCCAGTCCGCGCCGCCCATTTTGCTCAGCGCAGGCGTGTCCCCGCCCACGTAGCGGGTCACCTGGTCCAGCTGGTCCGTCGGTACGAACAGCCGGTCGCCAGGGGCACCGCGCTTGGACGGCGCGTACTCCAGCACCAGATACTCGCGCAGCCCGGCGTCGGACGACGACGTCCCGGTCACCTTGCGCTGGATCAGCTCCACAAACCGGCCGATTCCGTGCTGTTCGTGGACCACGAAGTCACCCGCGTGCAGCTGCAAAGGATCCACGGCGTTTCGCCGTTTGGACGGCATGCGCCGCATGTCTTTGGTGGAGCTCGCTGTCGCCCGTCCCAGCAGGTCGGCTTCGGTCAGCAGCCCCAGTTTGAGGCCGTCCAGGACAAAACCGCGTCCGACGGCGGCAGTGGTCACCTCGATGATGCCCGGTTGGGGTTCCTGATCCAGAGAGTCGACGCGGGAACAGGGAATCTCTGCGTCGTGGAACAGTTCAGCCAGGCGCTGCGCGGGACCCGGGCCGTCCGTAACCACTACGACGCGCCACTGCTCGCGGACACGGGAGCCGATGAACTCCAGCATCTCGGCCACATCTCCCTGGTAGCCACGCGGTTCGCGGGCACGCATGTTGAGGACATCGATGTCCAGGACCAGGTCCTCGTCAGAGGCGAGGGAGGTGATGGACCACCAGGACACGCCGTGTTCCAGCGCTGCCGAGCGGGTATCGGTCAGTGAGCGGAAACTGGCGGCGTGCAAGTCAGTGGAGGCCTGTGACGACAAATCAAGGGGCGCCGCACCGCCGTCGGACGCCGTGGACCAGGCCGCTTCCAGGAACTCTTCGTTGGTCGCCGCGAGGTCGTGCGCGCGCGTGCGCACCTTCTCGGGTTCGATCACAACGGACAGGGAGCCGGCCGGGAGCTGGTCCACGAACGGAACCATGGCATCCACCAGCACCGGGGCCAGGGATTCCATGCCCTCCACGGCGATGCCCCCTGCGATCTTCTCCAGCATGTCGGCCGCCGCGGGCATGTCTGCCTTCAGCTTCGCCGCACGGGACATTACCGAGGGTGTGATCAGGATTTCCCGGCACGGAGGGGCATGCAGTTCCGTGGGGTGGTGGATCCCGGGTGCACTCAAGGAACGCTGGTCGGCCACGGCGAACCAGCGCATCTGATCCACCTCGTCGCCGAAGAACTCCACCCGGATCGGGTGGTCCTCGGTGGGTGGGAAGACATCGAGGATTCCGCCACGGACGGCGAATTCGCCGCGGTGCGTCACCATGTCGACGCGCGCGTAGGCGGCGTCGGAGAGGGCCCGGACAACGTCGGTGAAGGAGCGTTCCTGGCCTACTTGCAGGGTGACCGGCACCAGGTCACCCAAGCCGGCCACGATCGGCTGGACCACAGCGCGGACCGGAGCCACCACCACACGCAACGGGGCCGCCGTCGAGGTTTCCGGATGGGTCAGGCGGCGCAGAACGGACAGGCGGCGTCCCACGGTGTCCGACCGCGGCGAAAGGCGCTCGTGCGGGAGGGTTTCCCAGCTGGGGAAGGTGGCCACAGAGTCCGCGGGGAGGTAGGAGCAGAGCGCCGCGGTGAGGTCTTCGGCTTCACGGCCGGTGGCGGTCACGGCCAGGACCACCGGGGCTGCCGCGTCATCGGCGCCGGTGTCCGCCAGGGCATCGGCCATTTCGGCGAGCAACACCGCACGCATCCCCGTGGGGGCGCTGATCTGGTAGTCGGCGTTCCGGTCGCTGAAGGACCGCTCCGCCTCGGTACGAACGCGCGCGAAAGTCTTGTCCTCCGCCAGTGCGCGGCGCAGACCGTTGAGGCTCATGGCAGAAACTCCTAGGGTGGGTCCAAGGGCAGGCAACACAAATGCCCGGAAATTCAGATGAATGCCGGGTCATTCCAGCCTACCTCCACCCCCAGCCACAGGAGTTCCTTTGCAGCCTTCGGAAGCTACGCATTCCAACACCACGCAGGACACCAGGACAGTGCTGGTGACCGGCGCCACCGGCTACATCGGCGGTCGGCTGGTCCCCCGGCTCCTCGAAGCCGGCCACAAGGTCAAAGTCCTGGTCCGCACGCCCCAAAAAATCGCAGACGTTCCGTGGCATGACGACGTCGACATCATTGAGAACAGCCTGTCCGACGCCGACGGCCTCTCCGAGGCGCTCAACGGCGTGGACGTCCTGTACTACCTGGTCCATTCCATGGCGTCGGGCAGCGGTTTCGAGGCCAAGGAAGAAGCCATGGCCCGCCTCGTCGCCGGGGCAGCTGCGGAGGCCGGAGTGGACAGGATCGTGTACCTCGGCGGACTGCACCCGGAGAACACGGAACTGTCCACACATATGCGTTCCCGCGAAACCGTGGGCAAAGTCTTCCTCGAATCACCCGTGGACTCGATCGTGTTCCAGGCGGGCGTGGTGATTGGTTCCGGCTCCGCATCCTTCGAAATGATCCGGCACCTGGCCGACACCCTCCCGGTCATGCCCGCGCCGAGCTGGGTCAACAACCGGATTGAGGCGATCGCGGTGCGCGACGTCCTGCACTATCTCGTGGCGGCGGCGGCCCTGCCGGACAAGCTGAACCGCTCGTTCGACATCGGCTCACGGGAGGTCCTGAAGTACAAGGAGATGATGAACGAGTACGCCGTGGAACGTGGCCTGCCTCGCCGGCTGGTCATCGCGCTTCCCGTTCCCGCGCCGAAACTCGCCGGACTGTGGGTCGCCTTGGTAACACCGATTCCGCTGTCCATGTCGCTGCCGCTGGTGCAGTCACTGCAGCACGACGCCGTATCGCGGGAGCACGACGTCGACCGTTACATCAAGCAGCCCGACGGCGGCCTGACCTCCTACCGGCGAGCCGTAGCCTTGGCGCTGGGCAAGGAACGGGACGGTCAGGTGGAGACCACCTGGGCCAACGCCGGTATCGACGCCGATCCCCTGCCCAGCGACCCCGATTGGGCCGGCTACAAAGTGTTCCTGGACGAGCGGACCTTCCATAGCGAAGCCAAGCCGGAGCATGTGTGGACCATCATCGAGGGCATCGGCGGCAAGAACGGCTGGTACTCGCTGCCTTTGGCGTGGCGGGTGCGCGGCTGGCTGGACAAGCTGCAGGGCGGCGCGGGGCTGCTCCGCGGCCGCAGGCACCCCAAGACGCTGAACACCGGCGAAGTGGTGGACTGGTGGCGGGTTGAAGCCATCGACCGCGGCCACCTGCTGCGGTTGCGCGCCGAAATGCGCGCCCCGGGTGGTGCCTGGCTTGAGTTGTCGGTGGAGCCCGACGGCGACGGGAGCCTCTATAAGCAGCGCGCGATTTTCTTCCCCCGCGGCTTGGCCGGACGGCTGTATTGGTTGGGCGTGTATCCGTTCCACGGCTTCATCTTTCCGTCCATGGCCCGCAACATTTCGGCAGCCGCGACCACCCTTCAGGAGGAATCGGGTTCAAGTGTGTCCACCCGGACCCCGTAGGATGTTGGGAGCTAAAAAGCTTCACCACCACCATCCACGGAGGACCCATGGCCCTGAGTGCATCCACCACCCTGCCCCACAGCGTTGACCGCGTAGCGGCCGTCTTTGTCGACGAGGATTTCCTGCGCCACACGAGCGAATACGTGGGCGGCTCGCTGGAATCGTTCACCGTTGACGGCGACACTGCCGGCGCTTTCACCACCACCACCGTCCGCACGTTGCCCACCACCCGCCTGCCGGAGATCGCCCGCAAGTTCGTCGGCGAAACCTTGAAGGTCACCCAGACCGAGCAGTGGGAAGCCCCGGCTGCCGACGGCTCGCGCGCCAGCACCATCGCGCTGAAGATCGCCGGCGCACCGTTGGATGTCACCGCGGTCCAACGGCTCGTGGCCGAGGGCGGCAGCACCCGGATCGAACTCGAAGGCAATGTGACGTCCTCGGTTCCGTTCCTGGGTGGAAAGATCGCTGACGCTGCCGAGCCCATGGTGGGCAAGGCCTTGGGCATCCAGTCGCAGCAGGCCCAGGCCTGGCTCGAAAGCCACTAGCATGCAGATTCCCGCAATCCTTGCGGTGGTCCTGATTGTGGCCGGCGTGTGGTCGCTGGCTGTGTGGCCGCAGTTCCTCAAGCGCGTCATGAAGGATCCCCGGGCCCGCGACGCCGCAGGCAAGGCCACAAAGTTCCTGACGGTCCACGTCGTCCTGGTCACCATCTCCATGGTGCTGGGACTGGCGACGGCGGTCATCGGAATCGCGGGCCTCGTCGCCTGAGCCTCGTCCCACCCGACCGGGGACGGCAAACGCTCCACTGAGCCCTCAGTGGAGTTGGGTAAGATGGATATTGGTGTGCCGGGAAGTCTGGTCGGCGTGTATTTGCTGTACCCGCCCTATGACCGCCCACTGTTAGGAGCCCTCAGTGGCCCAGCTGCCTCCCGTCCCGCCCAAAACCCCCTCCAGCAAAGTCTTCACCCGCTCCAGCTACCCGGAGTATCGCAGGATCCTCTCGATCCTGCGTACGGAAACCGTGGGCGGAGCACTTCTCCTGGCCGCAACAGTGATAGCCCTCATCTGGGCAAACTCCCCCGCAGCCGACGGCTACTTCGCACTCCGCGACGTCAAGATAGGCTACGAACCCTGGCACCTTGAGCTCAGCCTGGGCCACTGGGCCTCCGACGGACTGCTGGCGGGGTTCTTCTTCCTGGCGGGACTGGAGCTCAAACGCGAATTCGTGGCCGGGGAACTCCGCAAACCAGCCCGGGCTGTTGTTCCTGTGGCTGCAGCGATCGGCGGCGTCGCAGTCCCTGCGCTGATTTTTGTTCTCTTCAACCTCGGTTCCCCTGAAACCCTCAAGGGCTGGGCCATTCCCACGGCGACGGACATTGCCTTCGCACTGGCGGTCCTGGCTGTGATCAACACGCACCTTCCCGCCGCGCTCCGGACGTTCCTGCTGACGCTTGCCGTGGTGGACGACCTCATCGCCATCGGCATCATCGCCTTCTTCTACTCCACTGGGCTCCAGCCGCTCATGCTGCTGGCCGCGCTCGTCCCGTTGGCGCTCTTCACGTTCCTGGTACAGAAGCGGATCCGCAGCTGGTACCTCCTGGTGCCGCTGGCCCTGGCGACATGGGGGTTCGTTCACGCATCCGGCATCCACGCCACCGTGGCAGGGGTGTTGCTGGGCTTCGCCGTCCCTGTGTTTGCCAGTGGGAAGAAGGGTGAGCCCGCCGAGGGCCTCGCCGAGCACTTTGAGCACCGCCTGCGCCCGTTCTCGGCAGGTTTTGCCGTTCCGGTGTTCGCGTTCTTCTCCGCCGGTGTGGCCCTGGGCGGGCTGGACGGCATGGGCGCGGCGTTGCGGGATCCCGTGGCGCTGGGCATCGTGGCCGCGTTGGTGCTCGGCAAGGCTGTGGGCGTCTTCGGCACGACGTTCCTGGTCACCAAGACCACGCGCGCCAGCCTGGATTCCGGCATCGCATGGATCGACCTTTTCGGGCTGGCGCTTCTGGCCGGTATCGGCTTCACCGTCTCGCTGCTCATCGGGGAGCTGAGCTTCGGTGCAGGTTCAGCCCACAACGACCACGCCAAGGTGGCCATCCTGGCGGGTTCCTTGATCTCGGCGCTGCTGGCCGCCGTCGTCCTTAAGGCCCGTAACCGGCGGTACCGGCAGGTGCAGGCGGACGAAGAACGGGACGACGACGGCGACGGCGTACCTGATGTCTTTGCCCGCAGCTGAGGCGGGGGTGCCTCGGAGCTAGGCCGTTGCCTGGTTGAGGGCGTCCTCGGCAGCCACCCACGAGATCATGGCGCACTTGACCCTGGCTGCGTAGCGGGCTACTCCCTCGAACGCTGCGGCGTCGCCCAGGATCTCCGGGTCTGCCTGCACCTTCCCGCGGGAACGCAGGACCTCCCGGAAGTTGTCGATCACGGAATGCAGTTCCGCCACGGACATCCCCTCACCCATCTCGCTGAGCACGGAGGCCGAGGCCATGGAAATGGAACAGCCGGCACCGTCCCAACTGATCTGCTGGACTGTTCCGTCCGCGACGGCGAGCCGCAACGTCACTTCGTCCCCGCACACGGGGTTCAGCTGGTGCGACTGACCGGGGGAGGCACCCGCAGGGGCTAGTGTTTCGGCGAGCCCGCTGCCGTGCCGCTGCTTGGAATGGTCCAGGATGATCTGCTGGTAAAGCTGGTCAAGACTCATGGTGCTGATGCCCGTTTCTTTGCAAAGTCAGTGTGATCAGGCCTGGAAGTAGGCCCGCACGCCCGAGACGGCGTCGAGGAAAGCATCGACGTCGTCCGTGGTGTTGTAGAGGTAGGTGCTGGCCCGGGTGGTGGCCGTTAGGCCGAGGCGCCGGTGGAGCGGCTGGGCGCAGTGATGGCCGACGCGAACAGCGATGCCGCGGTCGTCGAGGAACTGCCCGACGTCGTGGGCGTGGACACCGGCGACGTCGAAGGCTGCCAAACCGATCCGCTCAGCGCCGGACGCAGGACCAACGACGCGGATACCCTCGATGCTCTCGAGTCCCTTGACCAGGCGCTGGCCCAGGGTGGCCTCCCAGGCATGGATGCGGTCGATTCCCGTTTCGGAAAGGTAATTGACGGCTGTTGCCAACGCCACAGCCTGGGAGATGCGCTGCGTTCCGGCTTCGAACCGCTGCGGCGCGGGCAGGTATTCCGCACGTTCCATGGTGACTGTGGTGATCATGGAGCCACCCGTGAGGAAAGGCGGCAGCACGTCCAGGAGCTCCTGCTTTCCATACAGCACCCCGACTCCGGTGGGAGCCAGCATCTTGTGCCCGGAGAACACTGCGAAGTCGACGTCGAGCTTCTTCACGTCCACCGCCATGTGGGGAACCGACTGGCAAGCGTCCAGCACTACGAGCGCCCCGACACGGCGTGCCATGGCCACAAGATCGGCAACGGGATTGATGGTGCCCAGGACGTTCGAGGCGTGGGTGAAAGCAAGGAGCCGGGTCCGGTTCCCGATGATCTCTCCGGCGGCATCAAGGCGAAGCGCGCCGTCGTCGGTAATGGGGATGTGCTTGAGCGTGGCACCGGCGCGGAAGGCGAGTTCCTGCCAGGGAATGAGATTGGCGTGGTGTTCCATCTCCGTGACCACGATTTCGTCGCCGGGACCGATGGCCAGTTCCTTCAAGGCGGAGCTGCCGCGGCCCTGGGCTGCCCACAGCGCCGCGTTGGACAGGGCATAGCTGATGAGGTTCAGACCCTCGGTGGCGTTGGAGGTCCATACGGTTTCCTCGTAGCGGGCACCGATGAAGTCCGCCACGGTCTGGCGTGCGTCTTCAAAGGCTTCGGTCGCTTCGACAGCCAGGTGGTGGGCGCCACGGTGTACGGCAGCATTGCGTTGCTCGTAGAACTCCTGCTCGGCTTCGATGACGCTGAGCGGATTCTGCGAGGTGGCACCGGAATCAAGGTAGATCAGCGGTTTACCGTTGACCAGTTGGTCCAGCACCGGGAAGTCGTTCCGGATCCGCAACACCTCCGCGTTGTCCATGGCATGCATGGACTGTTGCAGTGAGGCTGGAGTTGATACGGCAGTCAAGGGGCGCTCCTTGGGAATCCTTCAGGGACTCCTCATTATCCCACGTGGGCCCGGATCGGGCGGTGTGCCGTACAGCACGTCAGTTCCCGGCCCTCCCCGGAACCCAACCCAGGGGTGGCACGGCCTCGCTCTCCGTGACACCGCGGAGCCGCTCAACGAGGACCGATACCCGCCGGGCCGCCGCAGTGCGGACCTTCGCCTGGTAACCGGCAGCCGCACGTGCGTAGCAAAGTGCTGCGTGGGCGAATTGCCGGTCTGCTGACAGTGAGCGGCCGGCCGCCTCCAGCGACTTGGGGTCGTCTTCCACCATGGCGGCCGCAAAAGTCCGCAACGCCGCACCACCGGTACCTTCGACGCCGGAAGCCGCGGCGGCCAGCCGCGGCAGGATGGCCGGATCCACGACGCCGGCACGGCCTGCGTTGAGCGCCAGGAGGGACAGCGCCTCAACCTCCAACAAGACACTTCCCGAGGATTGGGCTTCGTCCGCGAGCGCCATCAGGTGGGTGTAGGTACCGGACGAAACGTCCCTGGCCGCGGCACAGTAGAGGGCACTGATCCGGGACAGGAGATCGTCAGGCGACCCCCCAGCCAACCCTGTCTCGGCTCCCGAGGTGCTTAGTGCGGCCAGTTCCAGTGCCTCACCCGGGTTTCCGCTGAGCGCCTCGCAGTAGGCCATCATGGCCGCAGCCAAGGACCGCACCGGCGGCAGTCCGGCGTCGGACAGTTCTGCCAGTACCGCCTCAAGCGTGCCGCGCGCCGCCCCGGGGAATCCCTGGCCGAGCTGGGCGTAGGCCCGTGCTGTTTCTGAACATGCGGCCAGGTGGCTGGGCACCCCGTAGGCGGAGTACTCCAAGAGCGGGACCATGGCACTCCACCCCAGATTGTGCCGCAGGCAGATCACGTGCCGAAGTGCCGCGCCCGCACGGAACGTCGCCATGGACGGATCACCACCGACGACTTTCATTGCCTCAGTGGTCTTTTCCAGGGCCTCGGCGGCCGCACCGGACAGGAGCAAGCGTTCGGCCTCCCGCACCTTTCCTGCGATCCGCGCGGCGGGGTCGGCAACCGTGTCCCCTGCAGTCAGCCCGCCGTGCGCTGCGCCGAGCAGCTCCAGCGCCATGAGCCGCCCACCGGCGTCGGCCTTCACCTCCGCCGAGCTCGCCGCCGTGGCCAAGTGACGGAGGACAGGTGCGGCCTCAGCCAGTTGGCCTTCGGCAATCAATGCCCTCGCCCTGAGCATTCCTGCTTCGTCCCGGTGGCCCGGAGACTTCACAGCCGAGGCAGCCTGGAGGGCAAGTTCGGCGGTTACGGGCCGGTCGGCTGCCGGCGCCGCCGCCAGCAGGAGCTCATCCGGCAGGCCCAGCCCGCAGTCCAGGGTCCAGGTCATCCACCGCAACATGCTCGGTGCCGTCTCGAGCGTGAGCCCGGGGTCCTCGATCCGTTGATGAAGGGCAAGGCTCCGGGACCTCGGAACTGCAAGCCGGAGGCCCTCCCCCCGCAACCACGAGCCCATCCGGACCATCGGAGACCTGCCGGGCAACAGCCTGATCTGGCCTTCGGACAGTAGGTTCTCTACGGCTTTGTGACCGCAATGGCGCTCCAAAACCTCGACGGCGACCGGCTCGGCCAGCGCTGTCAGCTCCAGTGCCAGCCGCTCTTCAGGCAGCCGGGCAGCGTATTCCGCCTGGACGCGATCCACGACGCCAGGCCACTGGCAATGCGCCCGGGTGTTGATCGTCCAATACCCTTCCCTCTGCACCAGGAGCCCGGCGCGGCGTGCGTCCTCCACGGCGAGGCACAGGATGCCCACGTTGAAGCCGCTGATGACTGCCAGAAGGCTGCTGGCCCGGCGTTGGACCTTTCCGCCAAGGAGGGAAACACACAGGGCGTGCGCCTCCGTGAAGGTGAAAGGGGGAAGAAGGTACTGCTCCATGAAGCCGTCTTCCCAGAGCTGATAGAGATCCTGCGGCAGCGGGCTCCGGCTGTCAGCCGTGGCAACGAGTTTGGCACCGAATCCAGGAATGAGCTGGAGCAGCACACCCAGGGAGGCAGGATCCACGTAGTGGATGTCGTCCACCAGCAGCACCAGCTGGGGACGGGCCTGGTGGTTCCGGCGTTTGTTGCCTCGCCGCGCGACGGGAGGCGAATACAGGTAGCTGGCCGGTCCGAGTGTGCTGGTCAGGGCGCGCAGGACATGGAGCCCCGGGAGCAAGCCCTCGCCGGTCCCCTCGGTGCCGGTCCCCTCGGTGCCGGTCCCCTCGGTGCCGGTCCCCCCGGTGCTGGCCCCCAGGACACGCGCGGCGCCACCCAGGACGCCTGTTGAGGCACCCAGGACACCGTATTGGGTCGCCGTCAGGTCCAGGCTTCCGGCGAAGGTCCTGACATCCATGGTCCCGGGAAGTCCGGCTTTGAGGGAGAGCAACATGTGGCTCTTGCCCGAGCCCTTCTCCCCTGCCACCAGGATGCCGCTCTTGGAAGATGACCGTACGGCGGAAAAGACGAGTTCCAGCAATTGCGCCCTATCGGGCAGTGTCGGAGATCCCAGCCTGGCTGCGACGGTGTCTTCGTCCAGCCAAGGGTCCGGCAGCATGCACACTCCAATAGCAGCAGTCCCATGTCCGGGAAGTTTTGATGTCCGCGATTCGCGGGGTCCCTGGCTTAGAAGCCGGCGGCGGCTGGGGGGAGAGTCTCGGTCTCAGAAGACTCTGTCGCCGCCGGCTTCGTTCAGGGCCGGACCACCCTTCGGTGGCCGGGGCATCGGCTGAAGAGACCACCGATGCGGTTGATGCGACTTTCGGAATCCCGGTGATGCTTGGGGCTGAACCGTTCTTCCAAGATCAATACTGCCGGGGGCGCAAAAGCCAAACACCAGTAATCGGTACTCGATTACTGGGGGGCTTTTCAGGGCTGGATACTGTGTTGTACTCAGTACGGGGAAGGGGCACTACTTGGTTCCGACACGAAAAACCCGCGAATTACTCCATTGATTAGTTAAATAGGGCAGGATTCCGCGTCAGAGCGCTAAAGGGAGTTTTCGGGTACTCGATCGCGCTCCGCGTCAGTGACGGACAGCAGCGCCAAGATCTTCACGACGACGGATGCCCAGCTTCGCGTAGCTGCGGTACAAGTGGCCTTCCACGGTGCGAACCGAGACCATGAGTTTTTCGGCGATCTGGCGATCCGTGAGACCTGATACGGCCAGCGCCACAATGTCCTGCTCACGCCGGGTCAGGGGCACGGCGTGATCGGTCTCGGTGTTGGGGTCATGGACCACGGAGTCGCCCAGGCTGGCTTGGTTGACGTCCCGCATGACGGCGGCCTGCCGCGCTTCCGGACGCTTGCCTTCGGCGTCGAAGGTTGCCGCCGCCTTGTCGAACGCTGCTGCAGCAGGCCCCGGCATCCCGGCCGCGGACAGCAGGTTTCCTGCGTTCACGAAGGCCTGGCCGCCACCCTTCAATTGGGCTGCGGCGAGCGATTGCCATCCGGCCGCCCAGGCGCCCGTCATCAGGGATGCGGTCTCCTCGATGGACTCCACTGCAGCGACGTCCCCGAGTTCAGTCCTCAGGATGAGGTTCTGCAGGTGCAGGCCCGGCAACGTGTGCAAACGGCCGGTCTCCGGCAGGTCCCGCAGTTTTGGAAGTCCGGATCCTTTGCTGAGGAGTTCTTGGCCGGCCAGCGTGAACAGCCCGGCAAGCGCCTCAACGTAGTTGCTCCCCCTGCCAGGGACCTGTTCGCTTGCCAGCCGTTGTGCGAGCGCAGTGTTTCCGGTTTTGCCGGCCGCGTAGAACGCCAGGGCGTTCCCCAGGCTCCTGAGCAGTTGCGGGTCCTTCACCCGGAGGGCTTCGACTGCGGGGGTCAGGAGTTCCGTGGCCTGCTCCGTGCGTCCTTGCCGCAGCAGGGCCAACCCCTTGAGCGCCTGGATGTCTCCGCCGAAGGTGATGAGCCCCATGGCTGAGCTTGCCGCATACCGGTCCAGGGCAGCATCGGCTGCACCCCAGTCCCCCGATTCCAAGGCCGCCAACGCGTATCGGACCAGGACGAAGTCGCCGAAGTAGAGCAGGTTGTCGCTGTGTTCATCCACGAGGACCATGGCTTCGCGTCCGGCGTCGAAGGCTTGCTCGGGCTGGCCCTCAACGGTGAGGAGCTCGCATTTCATGGCCAGGAGGAAAATCCGGTTCATCACGCTGTCCGGCTCGTCGGTCCGGAGTCCTTCGGCAAACAGCTCCAGCCCCTCGCGAAGTTCACCGTAACGGCCTTCGTGGGCCAGTGCGGCCAGTTCCAGGGCCGAGGCATGCCTGTTGACCTGCGCGGCCATGGGGTCCGACGACGCTGACCCGTCCGTCAGGGATTTGGCGGCGTTGCGGGCGTCCGCTGCGATGCTGGACGCCGAATCGCCTTTGGCCGAGCGGGCGGCAGCCCACAACAAGCCTGCGCCCGTCGGTCCCAGCGGATCGGCGTCCAGGAACCCGTTTCCCTCCTCCAGCAGACGCACGGCACTGCTGTAATCGCCGTCGTTATAGCTGACCATGGCCATCACAGCGCGAGCCCGCGGCCGCAGCGCCTCTGAGCGGACTCTGCTGGCGGCGGCAACCGCCAAAGGATTCTGCAGGAGTTTGGCCGCAAGGAAAGCTGCCTGCAGCAGCTGTTCATCGGCGACGTCGGCACCACAGTCAAGCGCCCAGCTCACCATGCGGAGCAGCCCCTCAGCCGTGGCCGGTTCCACCGCAAGATGCTGCACCATCCGCTGGCGGATCTGGAGGCTGCGGGCAGGCGAAACGATCTGGCGCAGGGCCTCGCTGTACATCGGATGCCACATCTTCAATGGGCTGCCGGGGCCGTTCGTGGGGATCACGAGCCTGTTGTCCATCAAAGCCCGAACAGTGTCCCTGCCGACCTCCGCGTCCAGCAAAGCGGCAGGGACGGGCTCGGACAAGGCAATGACGAACATCGCCTCCCGTTCGGCCTCACTGGTTCGCAGCACCCTGTTCCGGACAACCTCGGCCAGGTTTTCGCCACTGCCCGAGGGTTCCTGTGTCAGGAGCCAGACGCCGTTTCGCCGCACCAGGTTCCCGTCCGCCCTGGTGTCATCCAGGAGGCAGCGCAACAGCAGCGGATTGCCCTCGGACAACCCATGCAGCACATCCACCGCGCTTGCCATGACCGTCCCGCCCAGGGTCTTCTCCACAAGTTCCGTGGCTGTTTCCTTGTCCAGGGGATGCAGCTCCAAGCGCTCGGCCAAACCGTCGTACCAAAGTTGGAGCAGTGCCGCCGGAAGGCCAGGCCTGGGCCTGCTGGTTGCAACCAGCCGGGCCCAGCCTGCAGTAACCAGTTCAGCCAGGATCTGCGTGCTGCCTTCGTCGAGCTCGTGGGCGTCGTCAACGATGAGCAGAAGGCGCGCACCTTCGCCGCCACGCCGCTTCTCGAACTGCGACCAGAATTCACGGAGGATGGCCACCGGCGATGTGGCCTGCTCTACCGGAAGGTCCAGCAAATAGGGCGCCAGGACACCATAGGGAACGGCGGACAGCGCAGGGCTGCCATGGACCCGCATCACCACCATTTCCGATGCCAGGCGGGCGGCTATCTCATCGGAAAGGGCGGTTTTACCGATGCCGGGATCTGCCACGACCAGAACGGCCCCGGCACCTTCCTGACGCAATATCTCCAGGGCCAGCTCCATTTCGGAGTCCCGGCCAACAAGGTGCTCAGCCTGCATGTGCAGCCCGTGCCGGAGTTGCGGATACTGCCCGTCCTACCTCACAGGAGCCCATTTAGCTCGCCCCGAGACGACACACCGAGCTTGGTGAATACCTGGTACAAATGGCCTTCTACTGTTCGCACAGACACCCCAATATCCATCGCGATTTCGCGGTTACTGACACCCTTTCCGGCGAGTTTAGCAATTTGGCGTTCCCGCTCGGTCAATACCGGCGCGTCGCTTCTTGGCTGGATGGGAAGAGCGGAGACGGAATGCTCCAGGCGTTCCAGCCTCAACTGGGCCGTCCGCGCTGTTGTCGTCTCGCCGGCATCGCGGGCGAAGTCCAATGCCATGGCCACGCACCGTGCTTCGACTACCAGCAAATCCAAGGAAGCGGCGGCGTCGGCGGCTGCCAACAGGGACCGTGAGCTCTTGCTCAACGAGCCACGGGCAAGGTCGCCGGAGATTTTCGCGAGCGGCCCTTGGCGGCGGCCGGCAATGTCCTCAAGCAGCCTGTACTCCTCATCGGAGCCTTCCACCGTGGCGCCGAAAAGGCAGATGCCCGCCGTCGTGTACCGCTGTTGCCCGATGTCGTCGTGGACCCTGGCAAGGAGCCTTTCCTTGACGTCGGAGTCGCCCATCCACCTGCCCGCCATCTCGGCGCAAAACTCCGCCACGGACTCGGAGAAGTACATCCCCATGCCCCGRCAGGTCCTGTACAGGTCCAGGTAGCGGCCTGCTTCGGCGGAATTGCCCAGTTGGGCGTAAGCGAACGCGGTGGCAGCGTAGGCCACCTTGTTCATGTTCATGGCGGGTCGGAGCTCGAGCTGGGCAACAGCGGAACGCAGCGGTTCGATCGCGCTGGCGGGCTTGCCGGCGTAGGCGTACGCCAAACCAACGCCCAGCTCAGTAAGTGCTCCGCGGTACTGGAGGCGGGACGGCCTTGACGGTGTGCGCCGCATCAGTTCGATGCATTTGCGCCACTGGCCGGACAGCAGGAGAACCAGGAAAGCGTGTTTGGCGAACGCCTCCTCCAGTTGGGCGGGCCTGTCCGTGTCCCCCAGATGCCGTGAAACACGTCGGGCGAGCTCCTGCGCTTCCAGCTCCCTTCCCAGAATGCACCGCGCTTCCATGAGGAAGAACGAGGACCTCAGCCAGTGCTCACGGTCCTCGCAGGGGTCCTTGGCCAGTTCCCGTTCCAGGTCCTCGATCATGGACGCGTACTCGCCCATGAACGTCTTGTACTCGTAGCTGCACAGCTGCAGACGGTTACGGGCCTTTGACAGTTCTTCTGCCGGATAATCGGCGGACTTCGCCTCGAGCGTTTCGAAGGCACCTGCGATGACACTCGGAACCATCCCGGACCGGCCGTCAATACAGGTCATGGCCTGGCATTGTGCTGCCGTGACCTCGGCGAACTCCAATGGGTCCAGCCCGGCGAGGTGGGACTCGGAGATTTCATCCAACGCCTGGGCAGCGTGCAGCGGCAGGTCCAGCATCAGGTAGGCAGCGGCTTTGAGCCGCTGGCCACGGACCCATTCACTGTCCTTGGGGTCCAGGGATGCGATGCACTGGATGGCGAAGTTGGGGTCGTAATCGTTCAACGCGGCGCGGCCTGCCGCAAGGGCCAACGCCGGGGAAGGCTGCGGTTCGTCCTCGCAGGCATGCATCCATGCGGCATAGCTCAACAGGTCCTGTGGAGCCAGTCCGCTGAGCTCCGGCTCTTTGGGGCCGTACAGCATCGTCTTGAGTTCCTTGGTGCGGCGCGTGCTCAGCCAGCTACGCACTACCTCGCCCACGTAGGGATCCCGCAAGGAGACCCAGTGTTCACCGTTCCTCTGGACGGTGAGCAGCCCGGATTCTTCCATCTCCACCAGGACCTGTGTCCCAAAGATGGCCGCAAGATCCACCAGAGTAGCGCGATGCGCGCAAGCCAGGACTTCGACGACCGTCCTGCTGGCCTGCGGTTCGCGCGCCAATCTGGAACGGACGAAGTCCTCCACCACCGTGGCTCCCTCCAGCGTGATCCGGTCACGGAGGGTCCACACGGAGTCGTTGAGAACCAGGTTGCCCCTGTGGCGCTGATCCTCCAGGAGCGCATGCAGCAGCATGGGGTTGCCGCCTACGGCCGCGTGCAGCGACCCCGCCAGGGTTGTTGATACGTAGTGGCCCAAAACCGAACCAAGCACCTGCTTTGCCTGTTCTTCGCTGAGCGTGTTCAAGTGAACCTCGCCCAGTTCACCGTCCAGGACCATGCGGTGGAAATCCGCTGGGAGATCGCTGGCCCGCTGCACCGTGGCCACCACTTTGGCCGTGCCCGTGGCCATGAGGTTCAACAGCACGCCGGTACTCATCGGATCCATGCCGCCCGCGTTGTCAACGATGAAGACCGTGTCACGTCCGGCGGCTTCGGTCCTGATCAGGTTGGTGACCGCGTGCAGGATGCCTGTCGGGGAACCCACGGCTTCCGAGGGCAAACGGGCCAGCAGGAAACCCAGGCATCCATAGGGGGTTTGGCCGTTCGCAACGGTATTGCGGAGCTGCAGGCTGTGGACCATGGGGCCGAGTGATGACACCACTGCCCTGGCCAGCCCCGATTTGCCGATCCCCCGTTCGCCGGTGAGGACCACTCCGAAGGTCAGGGGCGATTCAAGGTACTTGATGGCCTTGGACAGGTCGTGGCTGCGGGCCAGAAGCGACCAGGTCTGGCGATCGCTGGGTCCGCCCACAAGATCGGGAGCCGCAGCCCTCGCTGCGCCTCCACCGCTCCTGTTTAGCAACTCCGACGACATCCGCATCCTTAGCTAACACATTCGCGATAGTCCCCCACCGCTCATCTGCGTACCATGCACACTACCTTCGGGCGCCGACAGTTTGTAGGCCTTAAGGTCCTCCGGACCGTCAGTCTTTGATCAGGCTTTACTCAAGATTTGCTCAAGCTTTGGCCGGGTGGTGCTTCTGCTGGGCCGCCAACAGGCCCTGGCTGATAAGCAACTCCACAGCGTCAGCTGACTCGTCGAGGAGGAAGGGCAGCTCTTTCTTCTCCGCGGTGGCGAAATCCCGAAGCACGTAGTCGGCCGTATCCATCCGTCCAGGAGGCCTTCCGACGCCCACTCGAACACGCAGATAGTCCTTTGTAGCCAGGGCCTTCGAAATGTCCCGGAGACCGTTGTGGCCTCCCTCGCCTCCGCCAATTTTTAACTTGACTGTGTTAAAAGGGATGTCAATCTCATCATGGACAGCAATCACATGGTCCGGGGCGATGTCGAAGAACTTGCACAGCCCCGCCACAGGACCCCCGGAAACGTTCATGTAAGTCATCGGTTTGGCCAGCACCACGCGGGGACCGCCGATGCCCAGGCGTCCCTCCACTACCTGTGCGCGGGCCTTGTGGACCTTGAACTTTCCACCCATGCGGGAAGCCAGTTCGTCCAGCACCATCTGGCCAACATTGTGCCGGTTGTTGCTGTACTCACTGCCGGGGTTGCCGAGGCCGACGATCAGCCAGGTGTCAGTCATGGGTCTCATCCTAGGGAACGTAGTTGGGAGGAGCGGAGATGTGGAGGGCTGGAGCAAAGGAAAGTGGCCGGGACCCAAAGGGACCCGGCCACTGAACGGCGTCAGCCTCAAGCGGTCAAAAGACTACTCGGCAGCTGCTTCCGTGGTCTCTTCTTCTTCGGTGCTTGCCTCTTCAGCAACGCGGACCACCAGGGTGTCACCTTCGGTGAGGAGGGTGGAACCCTTCGGCAGTTCGAGGTCCGAAGCGTGGATGTTCTCGCCGGCCTTGCGGCCTTCGATGTTGACCTCGACGGCGGTGGGCACGTGGGTTGCCTCGGCTTCGAGGGAAACCGTGGTGGCTTCGAGGCTGGCAACAGCACCCGGAGCAACTTCACCGGAGACGTGGATGGCGATGTCGACGGTAACCTTCTCGCCGGCCTTCACGGTCTGGAGGTCAACGTGCTCGATGATCTGCTTTACGGGATCGCGCTGGATGTCCTTCACGAGCGTCAGGTGCTGCTCGCCGTCGACGTCGATTGCGAGGAGGGCGTTGGAAACGCGCACGGCCAGGGTGGTGGCGCGGCCCGGCAGGTTGATGTGGATCGGCTCTGCGCCGTGGCCGTAGATGACAGCCGGGATCTGGCCGGCCATGCGTGCACGGCGGGCGAAACCCTTGCCGAATTCGGTGCGCAGTTCTGCGGTGAGCTTCTGCTCAGACATGTGTACTCCTTGATTACTGTGGCGCCCGGAAGGATCCGGGCTGGTATTTCAGCAAGGGCGGAGGTCTGGAGACCTTCTACGCCCGGCTGAAGCCGGCCGCGGAGCAGCCGTTCTGCCTGTGTTGAAGGAGATGCAGACCCAGTCGATAACGGAGACCCGCAATCTGGTCCACGAACTGCGGACCGGATGTGCTCTCCCTCGCCAAGGTATCCCCAAGAGTTTAGCAGCGGAACGTCCGCTTTCTGAAAACGGGCATGAAAAAACGGGCCACCCACTCGCCCGGAGGCGGCGGATGGCCCGTTCAGTCAGCTGGCTTCAGGCCTAAGCTTTGCCGTCGAACAGGCTGGTGACCGAACCGTCGTCGAACACTTCACGGATGGCGCGTGCAATCAAGGGTGCGATCGACAGAACCGTGAGCGACGGGAATCGCTTCTCAGCCGGGATGGGCAGGGTGTTGGTGACCACAACTTCGCGGGCGCCGGAGTCGGCCAGCCGCTGCGCTGCGGGATCGGAGAAAACAGCGTGGGTGCAGGCGATGATGACATCCTTGGCGCCGGCATTCTTCAGCACCTGGACAGCGCCCGAGATGGTTCCACCAGTGTCGATCATGTCGTCGATCAGGACACAGGTGCGGCCCTCGACCTGGCCCACAACGGTCTTGGAGACAGCCTGGTTGGGCACCGTGAGATCGCGGCTCTTGTGAACGAACGCGAGCGGGGCGCCGCCCAGGCGTTCAGCCCACTGCTCGGCAACGCGGACACGTCCGGTGTCGGGGGAAACAACAGTGATGTTGTCGGCTTCAACCTTGGTCCGGATGTAATCAGCCAGCAGCGGGATGGCCATCAAGTGGTCAACGGGGCCATCGAAGAAGCCCTGGATCTGCGAGGTGTGCAGGTCCACGGACATGATGCGGTCCGCGCCGGCCGTCTTGTACAGGTCCGCGACGAGGCGGGCCGAGATCGGCTCGCGACCGCGGCCCTTCTTGTCCTGGCGGGAGTACGGGTAGAACGGCGAGACAACCGTGATCCTCTTGGCAGAGGCGCGCTTGAGGGAATCGATCATGATCAACTGCTCCATGAGCCAGTTGTTCAGCGGTGCCGGGTGCGCCTGGATGACGAAGGCATCGGTGCCTCGCACGCTCTCGGCCGAACGGACATAGATTTCACCGTTGGCGAAGTCGTAGGCGTCGATGGGCAGGAGCTCGGTCTCCAGCTCCTTCGCGATTTCCTGCGCCAGCTCCGGATGCGCCCTTCCGGCGGCGAGAATCAGTTTCTTCTCACCGTGTGCGGTAATTTCGCTCATGCCTGATTGCCTTCTTCTGTGGTTGCCGGGGATTGTGAGGGAATGGAGGAGGTCTTCTCTTGCGCGGCCTCGGCCAGCTTTGCGGAGCCGCTGCCGGGACGGTTCGCGATGACCCAGCCTTCAGCGTTGCGCTGGGCGGCCAGGCTGACGGCCAGGGCGCCTGCCGGCACGTCCTTGCGGATGACTGCCCCGGCACCGCTGTAGGCGCCGTCACCAACGGTGACAGGGGCGACGAAGACGGTGTTGGAACCGGTGCGGACGCCCGAGCCGATCACCGTGCGGTGCTTCTTCTCGCCGTCGTAGTTTGCGGTGATGTTGCCGCACCCGATGTTGGTATCCTCACCGATTTCGGCGTCGCCTGCGTAGCCCAGGTGGGAAAGCTTGGAACCGCGGCCGATGGTCACGTTCTTGGTTTCGTAGAACGCGCCGATCTTGCCGGTCTCGCCCAGCACGGTGCCCGGGCGGAGGTACGTGAAAGGTCCCACGCTTGCCTTGGCGCCGATCGTGGAACCGGAACCGTGCGTTCGGGTCACCTTGGCACCCTCCCCCACGTTCACATCGGTGAGCGTCGTGTCAGGACCCACGACGGCGTCGCGCGCCACGGTGGTGGAACCGTGCAGTTGCGTGTTGGGCAGCAAACGGACGTCTTCGTCGAGGGTGACAGTGGAGTCGATCCACGTGGTAGCGGGGTCCACCACGGTCACTCCGGCGCGCATCCAGGCTTCGATGATGCGGCGGTTGTGCTCGGCGCCGAGCGCCGAAAGCTGGATGCGGTCGTTGGCACCCTCCACCTGCCAACGGTCTTCGGTCACGACGGCGGCAACCCGGCCGCCGGCGTCGCGCGCCAAACCGAGGACATCGGTCAGGTACATCTCGCCTTGGGCGTTGTCAGTGGTCACCTTGGCCAAGGCGGTCCGGAGCACTGCAGCGTCGAAAGCGTAGATACCGGAGTTCACCTCGCGGATGCTGCGCTCAGCATCGCTGGCGTCCTTGTGTTCGCGGATGCCCGTAACGGTGCCGTCATCGGCGCGAAGAATGCGGCCGTAACCGGTGGCGTCATCCAGGACTGCAGTGAGAACGGTGACGGCGTTGGCTTCGGACTCGTGAGTGGTGACCAGTTCGGCCAGGAGCTCGCCGGTCAGGAGGGGAACATCGCCGTAAGTGACCACCACGGTGCCCGTGAGTTCGCCTTCGGTATCCAGGGCGTTCAGCGCGACTTCCACTGCACGGCCTGTGCCGGGAACCTCGTCCTGGTCAACAATGAGGGCCTCGGGGTCCAGTGCAGAGACGTGCTCGGCTACCCGGTCCCGCTCGTGCCGGACAACCAGAGCGAGCTTCAAAGGGTTAATGGCCCGGGCTGCGAGGAGGGCGTGGCCAACCATTGAGCGGCCGCCGATTTCGTGGAGGATCTTGGGAGTGCGCGACTTCATGCGCGTTCCGGCGCCTGCGGCCAAGACGATCACCGCTGCGGGACCGTTGGTTTCGGGGCTCACGTACTGGCTCTCCTTGCTCGGTATGTCCCGGGTAACCCGGCTTCGGAATGCTGCCATCCAACAATGGACCCAGGCACCGTTAGAGCCGTCGCAGGTACAGAGAAGGAGCGCGTTTTCCGACCGTTCCGCCCATAGGATTCGAACCTATACTCCACGGCTCCAAAGGCCGGGGTGCTGCCGTTACACCAGAGCGGACCGTGCATGGTTCATCCTTCGGACCAGCGGCCCGTAAGGTCTCCCGGCTCACCGGGTTCCACACACAAGAAACTAGTTTGCCATGACCTTTGCATGCTTCGCGACTTGACCCCTCGGCAAACGCTTCGCGACGCACCATTGCACGGTGCGTTCACCCGCACCACCGGCCATCTGGGGCATGATGGTCACGTGAGCAAGCGCACTGATCTTTCCCGGCCTGTGGGCACCTCTGCCCCGCTCGACCAAGCGTCCGAAGGCCAGCCAGTGCGCGTCAGGATGACGGGCCAACAGCGCAAGTCGCAGTTGATCGGCATCGGCCGTGCGCTGTTTGCCAGCCGGGGCCTGGACGGCACCACCATCGAGGAAATTGCCGCTTCTGCCGGTGTTTCCAAGCCCGTGATCTATGAACATTTTGGCTCCAAGGAAGGGCTGTACCGGCAAGTCGTCGAGACCGAGTTCCGGATCCTCCTGGACTCCATCACCGAGGCCCTCAGCACCGAAGCCAAGCCCCGCGTGCTGGTTGAGCGGGCCGCTTTGGCTCTCCTCGGTTACATCGAGGACCGCACGGACGGCTTCCGGATCCTGATGCGCGACGCCCCGCCGTCGCAGCCCGAGGGAGCTTTCTCCACTCTGCTATCGCATGTCACCGCACGGGTGGAGCACCTGCTCTCCGACGAGTTCGCCCGCCGTGGCTTCAGCGCAGCCGATGGAGCAATGTACGCCCAGATGCTGGTGGGGATGGTAGCGATGACCGGCCAGTGGTGGCTCGACAGCCGCGAGCCCGATAAACGCGCCGTTGCAGCCCACTTGGTGAACCTTGCCTGGAACGGGTTGACGGGGCTCCAGAAGGAACCCGGACTGCGCTCCGAGGACTGACCCTCCCTCACATCCCTCAAGCTTCACCCCACCCCTCCCTCACACCCCTCAAGCTTCACCCCAACCCTCCCTCACACCCCTCAAGCTTCACCCCATCCCTCCGCGGCATGAGTAGGATGTGCGCATGACAGCACCCCAGCTCTATCTCAGCTTTCCCGGCACAGCACGCGAAGCTCTGGGTTTCTACGCAGGAGTGTTCGGTGGAGAACTTACTCTTCACTCCTATGGGGACTTTTCGCGCACCGACGGTCCCGCCGACGCCGTCGCCCACGGAGTCCTCACCGGCGTCGTTGCCCTATACGGAGCCGATGCAGCCGCGGACCAAATGCCTGTCCGGATCGAAGGCGCCATGCTCTCGCTGCTGGGCACGGCGGAGCCTCGGATCCTCCACGAGTGGTTCGACAAGCTCGCCGACGGCGGCCGCATCGTGGACCCCCTGGCCAAGAAACCGTGGGGAGCTTCGGATGGTCAAGTCATCGACCGTTATGGTTTGCACTGGCTGATTGGCTACGAACCCACGCCGTGATGTGAGCAAGCGCCACGCCCAAACCCCAGGAACGTGAGCAAGCGTCACGCTCAAACCCTAGGGATGTGAGGGAGCGTCGTGGCCAAGCGACGGCGGGACCCCGCCGGACGCAACACACGACGGCGGACCCCGCCGCCCGCAGCCGACGAGATTGCCGCCGGACGCACCAAGGCGCGGACTACTCGCCCAGGATCTCAGCGGCCTCGAGCCACTCCAGTTCCAGGCCCTCTTTTTCGTCGAGCAACTCACGGAGCTTGGTATTGAGTTCTCCCAGGGCGTCGAAGTCACCGGATTCGGACTTCGCCGCCATCTGGGCGTGGAGTTTCTCTTCCTGCTGCGCGATCTTGCCGAGCTGCCGGTCGATCCTGTTGAGGTCCTTGCGGGCTTCACGCTTCTCGGCTTCACTGGCACCGGACGGAGCGGCTGCGGGCGAAGAAGACCCGCTGGCAGAAGTCGGCGCACCGGATCCCCCACCAACAGCGCCCGACGCCAGGGCGGCTTCACGCAGTTCGAGGTACTGGTCCACCCCACCGGGCAGACCACGGAGTTTGCCGTCACCCAGCAATGCCATCTGGTTGTCGGTGACGCGTTCCAGGAGGTAGCGGTCGTGGCTGACGACCACCAGGGTGCCCGGCCAGCCATCAAGAACATCTTCGACGGCGGCAAGGGTGTCGGTATCGAGGTCGTTGGTGGGTTCGTCGAGCATGAGGACGTTGGGCTCCCCTACCAGCAGGCGCAGGAGTTGGAGCCGCCGCCGTTCGCCACCGGAGAGGTCGCTCACGGGCGTCCACTGCTTCTCCTTCGTGAACCCCAACTGCTCGACCAACTGTCCGGCGGTAAACTCCTTGCCGCCAACACTGAATGACCGCTTTTCGCGTTCGATGACTTCGATCACACGCAAGTCCGACACGTCATCGAGCTCTTTGACGTCCTGGGTCAGCACTGCCGTCACTACGGTTTTGCCGCGTTTGACCTTGCCGGAAGTCGGCTGGATCTCGCCGTTGAGCAGTTTCAGGAGTGTGGACTTGCCGGCTCCGTTGACACCGACCAGGCCGAGCCGTTCGCCCGGTGCGAGCCGGAGGGTGATGTTGTCAAACAGTTTTTGACCACTCTGGCCACCCTCGAAGTCCAGGGTGACGTTTTCAAGGTCCAGCACGTCCTTGCCCAAGCGGGCTGTTGCCATCTTGCTGAGCGCCACGGAGTCGCGGGGGTCCGGCACGTCGGCGATGAGGTCGTTGGCAGCTTCGATGCGGAACTTCGGTTTCGCCGTCCGGGCGGGCGCACCGCGGCGCAGCCAGGCAAGTTCCTTTTTGACGAGCTGCTGGCGTTTACCTTCGACGACGGCGGCCATGCGGTCGCGCTCGGCGCGCGCCAGAACGTAGGCGGCGTAACCGCCGTCGAACATGTCCACCATGGCGTCGTGGACTTCCCAGGTGTAGTTGCAGACTTCATCCAGGAACCAACGGTCGTGGGTTACCACCAGGAAGGCGCCCTGGTTGGCACGCCACCGCGTCTTCAGGTGCCGGGCCAGCCAGGCGACCCCTTCGACGTCGAGGTGGTTGGTGGGCTCGTCCAGCATGATGACGTCGTGGTCTTCAATGAGGAGCTTGGCCAGGGCCACACGGCGCTTCTGGCCACCGGAGAGGGCGTGGACGTTGGCATGCCAGTCGACGTCCCCCACCAGGCCGCCCATGACTTCGCGGATCTTGGCGTTGGCCGCCCATTCGTGATCTGCGCGGTCGCCGACAATCGCAGCGCCTACCGTCAGGTCGCCGTCGAGCACGTCTCCCTGGTCCAGGTAGCCCACAGTGACGTCACCGCGCTTGGTGACGCGGCCGGAATCCGGGGTGGATCGCAGGGCCAGAAGCCGCATGAGCGTGGACTTGCCGTCGCCGTTGCGGCCCACCATGCCGATCCGGTCGCCATCCTCCAAACCGAGGGTGACGCCGTCAAGGACAGTGCGGGTCGCGAACGAAACGGTGAGGTTTTCGCCGCCAAGCAGGTGGGCCAATGGGTACTACTTTCTACTGCCGGGAATGCGGAGAGGTACTAAAGGAGGGTATCGGAGATGATCCGGGCTCCGGGAACGGGGCCGTGGACGGCCACCGCGGTGTGCCCGCGGTGGGTCAGCTCCTCGGCGAGGACGCTGGCGGAGACGGAGTCCCGGGCCAACAGGGCGATGGTAGGGCCGGAACCGGAGACCATGCCGGCGAGGGCGCCGCGTGCTTCGCCCAAGCCGATGGTGTCGCGCAGTTGCGGCGCAAGGGCGATCGAAGCCCGCTGGAGATCGTTGATGAGGACACGGCTCAGGGTTTCGGGATCCCCGTTGCGCAGGGCCTGCAAAATGGTGGGATCCACGGCAACCGGCTCGGGAATGTCCGCACCTTCGGAGTCACGCAAGCCATCCAGGGTACGGAAGACGTCCGGGGTGGAGAGCCCGTAATCGGCGAAGACGAGCACCCAGTCCATTTGGGCCTTGGCCAGAGCCGGCGACAGTTTGTCGCCCACGCCGAGCCCGACGGCGGTGCCGCCAAGGAGCGAAAACGGCACGTCTGCGCCCAGTTCAGCCGCCAGATGCGCGAGTTCCTCGCGGGAAAGGCCGCTGTTCCACAGCGCATCGCAGGCCAGGAGCGTGGCCGCCGCGTCCGCGGAACCGCCGCCCATGCCGCCGGCGACCGGGACCCGCTTGGTGATCTCAAGGTGCACACCCGTGGGCTTTTCGGAGACCTCGGCCATGATTGCTGCAGCCTTGTAGGCGAGGTTTCGTTCGTCCAGGGGAATATCCACGCCGTCCAGGTCCAGCGTGCTATCCGGACTGATGCTGACGGTGATTCCAGGGCCTTCGGTGCTGGTGGCCGCAACTTCTTCGTACAGGGATACGGCCAGGTAGACGCTCGCCACGGAGTGGTAGCCGTCTGGCCTGAGCGGACCAACGCTTAGGGAGACGTTGACCTTGCCGGGTGCCTTGACGCGGACTGTCCGGGCGTGGAAGCGGTCTCCCGCGAATGGGAGACCGCCCGGTCTGCTGGTTCCCGGATTCATGCGCCCACGGGGTGGCGGGCTTCGGCAATCCTGACATAGGCGGAGATATCCAGGACTTCGCCGCGTGCTGTGGGGTCGACGCCGGCCGCCACGAGGCAGCGTTCAGCCTCTGCGGCGCTTCCGGCCCATCCCGCCAAGGCGGCGCGCAGGGTCTTCCTGCGCTGGGCGAAGGCAGCGTCGATGACGGCGAAGACCTGCTCGCGGGTGGCGTGCGTAACGGGAGGTTCGTGCCGGGTGAAGGCGACCAGTCCGGAGTGGATTTTCGGTGCGGGCCAAAACACGTTCATCCCGATAACGCCGGCCTTGCGCATGTGCCCGTACCAGGCTGCCTTGACCGACGGAACGCCGTAGATCTTGGAGCCCGGGCTTGCAGCAAGGCGGTCGGCCACTTCGTCCTGCACCATGACCAGTCCGTGTTGCAGGGTGGGGAAATGCTGGAGGAGGTGCAGGACCACGGGAACGGCCACGTTGTACGGGAGGTTGGCCACCAACGCCGTCGGATCGACGGGCAGCTCCGTGACCTTCATGGCGTCGGAGAGGACCAGGTGGAAATTGTCCTGGGCCTCGGGGCGCCATTCCCGCACCGTCTCGGGCAGTTTTCCTGCCAGGACGGGGTCGATCTCCACGGCCACGACATTCTTGGCCGCATCGAGGAGTCCGAGCGTCAGGGAACCCAGTCCGGGTCCCACTTCCAGTACGGTCTCGTCGGCATCGATAGCGGCCGCTGTCACGATCCTGCGGATGGTGTTTCCATCGATCACAAAGTTCTGCCCCAGTGTTTTCGTGGGGCGTACACCGATTTCCTCGGCGAGCCGTCGGATGTCGGTTGCGCCCATCAAAGGCGCGACGGCGGCGGGTTCGGAATTCGGTTCAGTCACCTAGGTATCGTATCGCCTGTCCGGGGTCAGGCTGCGTGCGCGCAGCCCCAGTCGCTGAGGCCGTTCTTGGCGTACAGGCGGTTGGCGATCTCGATTTGCTGGGCCTTGGTGGCGAGGTTTGCGGTCGGAGCGTAGGCGCCACCACCGTTGGCAAGCCAGGTGGGGCCGGAGAACTGGAGTCCACCGTAGTAGCCGTTACCGGTGTTGATGGCCCAGTTTCCACCGGACTCGCACTGGGCGATCCTGTCCCACATGGCCTCGTTCGGAGCACCGGTGGGACCGCTTGATACAGGGGCTGCTGCAGCAGCAGCGGCTGCGGGTGCTGCCACGGGGCGGGCCTTGGTGCCTACGCTGATCTTTTCTGCGACCGGCGGGGTGGACACGTTGCTGGAGACCAGGGTTCGCGACGCTTCGCGTCCATCCACGAGAACCAGCTTGAAGGTCTTGACCAGGGAACCGGCGACGCCTTCCTGGGTGACTTTTTCCTCACCCTTGAAGAGATCGGCGCTTTCGGTCTTGACGCTGTCGAACGGCACTTCTTCAGTGGCCTCGGCCGTCTTGCTGGTGTCCACGCGGGAAACCTTGATGACCATGTCCTGGATGACGGGGGCGTTGCCGGGCTGGGACAGGCGGTCGTTGGCGCCTACCGTGACACCGGCGTCCTTGAGGACGGTGGCAACGTCAGCAGCTGTGGTGGTGGTGCTGGTGCTCTTGCCGTCGGCAACCACGCTGATGGTCTTGGGGGTGGAAATGGAGACGAAGGAGCCCGTAACTTCCAGGGCAGCTTCCTTCGGCTGGGAAACCTGCGAGGAGCTGGCTACACCAAGTTCACTGACCAGTCCGGCGACGTCGGAGGCGGTGGTGTTGACCGTCTTGCGGGCGCCGTCCAGTTCAATGGAGACCGCCTTGGCCAGGTTGATGTTCACCACGGAGCCGTTATCGACACGCGCGTCCAGGGCCGGTGAAACGCGGTCTGCGTCCTTCAGCTCGACCTTGGCTGCCTTGACTACTTCGTCAACAGTGCCGCCAAAGGTCTGGATGGAGCTTACCTTTCCGTCAACGTTGAGGGTGACGGTCTTGTTGTTGCCGACGAAGGCGACCACACCGACCACCAGTGCTGCAACTACCAGCAACTGGGCACCTACTTTGAGGAAGCTGAACTTGCCATCCGTTGTGAAGAACTTGATCACGATTGCCCATAACTCTCAGACCATCCGGGCACGGGGAAAAGCACAGAAATAATGCCAGCCGCAAAACCGAGGGGCCAGGCAAAACTGCCTGGTCCCACTCTTGCTGCCGGCATCTGTGCCGCCAAAAACATTCAACTGAACGGTCCGGAATCAACTGGACCAGTTGTCCGAAGGCCTTCCCCGACCCCGGCTACTTGTTTAACACAGTAACCGATCTGTTATAAACGAACCAAGACTTCTGCATACCGGGTATCCATTCCCGAACGCCCGCTGCGCGCAAATCACTACTGTGTCAGGCCCAGGAACCGTACGCTTCCAAGGTATTTTCGGCCAAGCGCGAACAGAGTTCGGCCAAGTCACTTTCTGTCACCTCGGCCATGGACCGGACGGTGTACGGGACCATGTAGCTCGCGTTCGGACGGCCGCGGTGCGGGTGGGGCGTCAGGAAGGGCGAGTCGGTTTCAACCAATATCCGGCTTGGCTCGGCGATGGCCAGCGCCGATCGCAGGTTTCCGGCATTCTTGAAGGTCATGGTGCCGGCGAAGGACATGTACCAACCGTTGTCATTGCAGATCCGTGCGAGTCCCTCGTCCCCCGAGAAGCAATGGAACACCACGCGTTCCGGCGCTCCTTCTTCCCGCAGTACCTGCACCACGTCGTCGTGCGCGTCGCGGTCATGGATCTGCAAGGTCAGTCCCAGGCGCTTGGCGATGTCGATGTGGCGACGGAAGGAATACCGCTGGTGGGCCAGCCCCTCACCGTGGGTGCGGAAAAAGTCCAAACCGGTCTCGCCGATGGCCCGGACACGGGGATGTGCTGCCAGTTCCTCAATTTCCGCGAGCGCGGCATCCAATTCACCGCGGCCCGCATAAACGGGAGCATCGTTGGGGTGGATTGCCACTGCCCCCAGCAGCCGCGGATCAGCGTCCACGGCCTGCACAGTGAAGCGCGAAGACTCAAGGTCGCAGCCAACCTGCACAGCTCCCTGCACGCCAACTGCCTCTGCGGAGTCCATGGCATCCCGGACCGATACCTCGATCAATCCGTGCCGGAAGTCCAGATGTGTGTGGTTGTCCATCACCGGTACGGGCAGGGGTTCGGGCGCGGGCGGGTATTCCCGGCGGGCGTCCGGCTTTTCGTCAGCGCCCGGTGACGCGCGGTAAGGGGCAGGAGCAAGGGAATCGCACATGCTCCCACCTTAATCGGACTGCGGTCCTCCTGCAGTCCGGATAAATTCCAGTTGGCACATAAATTCCGGGAGCACTATGTCAGGGACGGCCAAAGTCTGGGTAGTCTGGAACGGACAGGCGGCCAGCACCGGCGGTGCCGCGGCGAAGGCTGAAGGGCATTCCATGGAGTCAAAGCGACAAGCCACCGTTGAATCCTCGCCTCTTCAGGGCGAGGATTACAGTTCGCTGCCCCGTGATGGCGCAGGACTGAACGGGCACAGGCCGCAGGTCCTGGACCAGGACAGGTTCCATGATGCCAGCGAGCGCATCCTTGGATCCATTAACAAAGTCATCGACGGCAAGGCCGATGCCGCCAAGCTCGCGCTCACTGTCCTGCTCGCCCAAGGCCATCTGCTGCTGGAGGACGTACCCGGCGTCGGAAAGACCCTGCTGGCGAAGACGCTGGCCCGCACCGTGGACTGCACCGTCTCCCGTATCCAGTTCACCCCGGACCTGTTGCCCTCGGATGTGACCGGCGTTTCCATCTACAACCAGTCGTCACGGCAGT
The DNA here is from genome assembly GCF_052113825.1 of Paenarthrobacter sp. TAF1. NCBI lineage: Bacteria > Bacillati > Actinomycetota > Actinomycetes > Micrococcales > Micrococcaceae > Paenarthrobacter > Paenarthrobacter sp. TAF1. The sequence goes on from NZ_JBFRDO010000005.1 coordinate 219,845, forward strand.
TCGAGTTCCGTCCCGGAGCGGTGTTCGCGAACATCGTGATCGGCGACGAAATCAACCGGGCATCGGCCAAAACCCAGTCTGCTCTGCTGGAATGCATGGAAGAGCACCAAGTCACTGTGGACGGCCATTCGTACCAGCTGGGTTTGCCGTTCATGGTGGTGGCAACCCAGAATCCGATCGAGATGGAGGGCACCTATCCGTTGCCCGAGGCCCAGCGCGACAGGTTCATGGCCAGAATCTCGATGGGGTATCCGGACAAGGACGCAGAAATCGAGATGCTGGAAACGCACCAGGCCACTTCTCCCCTGGCCAAAGTGACCCCGGTGGTCACGGCCAGCGACGTCGCGGCAATGATCGCCACAGTCCAACAGGTCCATGTCTCCACTGCGATCAAGGAATATACGGTGGCAATCGGCAGGGCCACCCGGGACAGTGCCCGCCTTCGCCTGGGTGCCAGTCCGCGGTCCCTGTTGCAGCTGCTGCGCGCGGCGAAGGCCACAGCCGCTCTGGATGGCCGGGATTTCGTCCTTCCGGATGACGTGGTGGATGTCGCTGAATCAGTGCTCGCCCACCGGATCATCCTGGACCGCAAGGCGGCCAGTTCCGGTGATACGCCGCAGAGCGTCCTTCGTGGAATCCTGGGGTCGCTGCCGGTGGCCCAGGACCCGCCCGGTGCGTGGCGCAGGGACCGCCACGCCGTTTAGGAGGTACCCGCAATGGCACTCATGGACCGGCTTCCCAAACACCTGTTCACTTCCCGGGGCTGGGGTCTGCTGGCCGCGGGCGCAATCTCCCTTGGGGCCGCCTACGTGATGGGCCGGCGCGATCTTCTGACCCTTTCGGTACTTCTGCTCCTGCTCCCCCTGGTTGCCCTTGCCGGAGTACGGGTCCTCAAGCCCAAGTTCCAGGTGTACAGGGAGTTCAATCCGTCCACGGTGGAAACATCCAGCACCACCACAGTCCGCCTGGCTGTAGCGCGGACGTCCTATTCCACGGGGCATGTGATCATGGAGGAACAATTGCCGCCCCGTTTCGGCCAGCCGCCTGCCTTCCGTTTCCCCGCCCGCTCCGCTTCGGGAGGCACAAGCCGATACGAGTACCACCTCCGATCCGGTAAGCGCGGACAGTTCCGGATCGGTCCGGTCACCGCAGAGTTCAGCGATCCCTTCGGCCTTTCCTTGCGGCGGCACTCAATCGACGACGGCGACCTCCTCACCGTGACGCCGGCCGCCGTCGAGCTTCCGGTCACCGGACTCGCCGGGGCCCGCGGGAACGACGGCGTGACGGCGACGCGGATCCGCGCCAACCCCAGCGACGACGACATCATGACCCGCGAATACCGGCACGGCGACCCCATGCGCCGCGTCCATTGGGCTGCCACGGCACGTCACGGCCAGCTCATGGTCCGCCAAGAGGAATCCGTGACCACCCCGGAAGCCACCATTGTCCTGGATCAGCGCTTCTCGGCCTTCGCTGCCGGCGCTGGTTCCGTTTTTGGCGGCCATGACGAAGACTCCGACCTGGTGACTGGCCCGGATTTTGAATGGATGGTGACCGCTGCCGTATCGATCGCAGCGCATCTGTCGGAGCGGAACTATTCGCTGCGGATTCTGGATGTGTTCGGCGCACCGGCATTCCTCCGTTCCCGCTCGGCACCGGATCCCGACGCGGAGGAATTCTCCGGTGTTGGCGGCCTCCAGGCCATCGCGGAAGGGTTGGCGGCCATCGAGCTCAGCGGTCCCCGGCACGCCAGGGCGGAGCATCACCGGCCGGAGAACGGTTCCGGTCGCCCGAGGCCCCGGCCTGCACGCACCGAACATCCGGCACCAGGGCAACGCGACGTCAGGACGGGCCAGGCACCGGCCGACGCTGCAGATTCAGTCTTCGACGACAGGCTTATGGACAAGCTGGCGGCACACCGTTTGCGGGGACCGCTTCTGGCGTTGTTGGGTGCGCTGACACCCGCGGAAGCCAGGGCGCTGGCCCCTGCGGCCGCCTATGGCGCCAACGCCTTCGCCCTGGTGGTCAGCGATTCTTCGCGAAGCAGCGAGGATGYCCTGGAGATCCTGCGCCAGGCGGGCTGGCGGGTTGCCGCCGTGACCTCGAAGACCCAGTTGGCGTCTGCCTGGTCCTCCTTCGATGAAGGTGGAATAGTCGCCGCCGCAGGGGCTGCCATGGATGTCAGGCGTGGAGCGGCGGTGCCCCGATGACGACTACTTCCCACCGGAACTCCCCGGCCTCAAACCCGGCGAACGGAACGCCAGGCCAGAAACAGCCAACACCACCGTCCCGCCCAAGGACTGCGGGTCCGGGACCCTACCCATGGGTCATGGCCGCTGCCATTTCCGTAGCCGTCCTGGGCGCCGCGTTGTCGCTGAACGGTGTCCTCAGGGGCTGGGCCTGGTTCCTGCCGCTGATCACCACTGTCCTGGTGGTTTCCCTGACCCTGGCCGTCCTTCGAGCCCTCCGCGCCCAGCCCTTGCTGGCCACGCTTGGATCCTTTGTCTCCCTGGCAGCCGTGCTCACCTTCACTTTCTGCCGCCAGGACAGCCCGGCCGGCTTTATCCCCACTACCAGTACCTTTACCGCCGTCGGGCGCCTGATCAAACGAGCGGCCGAGACGGTGGTCTCGGAGAGCGCGCCGGTGGCACCGAACGCCGGGATCGTATTTGTCATGTGCGCGTGCCTGGGGCTCCTGGTGATCCTCATTGACGCTTTGGCGGTTCCTTTGTCCATGCCTGCTGCCAGTGGCATCGGGATCCTGGCGGTGATGGTGGTCCCGGCGACCATCAAACCCCAGAGCGTGGGCGTTGCCGGTTTCCTGGGTGCCGCCGTGGGATACCTGCTGATTCTCGGGTGCAGCCACTGGTTCGCACCCGATGCCCGCCTGCAGTCCGGGGCGGGGCGGGGCGCCGGGCAGTTCCGGCGGTCGTTGGTGACCGGCGGCCTGGCGCTGGCCTTGACCATGGTGGTGCCCCTGGCGATTCCGGGATTCGAAACGGGAACGTTTCCTGAGGGTTCGCGGCTGAGTCCCTGGGGTGCTTCCAACGGACTAAACCCGATGATCACCTTGGGCAACAGCCTTCGGAGCCCCACCGGATCAGGCCGGATCACTTACTCAACCAGCTCCAGCGCACCGCTTTACCTGCGCTCGGTCACCATTGACCACTTCGACGGCGAAACCTGGGCGCCGGATGACCGCACGGCGCAGCGCCGGGCAGGTGCGGACAGGATCGAAACGGGCTATGCAGTCCAGGGTGAAATCGTTAATGCCGTTACTTCCGTCAGCGCCGGCCAGTTCACCAGCCCCTACCTCCCCGCACCGTTCGCCCCTGCCTCCGTCAACGGCCTCAACGGTCGATGGACCTGGGACCCTGACACCCTGAGTATCATGAGTACGGAAACCACGACGCGAGCACAGCGCTACGTGGTTTTCTCGGCCGCACCCAAAGTCACGGCAGCGGCCCTGGCCCAAGCTACCGCGCCACCCCGCTCCATCTCCGATGATTTCCTCCGGGTTCCCGGCAACCTGCCGGACATCGTCCGGCAAACCGCAGACTCCGTTACGGCGCCCGCGGGCAACAACAATTACGCCAAGGCGTTGGCCATCCAGAAGTACCTGAGGTCGGGCGCGTTCACCTATTCACTGCAAGCACCTGTCCAGAACGGCTACGACGGCAACGGCCTCTCTGTCCTGGCCGATTTCCTCACGGTCAAGAGCGGCTATTGCGTCCACTTCTCCTCAGCCATGGCCGTCATGGCGCGCGCCGAAGGCATCCCGAGCCGCATCGCGGTTGGCTACGCTCCCGGCCGCCTTACGGGAGAATCGGTTGCCCTGGTGGGACAGGGTTCGTTCCCTGAATATGAGGTGGACGCCAGGGACGCCCACGCATGGCCTGAACTCTACTTTGAAGGTCTTGGCTGGGTCCCGTTCGAGCCCACACCCTCGCGCGGCGTGGTACCCGACTACGCAACGGAAAGCTCCGTTGCCGGCAACCTCAGCACCAACACTGACGAGAAAGAAACCCTCACCACTCCCGCCCCGGTGGCTACCGCTCCCGTCCCTATCCCGGAGGTGGGCACACCCGCAGCAGGGTCCCCCGGCGTCAATCCCTTCCCTGCGATCGCAGCCGCGACGGCAGGGGTGTTGTTGCTGCTCGCTTTCCTGTGCTCGCCGAGGCTCAGCAGGATTGCCCTTCGACGACGCCGGTTGAGCATCAAACCCAGGGCTGACTCGGACATTCTGCCGCCAGGATTCAAGGATCCCGCCCCGGAACTGGCATGGGCTGAACTGCAGGATCTTGCCAGCGACTACGGGGTTCCTTCGACCTCCAGCGAGACGCCCCGGCACTTCTCCAGCAAATTGCGTTCCAGCGCCGCTTTGGGCGAGTCGGGAGGGCTCGACGACGCCGCGCACCAGGCCGTTGCGTCCCTCACCTCGGACTTTGAACGGCAACGCTACGGCCGCCTTACGGTGGCGGCCCCGGCGGCCGCGCCCCGCATCGCCGTCGTGCGTGAGTCGTTGCGGAACAATGCACGCTGGCTGGTCCGGTTCCGCGCGGAGTGGCTCCCGCCGTCGATGATGCGGCGCTGGGCCCGGGCACTCGGTGCGCCGTTCCGGGCCGTGGCTGCGCTGGGCAAGGCTGTGGCTTGGGCAGCCGTCCGCGGCTGGCGGTCCCTGCGCGGGGTCCTCCCCCAGCGGCGCTGACGCAGCGCCGGCGGTCTACGTCACTGAACGTCAAAGGGCCCGGCAGCGGAACTTGTGGTTCCGCTGCCGGGCCCTTCAATCGTCAACCGTCTTGTTGCGAGAGCGGTGGACGGGATCCCTGCGCAGTCTAGTCGGCGTACGGGTCCGCGATACCTACGTACTGGGTGTAGAGGTACTCTTCGATGCCTTCGGAGCCGCCTTCGCGGCCCAGGCCGGACTGCTTGACGCCACCGAACGGTGCGGCGGCATTGGAGATCACGCCGGCGTTGAGGCCAAGCATGCCGGTCTCGAGGCGTTCGCTGATCCGCAGGCCACGGTTCAGGTCCTTGGTGAAGACGTAGGCCACCAGGCCATATTCGGTGTTGTTGGCCAGGCGGACGGCATCGTCTTCCGTGGAGAAGGTGATGATCGGGGCTACCGGTCCGAAGATCTCTTCCTGCAGGATGCGGGCATCAGCAGCAACGTTCTTCAGCACCGTGGGCTTGTAGAAGTAGCCGGGACCATCCACGTGCGCACCACCGGTAACCGCCGTGGCGCCACCTTCGACAGCTTCGGTGACGAGGGCGTGGACGCCGTCGCGGGCCTTGCCGTCAATCAGCGGACCAACCTTGGACTCAGGCTCGGTACCACGGGCGGTGGTCAGCGAACCGATCTTCGCGGCGAACTTCTCAGCGAAGGAATCCGCGATGGACTCGTGCACGATGAAGCGGTTGGCCGCCGTGCATGCCTCGCCCATGTTGCGCATCTTCGCGGCGATGGCGCCTTCAACGGCTTTGTCCAGGTCCGCGTCCTCGAAGACAACGAACGGGGCGTTGCCGCCGAGTTCCATGGAGGTACGCAGGACCTTGTCCGCAGCTTCACGGATGAGGGCCTGGCCCACCGGGGTGGAGCCGGTGAAGGAGATCTTGCGGAGGCGGTCGTCCTTGATCAGCGGACCCGTCACGGCACCGGCCGTGGAGGTCTGGATGACGTTCAGGACGCCGGCCGGGAGGCCTGCTTCCTGCATGACCTGGGCGAACAACAGGCTGGTCAGCGGGGTCAGGTTGGCGGGCTTGAGCACCATGGTGCAACCGGCGGCGACGGCGGGGGCAACCTTGCGGGTGGCCATGGCCAGCGGGAAGTTCCACGGGGTGATCAGCAGGCAGGGACCAACCGGCTTCTTCTGCACGAGCAGGCGGTTCTTGCCGTCCGGGGCTGCGGAATAGCGGCCGGAAACACGCACCGCTTCTTCGGAGAACCAGCGCAGGAACTCGGCACCATAGGTCACCTCACCACGTGCCTCGGCCAACGGCTTGCCCATTTCCAGGGTCATGAGGAGGGCGAAGTCCTCGGCGCGCTCAGTCACCAGCTCGAAGGCGCGGCGCAGGATCTCGCCGCGTTCGCGCGGGGCCGTGCGGGCCCAGTCAGCCTGGGCGGCAGCAGCGGCGTCGAGTGCGGCGGCGCCGTCCTCAGCACCGGCGTCGGAGATGCTGAGCAGGACCTTGCCGGTGGCCGGGTCCTCAACATCGAAAGTTTTTCCCGATCCGGCCGGACGCCACTGACCGTTGATCAGCAGGCCGGTGGGAACGGAAGCCAGCAGTTCGCTTTCGCGTTCAACCGTGACAGTCATGGCGACTCCTTCGTCTAGGGTGCTTTGGAGATTTGCACCACTGGGGGTTCCTTGCCAGAAGTGGCTTGAATTACTGCCACGGTACTGCCCGGCCGGAAGCAGTGTCTACGCCTTGACGCACTGCCATACGGATGCCAATTTGTGCAGATGCACAGCCATGTCAGCGGGCAGCAAGGACCGCCGAGTACAGCTCCCGTTTGCTGACCCGGGCGTCCTCGGCTACTGCCGCAACCGCTTCCTTGAGGCGGATCCCCTGCGATATGAGCTCGTTGACTGCCGCAACGTGGTCTTCGGGTTTGCCGGGCTCCTGTTCAGGCGCACCACCGACTACCACTGCTATTTCGCCGCGGACTTCGTTGTTCTCGGCCCACTCCAGCAGCTCACGGAGGGTTCCGCGGATGACTTCCTCGTAGGTCTTGGTGAGTTCCCGGCAGACAGCAACCCGGCGTTCGGCGCCGAAACGCTCGTGCAACGCGCGCAGCATGACCTCAAGCCGGTGCGGAGCCTCGAAGAAGACCATGGTGCGGCGTTCATCAGCGAGGTCGGCCAGGCGCGAGTTCCGCTCTCCCGACTTTCGGGGCAGGAAGCCTTCAAAGCAGAAGCGGTCCGTGGGTAGCCCGGACAGGGCAAGGGCGGTCAGAACGGCCGAAGGACCAGGGACCGCAGTGACCGTCAAACCGGCTGCAACGGCACCTTCCACCAAGCGGAACCCGGGGTCCGAGACTGCCGGCATGCCGGCGTCGCTGACCATCAGGATGGTTTTTCCGGCACGGACGTGGTCCAGGAGTTCGCCTGTCTTGGCTACTTCATTGTGCTCGTGGTAGCTGATGACGCGTCCGGAAACCTCCACGCCCAGTGCTGTCACCAGACGGTGCAGGCGGCGGGTGTCCTCTGCCGCCACGATGTCGGACGTCGCCAGGAGCTCCACCAACCGGGTGGACGCATCGCCGACGTTCCCTATGGGAGTCGCCGCCAGGACGATCCTGCCGACCCCCGGTGCCGCACCGGAACCCGGGGCTAGCGGAGGAAGCGCCCCGTCCTCGTCGTCGCTGAAGCGGGCCTCGTCCGGGGTATTGCGCTGTTCGTCCACCTGCCAAGCCTAATGCCGCGATGCCTGCAACGCCTCACCTCAACGCTGCGGCAAGCATGGAAAGGTAGCATGGGCGGGTGAACCAGTCGCCCGTTCCTGCCGCCGCTTCCGGCACTCCTGTGGCGTCGTCCGCCGTAGCCGAAACGGATGAGCCCGCAGTCCAACGTCCAGCCGACCACCTCGACGACGCCGCGAAAGCACATAACGCAGTGCGCGGCGGCACGAGGCAGGCCGGCACCGGATACCTGCCGGGCCGGGGCCTTGAACGCCACCGTTGGATAGAGCGGCCCGCAGAGGCTTTCAGCGTGGAGGCCCTGCGCACCCGCCTGATCGGCGGAATCCAGAGCTGGCGCGACTACCCTGCGTCCCTGCGGTTGTGGTTTTGGCTGATTCCCACCATCACGGCCGTCCTGGGCGGAATTCTCCGCTTCTTCCGACTCGACGCCCCGCACAGCCTGGTTTTTGACGAAACCTACTACGTCAAGGACGCGTACTCCTACTTGGTGAGCGGCTATGAACGAAGCTGGCCCTCCAACGCCAACGACTCCTTCAATGCCGGCAATCCCGATGTCCTCCTGAACACCCCCGAGTATGTGGTCCATCCACCGGTGGGCAAATGGATGATCGCTTTCGGAATGTGGCTGTTCGGCGGAGACAACCCCTTTGGCTGGCGCTTCAGCGCGGCACTGACCGGCACACTGACGGTATTCCTCGTGGCGCTCATCGCCATGAAGCTTTTCCGCTCCCACACGCTCGGGGCGGTTGCGGGCCTGCTGCTCGCCGTTGACGGACACCACCTGGTGCTCTCCCGGACAGCCCTGCTGGATGTCTTCCTCGCGTTCTGGATCTTCGCCGCCTTCGGTGCCCTGCTGTTGGACCGCGACGACGGCCGCCGTCGTCTGGCTTCCCGGCTCGCCGCGCAGGCGGCTGCTTCACCAAGCGGCATCCCGTTGACCAGCCAGCTGGTGGCAGGTCCTTGGCTGGGCATGCGCTGGTGGCGCCTCGTTGCCGGCATCTGCCTCGGACTCGCTGTGGGCACCAAATGGTCGGCGCTGTTCTTCGTGGCTGCCTTCGGCGTGATGACTGTGCTCTGGGATCTGAACGCCCGCCGGATTGCCGGGATCCGGAATTGGTTCAGCGCAGGCATCATCAAGGACGGGATCCCGGCGTTCTTCACCATCATTCCGGTTGCCGTTGTCACCTATATCGCCAGCTGGACCGGCTGGTTCCTGTCCAAGGACGCCTACTACAGGCAATGGGCCGCCACCAACCCGGCACCTGGCTGGGACTGGCTGCCTGACCCGGTAAGGTCCCTGGCCCACTACCACCTGGAAGCCTACAAATTCCACCAGGGGCTCAGCTCAGACCACCCCTATGAATCCAGCCCGTGGACGTGGCTGGTCATGGGCCGTCCCACGTCGTTCTATTACCAGTCCCCCAAACAGGGAACCTCGGGTTGCCTCGTGGAGACCTGCTCCTCGGCGATCCTGCCCGTGGGAAATCCCGTGGTCTGGTGGGGCGGAACCATTGCCCTGGTCATCCTCTTGTTCTGGTGGGCGGGACGTCGCGACTGGCGGGCCGGTGCCATCCTCGCCGGTGTTGCTGCCGGCTACCTGCCCTGGTTCATGTACCCCGAACGCACCATGTTCATCTTCTATGCGGTCTCCTTTGAGCCCTTCCTCGTGCTTGGCCTGACGTACGTGTTGGGATTGGTGCTGGGCCGCAGCAGCGATCCGCCGTGGCGGCGACGGTCAGGACTCTACGTCGTGGCCGTGGTCCTGGTGCTGGCTGTCCTCGCAACGGCTTTCTTCTATCCGGTGCTCACGGCAGAAGTCATCAGTTACCAGGAATGGCGCATGAGAATGTGGATGCCATCGTGGATCTAGGAGGCAAGCAGTGAGGGAAGCAAGCACGGAGCTCCTCTTCGAAGCCGACACGGACTCCAACGTCACCGATCTCCTTCTGGAGCGGTGCGCCAAGGATCCGTTCGGCGTCCTGTACGCGCACAACACCCCCAACGGGTGGCTGAACGTGTCAGCTGCCAGGTTCCTGGCGGACGTCACCGCCCTGGCCAAGGGCCTCATCGCAGGCGGCCTCACCCCAGGTGACCCTGTGGCGGTGCTGTCACGTTCGAGCTTCGAATGGACCTTGGTGGACTTCGCCATCTGGATGGCGGGCGGAGTCACGGTGCCCATCTACGAGACCTCCTCTGCCAGCCAGATCGAATGGATCCTGGCTGATTCCGGAGCCCGCCCCATCTTCGTGGAGGACGCCGCGAAGGCCGCGCTCGTCCATTCCGTCGTGGAAAAGTCAGGCCTCCTCGGCGAGGACCCCGTCGCCATCATCCGGATGGAGCACGACGGTGACGCACCCAACCTGACCAGTGTGTCCGCCGTCGGCATCGGCGTCATGGACGCTGAGCTGGAGCGGCAACGCAGCACGGCAAAACTGGCCGACATCGCCTCCATCGTTTACACCTCAGGCACCACAGGCAAACCCAAAGGGTGCGAAATCACCCACGGCAACTTTGTGCTGGTGGCCAGGAACGTTATTCCGTTCCTCCCGGAGCTTTTGATGCAGCCCGGCGCGCGGACCCTCATGTTCCTTCCGCTTGCCCATGTCCTGGCCAGGGCTGTGCAGGTTGTTTGCCTCACTGCCGGTATCACCCTGGGGCACAGCGCCGGTGCCAGCGGGCTGATGGCGGACCTGGGTTCGTTCAAGCCGACGTTCCTGCTTGCGGTTCCCCGGATCTTCGAGAAGGTCTACGCCGGGGCCAGCCACAAAGCCGCAATGTCAGGCAAGTCCGCCCTCTTCTCGGCGGCTTCTTCAACAGCGGTGGAATATTCGACGGCGGTGGACCTGGCCTCCCGCGGTGAGGGGCCGGGTCCGGGTTGGCTGCTGAGAACCAAGCACAGGGCCTTCGACAAACTCCTGTATCCCAGGGTGCGGGAAGTCTTTGGCGGCGATGTCGGCTACACGGTGTCCGGCGCCAGTCCCCTGAGCCCACGGGACAACCACTTCTTCCACGGTGCCGGGGTTCCCGTCCTGGAGGGCTACGGGCTGACCGAGACCACGGCGCCCTGCACAGTGAACACCCCCACCATGTCCCGGATCGGAACGGTGGGCATCCCGTTGCCGGGCACCACCATCCGCGTGGCCGATGACGGTGAGGTGCTGGTCAAGGGCATCGGAGTGTTCAAGGGCTACCACGGAAACCCGGAGGCCACGGAGGCCGCCTTTGTGGACGGGTTCTTCCGCACCGGGGATCTGGGCGAGCTCGACTCCGACGGCTTCCTGACCATCACCGGCCGCAAGAAGGATCTCCTGGTGACGGCCGGCGGCAAGAACGTCGCTCCCGGCCCCCTGGAAGAAAAGTTGCGCGAGCATCCGTTGGTGGGTCAGGCCGTGGTGGTCGGAGACGGGCGTCCTTTTGTGGCGGCCTTGATCAGTCTCGACCCCGAGGGCCTTGCGGATTGGTGCTCGGAGAATAAAACCGGTGCCCTGTCCCTCGAAGAAGCAGTCCGCGACGACCGCGTCAAGGCGGCCGTGCAGTCTGCTGTTGATGAGGCCAACAAGCTCGTCTCGGCCGCCGAATCCATCAGGAAGTTCGCTTTCATCACGGCGGAGCTCAGCGTCGAGTCCGGACACCTGACTCCGTCACTCAAGCTCAAGCGGGCGGCTGTGGTGGGAGACTTCGCGTCGGTTGTCGAAAAGCTGTACGCCAAGTAGGCCCACCACCTAGTCGCTTTTTGCGACCACCTATTTCTGCGGCTTCCAGCACCTAATTTTGCCCAATCACCACCTAACCGGGCCAATCTCTGCCTAGGTGGTCCTGGTGCCCCCGTAGCGTTTCCTTCACGAACCAACGTTCAAACGGGACCTCATGACAAGTCCATCACGCATACCAACACCCGCGCTCTACTATTCGCGTGTCCGGTCTACGTTGGTACCGCGAATCATGGGTTTCACCATGATTACGCTAAGCCCGGTGCTGTTCGGGCTGATCGTCCTCAACAACTCCGCTATCTGGGGCCCGGGATGGTCGGTTACCTCGTCGGCGGTCGCGAGATCCATATCAAGATGAAAAGCGGCAAGGCCGTTATCGCCAGCACGGACCGCCCTGAACAGCTCATTGGTGTTCTGACCGGAAGTCACCCTCCGGGACAGTAGGGCTAGCGCTTTGAGCTCGTCGTTTCCTTGGAAAGGGCATCATCGTCATCGGCTGCGCCGTCAACCGCACCATCAGAATCCTCGTCATCGAGCTTCTCCTGGGAAACGGCAACGCCGCGGCGCCGCTTCGTGGGCCACGTGAAGATGAACGTCAACGTCGCCGCGATGAACACCAAAGCACCGATCACGATGCCCGCGTCAACCCAGAACTGTCCCGGGAAGAGCCGGATCAGGGTGTCCTCCAAGGAGAACGTCCATGTGCCATTGGCAAAGAAGATCCGGTGGAATTCGGTGAAGAACTGCTGCCAGCTCAAAGCTGCCAGAACCGCAAGGCCGATGATGATGACAAGCGTGACAATGGAGCCGGCGAACAAGCCGCGGCGGATCCCGCCATTGCTGCGCTTTCGCAGGTACACAATGGCGATAATGCTGAGGATGATGAGCAGGACTCCCGCGCCGAATGAGGACAGAATCACCATCTTGACGTCCGCCATGTGCGCCACTTCGCTGTCCTTGAACAGCTTGGCGCCGTCTTGGTTGACCAAGCCTCCCAGGTACCGGGGACCCGCCCAGTTGCTGAGGTAGTCAACGGCATAGGAGCCATAGGTCATACGGTCGTCAGTGTTGAAGCCATAGCCGTCACCGGGGAAACCGGGACGGTTGTACTCCACCCACAGGAACAGTGGACTCGTGACCGCCCTGACTGCCAGAACCAGGAGGATCACGGGGTAGAAGACAGCCAACAGCACTTGGAAAACCCGGGGCCCTACAGGCTTGACCTTTGCCGCCTGCTCCCGTTCAGCATTGCGCCTGGCCACCTCATCTTCCGGCGGCCGGACCTGGAGGGCCGACGTCGGCAGCGGTTCGGAATAGTGCGACGGCTGCTTGCCGGAAGAGGCATTCGCAAGTGTGTCAGCGAACAGCGGCGGCTCCGTGTCGGCGTCGGCGGCTTCTGCAGCCTTGCGGTCTGCGCGGCTCTCCGGCTGGGCCGTTCCGGGCGCAGCTGACGCTTTTTCAGGCGCTCCAGACGCCGGTGCAGGCGCGGCGGTTGAGGCCGCGGATGAGGCACCACTGGACGTCTTTGGCTTCATCCAGTCGAAGGCCGGTTCGTTGGGGTCCTCGTGGACGTCCGTGTCCGGTTCTTGTGGTTTTGGGCTCTTGTCGCTCACAGCGGGGGTTCACTTCCGTAGGCATCCACCGGCGATTGCGTGCTGCCGGCTCTCTTGTCTGCCTTCGAGCCTACCGCCCGGCTTTGCGCCGACACGAGGAACTACCCCGCCTTGGAGCAGATTGAAACGCAACTGTAAGGTCTACGCGGCGATGCTTCTGTAACCGCCATCGTTGGCGTCCAAGTCACCTGTCTCCCCCGCACGGACAGCCCGGCCGCCAACAAGCAGCGTGTACGTCCAATAGCCGGCCAGCACCAGCGCGCCGATGGTGATCTTGGCCCAGACGGGCAGCTGGCTCGGAGTGACGAATCCTTCAACGATGCCGGAAACCAGGAGGACCAGCACCAGGCCCAGTGCGATGGTGATCAATGACCGCCCTTCATCCGCAACAGCCTGCATCCGGGTCCTGGGGCCGGGCCGCACCATAGCCCAGAAAATCCTGAGCCCTGCGGCGCATGCAATGAACACAGCCGTGAGTTCCATCAGGCCGTGGGGCAGGATGTAGCTGAAGAAGACGTCGATCTTGCCCGTTGCCAGGAAGACACCGGCGGCAACTCCCACGCCCTGGGCATTCATGAAAAGAATGTAGGGCACCCAGAATCCTGTGATGCCGAAGGCCACGGCTTGGGCGGAAATCCAGGCGTTGTTGGTCCACACGGCGCCGGCGAAGGAAGCCGCCGGATTCTCGGAGTAGTAATCGATGAAGTCTTCCTCGACGTACCTGCGCACCCTCTCGTCGCTGCCGAAGACGGCTCGAAGCGCATCCGGGGAGGTACCTATCCAGAAGGCATAGGCGGCACCGACAACCGTGAAGGCAAGCCCGCACCAAAGGGTCAGCCACCTGATCCGGTAGAAGGCGGCCGGCAACGAGATGACGAAGAAGCGGGCCAGGTCTTCCATGAAGTTCGAGCGGGCACCGGTAAACCTGGTGCGCGCCTGCGCCAACGCGGCGGACAACGACGACGACAGACCGGTTTCAGGAGCCACCGAACGGATCAGGGACAGGTGCCCGGAAACTGTTTGGTACAAGCGCAGCAGTTCATCCGCCTCGTCTCCCGTCAACCGGCGCTTGTGCGCCAGGAAATGAAGCCGCGACCATTTGTCCCCATGTACGGCCGAGAAGGCATCGATGTCCACGGCACCACCCTAATGCCTGAGGCCCGCGCGAGCGCCTGATCGGCGTCGTTTTGGCCTGTCACGCCGCTAGACTCGTTGTGCAGGCGCTGCTGGGCGCCGCATTGTCCGGAAGGCGTGGGGGCTGGCTTGAGTTCGATCATCACAGGCGAGGCAGTGGTCCTCGAGCTGCGCTCAGCGTCTTTTGCGGCCCGGGGGCTGGGCCTGATCCTCGACGTCATCTCGCAGGTGGTCCTCGCGATACTCCTGATCATCCTGGTCCTGATGGCTTCTTCGGACCTGGACGAGTCGGCCATCCGGGCTCTGGTCCTCAGCAGCGTCGTTTTCTCTGTGGTGGTCGTCCCTGTCACTGTGGAAACCCTCACCCGCGGCCGGTCGCTGGGTAAGCTCGCCACGGGTTTGCGGATCGTCCGTGACGACGGCGGTTCCATCCGTTTCCGGCACGCCCTTATCCGCGGGCTCCTCGGTTTCCTGGAAATCTACCTGACCTTCGGCGGACTGGCCATCGGAGTGGCGCTGTTCAACGAGAAATCGAAGCGGCTGGGCGATATCGTTGCCGGCACGTATTCGCTCCGCCTGCGCGTTCCCTCGAAACCCCGTATCGTGCCCAACGCACCGCACTATCTGCAGGGGTGGATTGCCATGGCGGACATCGGCAGGGTCCCGGACGCCACCGCCCGCCGGGCAGGGACGTTTGTACAGCAGGCTTACCTGATGGCTCCCGCCTCACGCCTGGCCATGGCGATGTCCCTGGCCACGGAACTCACACGCTATGTCGCACCGCCACCGCCGCCCGGCACGATCCCCGAGGACTACATCGGCGCAGTCCTCGGGGAACGACGCAACCGGGAGCTGGCGCGCCTGCGTCAGGCCGAACAGCGGAACGCCACGGTGGGCGCCCGCTTGCGCAAGCTGCCGTTTACCCAGGAGCCCTAGTTCCGGGCTGCCGGAGCCAGTGATCCGGTCTGGTGAGTTCCGTGGGCAGGAGCGTCCGTGCATCGCCTTCGGCAGCATTGACCTGCGGTTGAGTCAGGTAGAGGGCCCTGGACAGGTCCGCCCCCGCCAGCTCTGCACCACGAAGATCCGCCCCCAGAAGATCCACGGCAGCCAGGTCGCTGCCTGCCAGGTTGGCCCCTATCAGGTACGAACCCCGCAGATCTGCTCCACAGAGGCGCTGGTTCCCCAGGTCTGCGCCCATCAGGTCGGCACCAGGCTGGAGGCCGCCGTCGCGACTTTGCCGGTCTTCCGCGCCGTAGGACGCGCGGACTTCTTCGCTGACCTCCATCAGGAGGGCCCGCACCTGCCCGTGGTAGGTTTCGACGTCGGCACCCAGGACCGTGGCTGCGTCACCCACGGCGGTGGTCGCCAGCTGTTCCGCAAGGTGGGCGGCTGCAGAGGCGAGCTCGGGGTCGAACGTCCGTTGCCGGGCCTCGTTCAGGTACCAGAGCATCTCGTGGAGTTGCCTGACCCTTTTGAAAACGTCGAACATCGAGGACGCGGAGGCAGGGTTGTCCCGCCAGCTGTTTCCGCCGAAAGTGTGCTGGGAAACGAGCTGGCCGGCGCCGAAGCAATCGAAAACTGTGCAGCCACGGAAACCGCGGGGGCGCAGCCGTTGGTGGATGGCACAGGAAAAGTCCCCGGCCAGGTTTGGGCACGCCGAGGCGGCAGGCTTGTCGATGGCAAAGTCCGCTGAGCGGGTAAATCCCAGTGCGGTGCAGCACAGCGCAAAGCAGTTGCTGCAGTCAGGGCGAAGAATTGGTGTGATGGTCATGCGGTGCTCCAAATGATGAAGAGGGTCCGGGGTAAGGAGGCGGGGAACCCGTCAGCGGGTTCCCCTGAGGGACACCCGTGATCACCAGAGGGCAGCACAAAGTGGAGGCCAACACATGGTCGGCACAAATAGTCCGGGTCAAAGCGAAGTCCGGGTCAAAGCGCGCAGGAAATAATCACTGCGGCCATCTTAACAGCAGGTCTACCGTTGGGCGTAGCTGGCCCAGGGAATGTTCCAGTCGCCGAAACCCTCCAGTGGCTCGACAGCCGGGGCTCCCGTGTTCAGGATCTGCACCACGTCGCCGGTCTTCATGTTGTTGAAGAACCAAGCGGCATCATCCGGCAGCAGGCCGACACAGCCGTGCGAGACGTTGACGCGGCCGATGGCTCCCCACGCTGATTCCAGCGCCTGGTGGACATAGACTCCGGACCACGTGAGGCGGTTGGCGTAGTCCACCACCATTGGGGCGTAGTAGCCCTTGTCGCCGGGCTTCAGGCCGATGCTGCCGGCGTTGAAATTGGATTTGCGTTCCTGCTCCAGGATCACTGCGTAACCGGTGGGCGAGAGCCAGTCTTCGCCGCCGAGAGACACGGGCGCGGTGTGGAGCAGTTGGCCATCGGAGTACACGTTCATGGTCTTGGTGGTGTCATCCACCACGGCAATCCGCTGCGGACCCGTCGTAAAGGTGGAGACAACGTCCCCATTACCGATCATGTTGTTGCCGAAATCCACACCAAGCAGCTTCATGTCCACTGTGACAGTAGTGCCGGAGGCCCAGAATGCCTCGGGCCGGATCCGCACTTTCTTGTCGGAGTACCAGTGCCATGCCACAGGTTGGCCGGACGACACAGTGATGGCCACCCGCTTCTCCATGGCCACCTTGTCCACGACGGGTTCGCTGAAGTTGATTTCGATGGGCTGGCCTGAGCCTGCCGTGGTGCCGTTGCGGGGGTAGATGGACGCGTCTGCCTCGTACGCGGCGGAAACCGTGGTGAAGGTCTGGGTCTTCTTGGTTTCCTTGCCGGCGGTGTCCACGACGGTGAAGGAGTAGTTGTACTGCGTCTTGAACTTCAGGACTTCCTGGGTAGTCCAGGTAGAGCCGTCAGGACTGATCTTGCCCACCACGGGCGCCCCGCCACCGGCAGGGGTCAAAACGACATCCTTGACCTTGCCGTTGACCGCCTTGATCTGGGGACCCACCACGGGATTCCATTCAACAGCCCCATCCAGCGGAGTGATGCCCAGTTCCACGGGCTTGGCCTCGATGGTGGGAGTCGGGGAAGGTGCAGCAGCGTTGTTCTGCGTAGAACCGGGGAGCAATCCGGGTACGGTGGCCACGCCGATTCCGCCTGCCACAATGGCGGCGCAAATCCCTATGATGGCAAGGACCTTGCCCGTTTTCCGTTTGGCGGCCTGTGTCATGGTTCCCGTCATCCTGTCCCCCGGCAAGCTATACCGAACACCCAATTCTAGCCGAAAGGCCGGCCACGCTGTTCGCGTGTCCGGCCTTTCGCCATCGAATGTTCTTTGCGGAGGGCTGCTAGTAGCGGTAGTGCTCCGGCTTGTACGGACCCGCAACGTCCAGGTCGAGGTAGTCTGCCTGGTCCTTGCTCAGCTCGGTCAATTCCACTCCCAGGGCGTCCAGGTGCAGGCGCGCCACCTTCTCGTCCAGAATCTTCGGCAGAACGTAAACCTGCTTCTGGTACTCGCGCTCCCCGGCTGGCTGGTCCTTCTTGGTCCAGAGTTCGATCTGCGCGATCGTCTGGTTGGCGAACGAGTTGCTCATCACGAAGGACGGGTGGCCCGTGGCGTTGCCCAGGTTCAGCAGGCGGCCTTCGGACAGGACGATGATGGACCGCTCGGAGGCTGTCCCGGAGTCGAAGACCCACTCGTGGACCTGCGGCTTGATCTCGACCTTCTTGACGCCGGCAACCTTGGCAAGACCTGCGATGTCGATCTCGTTGTCGAAGTGGCCGATGTTGCCCACGATTGCTTTGTTCTTCATGCCAAGCATGTGCTCGGCCATGATGACGTCCTTGTTGCCGGTGGTGGTGATGAAGATGTCGCCCTGCGCCAGCACCGTCTCAAGCCTGGCCACCTGGTAGCCGTCCATTGCTGCCTGGAGGGCGCAGATGGGGTCGATCTCAGTAACGATGACCCGCGAACCCTGGCCACGCAACGCCTCGGCGGCGCCCTTGCCGACGTCGCCATAACCGCAGACGACGGCGACCTTGCCGCCCATCAGCACGTCCGTGGCCCTGTTGATGCCGTCCGGGAGCGAGTGGCGGATGCCGTACTTGTTGTCGAACTTGCTCTTGGTGACGGAGTCGTTGACGTTGATGGCCGGGAACAGCAGCTTGCCCTGCTCGGCGAGCTGGTACAGGCGGTGGACACCGGTGGTGGTTTCCTCGGTGACACCCTCGATGCGTGCTGCCAGGCGGGTCCACTTCTGCGGGTCGGCTGCGAGGGTCCTCCGGAGGAGGTTCAGGATGTGGACGTACTCTTCGGGATCGTCCTCGGTGGCGGCAGGAACTGCGCCGGCTGCCTCGAAGTCCACGCCCTTGTGCAGCAGCAGTGTTGCGTCTCCGCCGTCGTCGAGGATCATGTTGGGACCCAGCTCGGGGTTGGTCTCAGCGCCGGGCCAGGTAAGGATCTGCTCGGCAGTCCACCAGTACTCTTCAAGGGTTTCGCCCTTCCAGGCGAAAACCGGAACACCCTGGGGATCTTCCGGGGTGCCCTTGCCCACAACGACGGCAGCCGCGGCTTCGTCCTGGGTGGAGAAGATGTTGCAGGAGGCCCAACGCACCTCTGCGCCCRACGCGGTGAGGGTCTCGATGAGAACGGCGGTCTGGACCGTCATGTGCAGCGAACCCGCGATCCGTGCACCCCTGAGCGGCTGCGAAGCACCGAACTCGGCCCGAAGCGACATGAGGCCGGGCATTTCGTGCTCGGCAAGGCGGATCTGGTGGCGGCCTGCCTCGGCGAGGGAAATATCAGCCACTTTGTAGTCGAAAGTCATGGAAGTCCTTAGGGGTACCGTGCGGGTGTTGAGAAAAAGGGGCTGCTAGGCCTTGGCATCATGCTGGCTGGAGCCGGCCGCGTTGGCCGCTGCCAGGAGTTCCGGCGGCAGGAGCAGCGGAATGCCGTCTTCGATCGAGTAGCGGAGCTTTTCGCCGTCCGCGGCGGCAGCTGTTGATACCAGCTCCTCGCCCTCCTGGACCAGCGGTGAACCCGTCACGGGGCAGCGCAGGATGGACAACAGTTCAGGACTGACCTTTGGCATGAATGATGCTCCCTGGGTGGCGCCGGCCTGGCGCCGCTGGCGGATTTATCTGCAGATTCCAGACTACCGCGCAAGATCGCAGGGTTTTGATCACGACGCCGCTTTGAGTCACGACGCCGCTTTGAGTCACGACGCCGGTGCAGTCACCTTCGGTGGCTTAGGACGGTTCGCGGAGGATCCGCAGGTGTCCCCGGCGGGTACCTTCGACGCTTGCGGGCGGCTCCATCTGCGTGTGGTTGTGGCGGGCCGGCGTTTCGGGTGCCGCGGAGGCAGCCTCACGGACGGCGTTGGCCAGAGCGAGCAGATCGTCGGGTCCGGGCTGCGGTGGCGTGCTGGGCATGGCCAGGCGCAGCACTTCCCAACCCCGGGGAACGGTGAGGCTCTCGGCGTGCTGCGTGCAGAGGTCGTAGGCGTGCGGTTCGGCGTACGTGGCTAGGGGACCCAGGACGGCCGTTGAATCGGCGTACACGTACGTCAAAGTGGCCACCGCAGACTGGCGGCAGGCTGATCTTGAACACTGACGAATAGCACCCACAACATCCCAGATTAGCGCCACTTGGCTCCCGTAGCGCGCATTGAGCGTCCGTGGCTGCCCGGGAGGAGCTGGTATCGGCAGCTCCGGCGCGGTGCGCACGATGATGTCGCGCTGGCGGTTCCTCAGGACTAAAGTCGATATATGCAGTCACAGCCACATGTTCCCGGGTTTACCGTCCGGTGGACTGACGCCGATGGCGATCAGACAGAGGAACACGCCGTACCGGGCGTGCGGGGATTCCGGAAACGCCGCCGCAACCGTCATGGCAGGGGACTGCGTGGCGAGCTGATGCTGCCCAATCTTCCGGGTTTCCGGACGCGTTCCGAGCGTTTCGACGACATGGTGCTTGACTCCGCCGAACGCCTCCAGGACATGTGGGGCAAACAATTGGACGGCGTTCTCTTCGCCGTTGATGAGATCCCGCCGAACCTGGAACAGCTCGTTGCCACCGGCAACCCTGCACCCATGGGGTCCTACACTCCCGGCGGCCGTGGAGAACCGCCGATGATCACGGTCTACCGCCGGGTGGTGGAGCAGGGCTCCAACACCAGGGAAGAGTTGCAGGATCTCGTCCATGACGTCGTGGTGGAATACACCGCGGAAATGTTGGGCGTACCGCCGGAGACACTGGACCCGGTGTACCGGCGCCGGTACCAATAGGACGACGCCGGTCACCCGGCTGGCCGGTGAGGCCTGTAGCGGACCGAACCGCCGCTAGTAGCCGACGGAAACGGGAACCTTTTCAAGTCCCGCCGCAGCATCCTGGATCGCGACAACAGACACATCGTTGCGGCCCTGTTTTCCAAGGACCAGCGCGCCGTAGACGGGATCGCCGGATGCGGAAACAACGTATCCCGCTATGACCGCGTCCCCGGCCTTTGCAGGGAGTTCAATGACTGACGTGGTTCCACCGGCAAGGTCCATGTCAACAGCCTTGCCTACTTTGCCGTCGGCCGTGACCGGGGCGTAGCTGACGGTAGCGCGGCCTTCGGGCACCCCGAAGCGCAGGGAACGCAGGCCATCGCGGGGAACGGCCACCAGGTGCTGACTGCCAAGCCGGGCCGATGCTGGAGACCAGGCGAAATCGGTGGCCTCTTCGGCCTTTGAGCCGCGGGTGACCCTGGCCGATGCCACGAAGGAAACGTCCGAGCTGGCACGGATTGTGTAACTACCGGCCGGAACTCCATCGAGGCTCAGCGAGGCAACGGATCCACCCTTGACCGTCACCACTCCCCCGTTGGGAAGCTTTCGCTCGCCGTTCGCACCATACAACTTGACCTGGACCACGGCGTCCGTTGAGCCCGGAACAGCGATCTGGAGGGCCGGCACAGCGTCCGCGAATCCTGACTTGGCGGCGAGTGCCTTGATGCCTTCCGAGTCCTGGATGTCGACGCCGGACATCACCTGGAGGTTCGACGGTCCTTCGCCCGGTGAGAGGTATTCGACTCCCCCGGGAGCCAGCCCGCGCAGTACGCTCTGCTGGATGGTCCCGGCCACCGGACCGCCAGTGCTGCGCACGCGGATGCCCAGCTGGGATTGGCCCGGAGCGAGCCCGGCGAGGTTCACGGAGCGGGTGGTTCCCGGCGCCACCAGAAGCCCCCTGGCACCCGGAGCCTGAATCTGACCTTCGTACCCGTAGAGATCAAGGCTCACCGTGGCGGGCGTCTCTGATGAATTGCTGAGATTGAGGACAGCTGTGCGGCCGACAGCCGTGTTCGCGCCCAGCACCCACGCATCGTTGCTCGGCGGCTGGCATTGTGCGGAAGCGAGGCCACGGAGGTCGCCGTCGGTTGCCGAGTAACTGAGGTGGGCTGCCAAGGATGCTTGCTCGTTTCCGATGGGCCCGGCTTCCACCACCGTGGGCGAGGTTACCGGACTGATGGAAGCCACGCCCGCAGCAAGCACAGGGGGACCCGCCGTCGGCGTAGGAGTGCTCGTGGGAGTCTTGGCGATTTCCGCGACGTTCCCGCCTCCAAGGGAAGTGACCTTGCTGCCGGGAACGGTGCCGGCCGGATTGCTCAGCACCACAGCGTTGAGCGCGCTGGTAGCCGTCGTCGACACGGGGCTGAAGTCAGCATCCGTGCCCACCACTGTCCCATTGACCAGGCGGGCCGGTTCCGGGCAGACGCCCAAGGCCCTGCCGGCGGGAACATCCGCCTGCTGCACGTCGGTGCTCGTGCCGCCGGAGGGACCCGGAACCATCGAGCTGGCAGCCACAGCGCCTCCCCCGGCAGCCAGGATGACCACTGCCGACAGAACACCGGTGACCATGCCTTTGCTGGAGCTTCGGGACCCCCGCAGGCTGCGGGAAGACTGTTCGTTGTGGGAAGACTGTTCGCCGCGGGAGGACTGTTCGCCGCGGCGAGACTTTCCTTTGGACGTTGGCTTGTCCTCGACCGGCGTTTCGCCGGCCGTCTGCGGTGCGTCGTCGGCGTTTTTCTTCTGCTCGTCAGACACTGCTGTACTCCTTACGGAGGGAGACTTCGTCCCTCGACATGCCGGTACGGGACCGGCGGGCAGGCATCGGGATCGCCAGCAGGACCGTCAAGGCGATCACTACGGCCTGCAGGATCCCGAGCCACAGGGCCCACGGGTTCGTGTAGCGGATCTCCAACTGTCCGCCACCGGCCGGCAGGTCGAACGCCTGTGACCACCCGGATGTTGTTGCCTGCAGCTGCTTACCGTCCAAGGTGGCCGTCCAACCGGGATCCGATCGCTCAGCCACGACCACTTTCCTGCCCTCATCACCGGATGGGACGCTGGCGTTGACGTTCACATCCTCCGAAGGCAAGGTGCCCACAGTGCTTCCTTGGGCGTCGATGATACGGACACGATGCGCCGTTTCTGCGGCGCCCGCCGAGGGCTGGTTCCGCGGAGTTACGCGCCACAACCACCCGGCGTCGGTCTGGCCCACAGCCACCAACCCTGGGACGGCGTCGATTCTGCTGGCCGTCAGTTGGGCAGCATTGTCCGCGGCCTTGAGGACCACGAAACCGGCACCGAGTTGCTCGAGGTCGGGACGCGGGTCAACGCCGGTGCTCGCCACGATAGTGGCCACTGCCCGCCGCAGAGACGCTGTAGCGGCGTCATCGCTCGTGATTTCCTCGCGTCCGGGAGCGCCAATGATGGTCCCCGCCGAGGCGATGGTGGACAAGCTGTCCAGGGTTGTTCCGGCCCCTCGCATGAGCGAGGAGGTAAACGCACCTTGCTCGCCGCTGGTGATCACCAATGTCCGCGTCCGCTCGGGTCCCTGGCCGCGGTCGACGGCGGTAGCAGGCAGCGTGCCTGATTCCATCGGCCGGACCTGACGCGGGCTACCCAATGACGAGGCCGCTTGCCGGGCTGCCGGGGCAGCCGGTGAATCCGTCGACGTCGAGGGCTGCAGGACGTTCTGCGCAGCCCAGGCACCCATTCCGGCCACGGGCCCGGCAACGAGGAGAGCAACCACCACACCGGACGCGACGCGACGCACCTGGAACTTCCGGCGGGCAGGATCGGATGCCCGCCGGCTCGCCGAAAAGAGCTTCTCCGCTCCGAGCAGGGCAGCACCGAGCAGCAACATGCCTGATGCTGAAACCGCCGGACCGGTAAACGGCCCGACAATGACGTTGTTGTTGACGCCGGTGGCTACATGCCCCACCAACCATGCGCTGGCCAAGGTGGCCAGCGCAGCCAACCAGAACACCCTGGCCAATGCTGTGCGTTTGCCGGGGAGGAACAGCGAGGCCACCGCAAGCAGCAACACCGGAGCACCAATCAGCAAAGCCAGGATCAAAGCCCACGGAACAGCACCGGGACCGAACACCGACAGTCCTGTCAGGCCGCCGTCGATACTGAAAGCCAGCGGTTGGCCGAGTAGCTGCTGCCACAAGGGAGCCGCATCAAAAGCAAGGGGAAGTCCAGGATCAGCCAGCAGGGACCGGGGCCTGTCGAGGACTGAAATGCCGTACGGAAGGAACAAGGCAAGAGTCGGCAGCAACGACCACCACATGGTTTTGCCGCGCTGTCCCAGAACTACGGCAGCGAGGATCACTGCAACGGCAATGGGGCCCAGCAACGATGGTGCTGAGGCGGTGACGACGGCCATCACCAGGCCGGCGGCCGCTGCGGCCGTCCAGGAGGGTGTCCCGTTGATGCCGGGCTTACCGCGAAGAGGGGCCGGGAACCGGCCCGCAACGGCTGACGCGCTTCGCTGCGCGCCCGCCGTGCTTGATTGTGCCGTGCTCGTTTGACCGATGGCAGATCCGGACGCCCGCACCAGGGCCAGGAGCAGCAACGGCATCATGATGTGCGCCACGAGGGCACCGACGCGGCCTTCGTTGATGGCGATCAGGAGACTCGGCGCACCGGCCCACAGCAGGGCTGCCACGGTCCGGAACCGGCGCTTGGTGGTCAAGGCACCCGACGCGAACCACGCTCCGACCGCGGACAAAGGCATGGCCAGGACGAGGAGCCACGCCATGGATGCATTCGCATCCCCGCCACCGAGGAGCGACAGCACCCATAAGACGTAGCCAAAAGGATCACCGTGGCCCGGAAGTCCGGCGCCCAGGGAAATCCACCACGTGGAGGCGTTGGCCCAGATCCCGGCCGGTGTCGCGGAAAGCGGGAGAAGCCCACCACCGGTGATCGCGCCGGAACGGAGCAGACCCAGCAAACCCACGAGGGCCGCTGCCAGGGCAACGCATGCGGCGGCAACAGCACCCGTTCCCACCCAGCCACGTTCGTTCGTGGCCAGGGCGGCGAAGTCGTCGGCGGCGTCGCCACTTGGTTCGGGAGCCAGCAGGTCGCTCACGGGCGCGGCGTCATCGGCAGGCCGGATGGCTTCCAGCAAGGACCGCCGGTTGGCCCGGACCTCGCGTGTTGGTGTCTGGAGGCCCCGGACGACGGAACGATGGACCCGTCGCGTTTTCGCAGCTGTGCGGCGCCCCCTCGCGATTGCGACAGGACGCATCAAAGCGGCAAGTGTGGCAGTGAACTGGGAGAAGCCATAGCCTGGCTCCTTCACCAGGATGTTCAGCACCAGGCGGACAACCGCGCCAAAAAGTGCTCCCAAAGCCTGGAAGGGAACGTTCCACCAGGGCGTGTGCTTCAGGCGCAGGTGGATCTGGGCCTTGCGCGCTGCCGAGGACGTTCCCAGGCCATGGGGACGGTGCTCAACGTGGAACATCCGGGCGCTGGGCACAACCACCACGCGGTTCCCGGCGAGCCAGTTCCGCCAGCAAAAATCGACGTCGTCGCCGCTGCCGGGCAGCGCGGGGTCGAACCCGTCCAACTGTTCCCAGACATCGCGTCGGATCAGCATGCCCGCCGAATTGACCGCGAACGTGTCGGAGCGGGCGTCGTACTGCCCTTGGTCGACTTCGTCGGCGTCAATCAGGGTGAGTCGCTCAGCCCAGCGGCTCGTTGAGAGGCCCACATCCACCAAGTGCCGGTCGTTGTCCCAGCCGAGCTGCTTGCAACCAGCGACGGTTACCGACGGCGCGCGCTCAACGGCATGGAGCAGCTCCGCCAACGCGTCAGGCGCGGGCGCCGCATCATCGTGCAGGAGCCAGATCCACTCCACGGTCCGGCTGTCATCGGTCGCAGCAGCGGCGGGAGCGAGCTCCTGCAACCCCGCACGGACAGCCGCGCCAAAGCCTGACTTGGCTTGGTGGAAGGTGGTGGCATTGCCTTGGCCAAAGGCCTCCCGGAGCAGGCCCAGGGAGTTGTCCGTGGAACCTGTATCAACGCCAATGGCGGCATCTGCCGAACGCGTCTGGTCCGACAATGCCGCCAATGTCCTGGGCAGATAGTTGCCGCCGTCGTGGGAAACCACGACGGCGGTAACGTGCACTTCCTTGAGAATTAGACCGCTCGCTTCCTTAGCCGACGGCGCTCCCGCTCGGAAAGCCCGCCCCAAATACCGAACCGCTCGTCATTGGCGAGGGCATACTCCAAGCACTGCGAGCGAACGTTGCACGCTCCGCACACTTTCTTGGCATCCCGGGTCGATCCGCCCTTTTCAGGGAAAAACGCTTCAGGATCGGTCTGCGCGCACAGCGCGTCCGTCTGCCAGCCAAGTTCACCTTCGTCATCGAAATCCCCTTGGCCGGGGAGACCGATCCACACAGGCTGTCCGGGCGTCTCAAGCGGACGGCGCAGCTCCATGGGAGGATCGTCGAGGTCTTCTTCCGGACCAGCCGGCAGGTCGCCAATCAATGCCTCATGTGCTGCGAGGAGGGCTGTCGCCTGATCCTCCAAAGACTGCTGCACATTCTGGTTGTATCGGTCTGCCGCTTCCGGATCCGCAGGATCTACGTACCAGTCTCCCGGCACCTCCCGCGAACGGTATTTCACCGACGCATGTTCTGCGACGACTGCATCTTCCTGGATACGCAACGCTTGCCCCATGGCGTCCCTCCTGAGTTTGCAGCTGCTGCTTGGATGTGTTTCCGATTCCCGGTGTCCCGGTTGTCTGCGCAGCGGCGTTGATTACTAATTACACGCGTGTAACTACCCGCCAGTCAAGCCGCGCCGGGATAATAATCAAGAAGCTGTGGAAAAGTGGGATGCGCCACGCCCAACATCCAGGCCGCGGCTTCCGCGGATTGCCGCGGGAAATGGAAGCACAGGATCGGTTGAGGTTAACTTTCGTTGAATTTCCGCGGAAATAGCAGCGGCACCCTCCCGAAGCCCAGCGAATGGACAAACATTGATGTGTCGCAATTCACATCCAAGGGGTTGCTGCCCGGAGTGGTGCGGGACCTGCGTGGCAAGATTGATCCATGAGCATTCCGGCAGTGAACTTGATGACCGCCCTGAGGTCCGGGAATTCCACCTCGCCCAGGCTCACCTGGTACGGCCCCGGTTCCGAGCGTGTTGAACTCTCCGGACGGGTCTTCGACAACTGGGTGGCCAAGACTGGCAACCTGCTGCAGGACGAACTCGATGCCGAGCCGGGAATGGCCGTCCGGCTGGACCTCCCCGCGCACTGGAAGTCCTTTGTATGGGCCCTTGCCGCCTGGCAACTGGGCATGGAAGTCGTGCTTGACGGCACCTCGGCGGAGCTGCTGATAACCGACAAGCCCGACGACGGCGCCGGGGCGGGCTTCGACGCGGTCGTCGCCGTGCCGCTCGCAGCGCTTGCGATGCGCTGGCCGGGCGAGCTGCCGTCCGGCGTCGTGGATTACGCGGCGGAAGTCCGCTCCCACGGCGACGTGTTCATGGCGCATGACGAACCCGGGGCGGAAAACTCCGCGGTACGTGGCACGGCCGGATACGCGCACTCGGCTCTCCTCGAGGGATTCGCGGCTGCGCAGGAACCGGGTGTCCGCCTCCTGGTCCGCGCCGGCGATGGCTTGGAATCATGCCTCTCGGCCGCCCTGGGAGCATGGAAAGAAGACGGCTCCGTAGTGCTGGTGCACGAAGATGTCGAGGTCACCGCGCATCTTCTGGACAACGAGCGCGTCAGCCGGCCTTAGCGTTTGTGCCGGCCTTAGCGTTTGTGCCGGCCTTAGCGTTTGTCAGGGCTTCTTGACCGAAGGAAACTCGCCGGTCGACGGGTTGCCGGCGCCGGCTTCCGCCCCCGCCTTGGCCTTGGGATGCATGTCCAGAAGTTCGTGGTCGTGCGAGAACTCGGGTTCCTGGTCGAGTTCCTTGTTGAAGACCAGGAAGCGGTAGGCAAAGAAGCGGACCACTGTCGCCACCAGGATGCCGACCACGCCGGCCGCGAAAAGCATGTTCTTGTCAGTGATGTTCAACCAGTAGTTGGCAATGAACGTGAAGCCGGTGGAGATACCGATGCCGATACCGTTGATGATGACGAACATCACGAACTCGCGCACAACGTTGTCCTGCCGGCGGTGCCGGAAGGTCCAGAACCGGTTGGCAATCCACGAGAAGATCGTCGCCACCACGGCACCGACAAAACGTGCCTTGGACGGGCTGTCGGTCATGGGGCCATGCATCAGGTAGTACGTGAGGCCGTTGTCGATAACGAACGCAACACCACCAACAGCGCCGAACTTGGCTACTTCGCGCCAAAAAAGCGAAGCAAGTCCGCGGATGCGATCTGCGAGTGTGGTGATCATGACCCTCCATGGCCGTTGAAAGTGGGCCGATGGGCCTCGACCATTTTAGCGCCGATTTCCAAGCGCTGCCCGGGAGTACGCTGTGAGAACGCCAATACAGTGGCCGGAACTGACGATAAATGGCGCCAAAAGGGCGGCAGAATCAGTGATCCCCCTGCCGGTTCGGTAGGCTGAACCTTGTGACTTTTCCAGTAATTGGCGTTGTTGGCGGCGGCCAACTCGCACGAATGATGGCTCCGCCCGCTACCGCACTGGGCTTTGAACTCCGCGTTTTGGCCGAAGGCGAGGACGTTTCGGCTGTGGCTGCCGTAGCCACGGCCCCCATTGGCGACTACAAGGACCTCGAGGCCCTCCTTGAGTTCTCAAAAGGCCTAGACGTACTGACGTTCGATCACGAACACGTCCCCACCGGGCACCTGAGGGCGCTGTTGGACGCAGGCGTCAATGTCCAGCCCGGCCCCGATGCCCTGGTCAACGCCCAGGACAAGCTCGTGATGCGGGCCGCCATTGACCGCCTGGGCCTGCCCAACCCCGAATGGTCTGCCGTGCACACGGTTGACGAACTGGTCGCCTTCGGTGACAGGATCGGCTGGCCCGTAGTGCTGAAGACACCTCGTGGCGGCTACGACGGCAAGGGCGTCAGAATTGTCGACTCCGCCCAGGAGGCCCTGGAGACCAACGATTGGTTCCAGGCCATGAGCCCCCTGCTGGCCGAAGCGAAGGTGGAGTTCAGCCGTGAACTCTCAGCCCTGGTGGCGCGCACGCCCAGCGGCGAGTCCCGGGCCTGGCCGGTGGTCCACACCATCCAGGTGGACGGAGTCTGCGACGAAGTCATAGCCCCGGCACAGAACATTCCCGTGGAAGTAGCTGCCGCTGCCGAGGAAGCTGCGCTCCGCATCGCCAATGAGCTCGGCGTCACAGGCGTGATGGCGGCAGAGCTGTTCGAAACTCCCGGCGTCGGCGCGGGCTTCCTGATCAATGAACTTGCCATGCGTCCGCACAACACCGGCCACTGGACCCAGGATGGTTCCATCACCAGCCAGTTCGAACAGCACTTGCGTGCAGTTCTGGACCTGCCGCTGGGCGCCACCGATGCGCTCGCTCCGGTAGTGGTGATGAAAAACTTCCTCGGGGGCGAAAACCAGGACCTCTTCAAGGCCTTCCCGCAGGCGCTGGCCTATGAGCCCGCGGCCAAGGTGCATTCCTACGGCAAGTCCGTCCGCCCTGGCCGCAAGATCGGTCACGTCAACCTCGTGGGCACCTCTGCCTCCGACGTCGACTCGGTGCGCCAGCGCGCGACCACCGTGGCCAACATCATCCGCGACGGCCGCAAGCCTGAGCAGCCCACTCTGGAGGAGACCCTATGACGACAACACCGCAGGCCCCGCTGGTAGGACTCGTCATGGGCTCGGACTCCGACTGGCCCGTCATGGAGGCCGCGGCCGATGCCCTGGCCGAGTTCGGCATACCTTTTGAAGCGGATGTCGTTTCGGCCCACCGTATGCCCACGGAAATGATCAGCTACGGACAGAACGCCCACCAGCGCGGTCTCCGCGTCATCATTGCCGGAGCCGGCGGCGCGGCCCACCTTCCGGGCATGCTGGCCTCGGTGACCCCCCTTCCGGTAATCGGCGTTCCGGTTCCGCTCAAGACACTGGACGGCATGGACTCCTTGCTGTCGATCGTGCAGATGCCGGCCGGCGTCCCCGTCGCCACGGTGTCGATTGCAGGGGCCCGCAACGCCGGACTCCTGGCCGTGCGGATGCTGGCCTCCGGTACTGATGAACTTGCCGCCAAGCTTCGTGGCGACCTCCTGGCTTTCGCCCAGGAACTCAACGATGTGGCCACCAAAAAAGGGGAGAACCTTCGCCACAAGGTTGAGGAAGTCTTCTCCCCTGCCAACCCGTCAGCCCGGAGCCCCCGCTAGGAAGGCAGCGGATGACTACCATGCACAAGAACACGAATCAGCCCGGTTCCGCCCTGACTGATCCTGTCCGCTATCCATCCGGCGCCAGTGCGCCGGTGCGGACCAAACGCGCCTTCGTGCTGGTCCTCCTCACGCTCCTGGTCCCCGGCAGCGCACAAATCGTTGCGGGCGACCGCAAACTTGGCCGCATCGCGCTGCGCGTTACGCTCACGGTGTGGGCGCTGGCGCTGATAACCATCGTCATCGCAGTCACCAACCGGACCATGCTGCTGAGCATTGTCACCCACCCCGTGGGGTCGCTGTTCATTATCGTGGTCCTCGTGGCGCTGGCCCTGGGATGGGCCTACCTGTTCCTCAACACCCTGCGGATCATCAGGCCGACACTCCTGGCACCCGGCATGCGTCCCATCATTGCCGTCGTGGTGGCCATCTCCACCGTGCTGGCGAGCGGATCGCTGGGCTACATTGCCTATGTCCTGAACGTCAGCCGCAACGCAATCGGCAGTATTTTCGACGCCGGTCCCGCGATCGATCCCGTGGACGGGCGTTACAACTTCCTGATGATGGGTGGCGACGCCGGCGACGACAGGACGGGACGCCGTCCCGATAGCCTGTCCGTGATCAGCGTCGATGCGAAAACCGGCGAAAGCGCCATCATTTCAGTCCCCCGCAACCTCCAGAACGCACAGTTCAGCGAGAGTTCGCCCATGCGGAAGATCTACCCCGAGGGTTACAACTGCGGCGACGAGTGCCTCATCAACGCCGTCAACACCGAGGTCACCAACAAGTACCAGGACCTGTATCCGGGCGTTCAGGATCCGGGCGCACAGGCAACCCTGGAAGCTGTGTCCGGAACCCTCGGAATCACGGTCCAGGCCTATGTCCTGGTGGACATGGATGGGTTCGCCAAACTCATCGACGCCATGGGCGGCATCCGCATCAAGGCCGGCGGTTGGGTACCCATCAGCGGCCCCGTCACCGATGAGGCCAACGGAATCCACGGCATGCCCGACGGCTGGATCCCTGCCGGAGACCAGCATCTGGACGGCTTCCACGCCCTCTGGTACGGCCGCTCCCGCGAATTCGTGGACGACTACGCTCGCATTGCACGCCAGCAATGCGTGCAGCAGGCCATGCTCAAGCAGCTGGACCCCGCCACTCTCCTGACCAAGTTCGAGGACATCGCCAACGCCGGGACCAAGGTGGTCGATTCCAACATCTCGTCCAACCAGCTGGGCAGCTTTGTGGACCTCGCCTTGAAGTCCAAGAACCAGCCCGTCAAACGGCTCACCATCGGGCCACCGGACTTCGACGCATCCTTCTCCACGGTGCCTGACTTTGACCTGATCCACTCCAAGGTCCAGGAAGTCCTCGCCTCGTCCAACAGCCCCAAGGCAAGTGACGCCGTCGTGACCCATGACCGTCCGGGCGCCGGGCCCGTCATGGCCGCCGGTCCGGTTACTGGCCTGCTGCCCGCAAGCCAACTGCCTTCACCCTCTGCGGACTTCACTCCGGTGACCACAACCCCCGACGGCACGCCGATCACCATTGAGTTGTTGAACGGCCTCAAAGCCCAGGGCGATGAGCAAGGCATCCGCGACCTCGTGGCCACCAACGGCCAGTGCGCACCACTGTAAATTCCCCCTTTGAGCTCCATCCCACGTCCAGCGCAACGATAAGGACTTTCTTTCGTGTACCAGATTGAGAATGTTTTGCGGCCCTATGCGTGGGGTTCGACGACGGCCATCGCCGGACTGCTGGGCCGGCAGGCCTCGGGCGGCCCAGAGGCTGAAATGTGGATCGGGGCCCACCCGGACTCCCCTTCGACAGCCATTCACCCCAACGGTGTCACCCAGCCCCTGGATGCCTTGATCGCTTCGGATCCGCAGCGCTTCCTTGGCTCCGAAAGCCTCGCCGGATTTGGTCCCCGCCTGCCCTTCCTCACCAAGCTCCTGGCGGCCGAAAAGCCGCTTTCCCTCCAGGTCCATCCGAGCCTGGAGCAGGCCCGTGAAGGATTTGCCCGCGAGAACGCCGCCGGGATCGCCCCCGACGCCGCTGAACGCAACTACCGCGATGACAACCACAAGCCGGAAATGATCTTCGCCCTCACGCCCTTCAAGGCGTTGTGCGGCTTCCGCTCCCCTGCTGACTCCCGCGGCATCTTTGAACACCTGGCGCACGTCCTTGACTCCGCCGCCATCGACGTTCCCGCCGTTATCGCGGACGTCGTCACCGACCTTGCGCAAGCTGATGCTTCCGCTGCGCTGAAGGCTGCCTTCAGCCGGCTCATCCAGGGCGGCAGTGACGTCTCCGATGCCATTAACGAGGTAGTCGCGGTACTTTCTGCCGGGGCACCGCTGGAGCCGCACCGGGAAGCGCTGACCGCAATGCTGGACATCAATGAAGCCTTCCCCGGAGACCCCGGCGTCCTCATCTCCCTGCTCCTGAACCATTTGTCCCTCGAACCCGGTGAAGTGGTCTACCTCCCTGCGGGGAACATCCACGCCTATCTGCACGGCCTGGGCGTCGAGGTCATGGCGTCCTCGGACAATGTCCTTCGCGGTGGACTCACGCCCAAGCACGTGGACGTTCCGGAACTGTTGAAGACCGTACGTTTCGAATCCCTCGGGGTTCCGCGCGTCGAGGCCAGCGGGACGGAGTTCGGACAGGAGCTGTACCGCCCGCCGTTCAAGGAGTTCCAGCTCCAGCGCATCGAGCTCGGCCCTGACGCAGCACCGGTGCCGCTGGCGCAGACCGGGCCCGCCGTCGTCGTGGTTGTTTCCGGCTCCGTGCTTCTCGACTCGCCCAAGAGCGACCTCCAGCTTGGACGTGGCGCTGCAGCGTTCATCCCCGACGTCGAAGCCCCGGTCAACGTCCACCCGGTCCAGGGCGCGACGGACACCAGCATTGCCTTCGCAGTCACGACAGGCTTGGGGAACTGAACCGTGGAATTCTTCCTCCAAACGCCCGCATGGGCGGCAGTCCAGCGTTCCCTGGGGCGCCGCGTCCACGAAAAATCCGGCCCCGGATGGAGTTTCCTCGCTATTGAGGAGAAGAACCCCGCGGGCAAAGTCATCTACGCGCCCTATGGGCCTATGGCTGATTCCGTCGAAGCATTCGACGCCGCCACGGCGGCTTTGGTGGCGCTGGCCAAGGCGGAGCACGCCGTCTTCGTCCGGATGGAACCTGCTGCGGCAGGTTTTACG
Organism: Paenarthrobacter sp. TAF1; assembly: GCF_052113825.1. Taxonomy (NCBI): domain Bacteria; kingdom Bacillati; phylum Actinomycetota; class Actinomycetes; order Micrococcales; family Micrococcaceae; genus Paenarthrobacter; species Paenarthrobacter sp. TAF1. The sequence goes on from NZ_JBFRDO010000005.1 coordinate 252,519, forward strand.
GCGTCCGACGCCGGTCCCCTGCTCCGCGCGCGGGGCTTACGGCCCGCGCCGGTCAACCAGCAGCCGGAACTGAGCTGGATTGTGGATCTGGACGGGGATTTCAAGGACGTCCTCGCGGGCATGAAGCCAACAAACCGGAACTTGTACCGGAACATCCACAAAAAGGGAGTGACGTTCCGGACCTCCCAGGACCCGGCTGACATCTCCATCCTGCTGCACTTCCTCCACCTGACGGCGGCGCGGAATGGCTTCAAGCCGCAGAGCGATGAATACCTGACCCAGGTGGCGGCGTCATTGCTGCCTGCAGGGGCCGGAACCTTGTTCATCGCCGAACTGGAAGGTGAGCCCATCGCGGCCGCCTTCGCCTACGATTCGGCAGATACCCGGGTCTACGCGCACGCGGCACTCGATGACACGCACCGCAAGCTCAGCGCAGGCATCCCCCTCCTGGTCACCCTCATGGCAGACGCCAAGGAAAAGGGTCTCAAGCACGTGGACCTCTGGGGCGTCGCACCCGAGGACCAGCCGGACCACAAGTGGGCGGGCTTCACGGCGTTCAAGAAATCCTTCGGAGGCCGCGAAGTCTCCTACCCCGGCACCTGGGACCTCCCGGTCAACAAACTCCGCTACGGCGCCTACCAGCTGGCCAGGAAGCTCCGCAACAAACTCCGCTAAGCCTTTCCCGCGCCCGACCTACCCCTACCCAAAAATCGCGCGAAGCCGGAAGCCCCGGCACCAACGCATCCAAACAGCGAAAAGCGCCCCATCGCGGGAGCGGCATCAAATCGACGAGGTACGAGGAGATAGCCGCAGAGCGATGGGGCGCTTTTCGCGTCAAAGACGCGACTGCAGTGGAGGGGTTACGCCTTGCGCGCGTACGTCTCCCACTTGGATGCGTGGTGCTCAGCATCAACGAAGCGGACGGTGCCGGACTTCGAGCGCATCACGATGGACTGGGTCAGGACGCGGTCCTTCTGGTAGCGGACGCCGTGCAGGAGGTCGCCGTCGGTGATGCCGGTGGCTGCGAAGTAGCAGTTGTCCGAGGTGACGAGGTCGTTGGTGGACAGGACGCGGTCGAGGTCGTGTCCGGCGTCGATGGCCTTCTGCTTCTCGTCGTCCGACGTCGGCCAGAGGCGGCCCTGGATGACGCCGCCGAGGGACTTGATGGCGCAGGCTGCAACGATGCCTTCCGGGGTGCCGCCGATGCCCATGAGGGCGTCGACGCCGGTGCCGGTACGGGCTGCTGCAATGGCGCCTGCGACGTCGCCGTCCATGATGAACTTGGTGCGCGCGCCGGCTTCGCGGATCTCTTCAACCAGAGGGCGGTGGCGGTCACGGTCAAGGATCATGACGTTGAGCTGGTTGACCTTGACGCCCTTGGCCTTGGCGATGAGGTGCAGGTTCTGCTTGACGGGCAGGCGCAGATCCACCATGTCGGCGGCCTCGGGACCCGTGACGAGCTTCTCCATGTAGAAAACAGCGGAGGGGTCGAACATGGAGCCGCGCTCAGCGACAGCCAGCACTGCGAGGGCGTTGTTGATGCCCAGGGCGGTGAGGCGGGTTCCGTCGATGGGATCGACGGCGACGTCGCACTCGGGACCGGTGCCGTCACCAACCTGCTCGCCGTTGAACAGCATGGGGGCTTCGTCTTTTTCGCCTTCACCAATCACCACGACGCCGTTGAAGTGGACGGTGTGAAGGAACGAACGCATGGCGTCGACGGCGGCACCGTCGGCTTTGTTCTTGTCGCCGAAACCTACCCAGTGGCCGCCGGCAATTGCCGCGGCTTCGGTGACGCGGACGAGTTCAAGCGCAAGGTTGCGGTCGGGTTCGTCGATGCCGACGGCGAGCGACGGCGAAATCGTGGAATACTGCTGGGTCATTGGTGCAGGAGACACTTGAACCTCTTCTTCGAGTGACGATTCACGGGACCGGACATGGTTGCGCGGGGCAACCCGGGGTTCCTCTACCAACGATCATAGTCGCCACGTCCACTCCGGGTGGTTGAATGACCACCGGCCGCAATACCGGCGGTGAGGTTGCCCGATGTGTGTTCCCTGCCCCGATAAGGGATCATGGAAGGGTGAGTGAAACGCAGGACAAGCCCGCTGCCGGCAACCAACCGGATGCTGCCGCGGCTGAGCCAACCAGTGCCCCGGATGCCCCCTTCAAGCCCGTCATCGCGGCGAAAGCTGCCAAACGGGCCAACGCGTCCGTGATTGGCATGGTCATTGCCCTTTTGGTCTGCGTGCTGGCTTTCCTCCCCATCGTCCTGATGAATCCGGCTCCGAAGGGCGACGGCTTCAGGCCTCCCATCGATGTCTCCTCCATCGCCAGGAACGCCGAAGGTGTGGCGGGATTCACACCTGTCACTCCCGATACCGGCGACACATTTACCCCGAATTACGCGCGGTGGGAATCGGGCAGCGGGACAGGCGTGCCCACTTGGGAGGTCGGTTTCCTGACTCCCAAGGAAGCTTTCATCGGCCTCACCCAGACCAATAAGGCCAATCCCACCTGGGTATTGCAGCAGACGGGCAACCTCCCGGTCACCGGCACGCGCAACGCCGGCGGGCAGGAGTGGGAACTGCGCGATTCGGGCAAGGAAAAGCGCAGTATGGTCCTGGACTACAAGGGCACCACCATCATCCTGAGCGGCACGGCAAGCCTCGAGGAGTTCGCGACGTTGGCCACCGCCGTCGTCAAGTCAGCGGACCAGGGCACCGCACCTTCGGCCTCAGCCGCCCCGTCCGCCTGACGGGTTGGCGCGCAACAGTTTCACTGACTGCTGCCTCTGCGTCGTAAAGTAAGGTTCGTGCCTACTTACCTGACTCCAGCCCTGGCGTGGCGCCGTCTCCGCGAGGGCAACGAACGCTTTGTCTCCGGCGAATCCCTGCACCCCAACCAGGATGCCGCCCGTCGCTCGTCCCTCATCGAGGACCAAAACCCCTTCGCCGTCATCTTCGGTTGTTCCGATTCCCGGCTCGCTGCAGAGATCATTTTCGACCTCGGCCTTGGTGATGCTTTTGTTGTGCGGACCGCCGGCCAGGTGATTGACGACGCCGTCCTCGGTTCCCTGGAATACAGCATCAGCCAACTCCGGGTTCCCTTGATCGTCATCCTCGGCCACGACAGCTGTGGTGCGGTGAAGGCCACCAAGGCAGCTGTCGAGACCGGTGAGATGCCTGCGGGCTTTATCCGGGACCTCGTCGAACGCATCACCCCCTCCGTCCTGACTGCCAAGCGCAACGAGCAGGAAGACGTCAACGACATGGTGGTGGAGCACGTGAAGCAGACCGCCGCACGCCTGGCTGACAGCTCCCGTGTGATTTCCGACGCCATCGACGACGGCCGCGTCGCCGTCATCGGCCTGTCGTACAAGCTTGATGAGGGCCGCGCGGCCCTCGTTTCCGGGATCGGCAAGCTCTAAGGGGACGTGCTCCGGCGGCAACGCCGGAGCACGTAGCACTCTCCTCCGGGTTTTCTGTGAGGCGTCGGATCGCCATAAGCTAGCCCCATGACTTCCACCACTGAGTTCCGTATTGAACATGACACGATGGGCGAAGTTCGCGTCCCCGTGAACGCCCTGTACCGCGCCCAGACGCAGCGTGCTGTGGAGAACTTCCCCATCTCCGGCAAAACGCTCGAGCGCACACACATTGAAGCCCTTGCCCGGGTCAAGAAGGCCGCCGCACTGGCGAACGCCGAACTGGGGGTGCTCGATGGCGAGCTCGCCGAGGCCATCGCCGCAGCTGCCGATGAGGTTGCAACGGGCAAGTACGACGGCGACTTCCCGATCGACGTTTTCCAGACCGGCTCGGGTACCTCGTCCAACATGAACACCAACGAGGTCATCGCGGAACTGGCTTCCCGCGCCCTCTCGGCCGCCGGCAGCGACAAGGTGGTCCACCCCAACGACCACGTCAACGCTTCCCAGTCCTCCAACGACGTCTTCCCGACTTCCGTCCACGTCGCCGCCACCTCGGCCCTGATCAATGACCTGATCCCGGCCCTCGAGTACCTGGCAGCTTCCCTGGACCGCAAGGCCGTGGAGTTCAAGGACGTCGTCAAGTCCGGCCGTACGCACCTCATGGATGCGACCCCGGTCATGCTTGGCCAGGAATTCGGCGGTTACGCAGCGCAGGTGCGCTACGGCATCGAGCGCATCAACGCCGCTCTCCCCCGCGTAGCCGAGGTCCCCCTGGGCGGTACCGCTGTTGGTACCGGCATCAACACCCCGGCAGGCTTCCCGGAGCGCGTCATCGAACTCCTCGCAGCCGACACCGGCCTCCCGCTGACCGAAGCCCGCGACCACTTTGAGGCACAGGCGAACCGCGACGGCCTGATCGAGGGCTCCAGCCAGCTGCGCAACATCGCGATCTCCTTCATGAAGATCAACAACGACCTCCGCTGGATGGGCTCGGGCCCCAACACGGGCCTGGGCGAAATCGCCCTTCCGGACCTCCAGCCCGGCTCCTCGATCATGCCCGGCAAGGTCAACCCGGTCATCTGCGAAGCGTCCATCATGGTGTGCGCCCAGGTCATCGGCAACGACACCGCCATCGCCTGGTCCGGCACCAACGGCGCCTTCGAACTCAACGTCGGCATCCCCGTCATGGCCGCCAACCTCCTCGAGTCCATCCGCCTGCTGGCCAACACCAGCCGCGTCATGGCCGACAAGATGATCGACGGCATCACCGCCAACGTCGAGCGCGCCCGGTTCCTGGCCGAGGCCTCCCCCTCGATCGTGACGCCGCTGAACAAGTACATCGGCTACGAAAACGCCGCCAAGATCGCCAAAACCGCCGTCAAGGAGGGCCTGACCATCCGCCAGGCTACCGAGCAGCTCGGCTTCGTTGGCGAAGGCGAAGGCAAGGTCTCCGAGGCCGACCTCGATAAGGCTTTGGACGTCACCACCATGACGTCGCCGACCCACAAGGCCTGATTCTTGGCTTAAACCCAAAGCACGACGACGGCCGGTACCTTTCGCACGAGAGGTACCGGCCGTCGTCGTACCCGGGAGTTTTTGTACACCAGGTGCCCTCAAGAAACCTCCTTAGCGGCATCAGGTGTACAAAACCTCCGGGCGATATTTTGCACCCTACGGCGAAAAGTGCAAAACTTTACTTTGTGAGCAATAGTGCAAATATCGACGGCGGCCTCCGCGAGCGCAAGCGCGCCGCCACGCGGCTGGCCATCACGGCAGTCGCACGAACCCTGACCGCCGAACGCGGCCTGAATGGCTACACCGTGGAAGAGGTGTGCGAAGAGGCGGGCATCTCCCGCCGGACCTTCTTCAACTACTTCCACTCCAAGGAAGACGCAGTCATCGGAGCATTCTCCGATGACCTGCCCCAGGATTCGCTGGATAACYTCAACCGGGATCCTGAACGGCTGCCGGACGGCATCTCCGCCACGTTGCTCGCTGCCCTGTACCACCTCACCGTGGACATCGTGGAGCGTTCCACCATCAGCCGTACCGAGATCCAGCAACTGATTGCTGCCATCAAGGCCGAGCCCCAGCTCCTGGGCCGCATGACCCTTGAAGGCGAGGCCAGGGAGCGGCAGTTCATGGAACTGATCGCCGCCCGTGAGGGCCTCTCCCCCGGACATCCGGAGATCATCATGGCCTCAGCCGTGTTCGGCGCTGTTTCCAAGAAGACATCCCATCAGTTCTTCTCGGAGGACAACACGCGGCCTTACCGCGAGCTCCTGGACCAGAACCTTGCCGCAGCCCGGAAACTCTTATCGCAACCGCTGGACACCACTCCTGCACAGACACCGAAGGACCCCGCATGAGTACACTCTCGAAGGCGGCAGAACCACTGCTGCTGACCCAGAAACGGATCTGGATCATCTTCTCGGCGCTGATCGCAGGCATGCTCCTGTCCAGCCTCGACCAAACCATCGTTTCCACCGCCATGCCCACCATCGTGGGAAAGCTCGGCGGTGTCGAGCACCAGGCCTGGATCACCACGGCCTATCTCCTGGCCACCACGATCGTCATGCCCATCTACGGCAAGTTCGGTGACATCCTGGGCCGGCGCAACCTGTTCCTGGTTGCCATCGCCCTGTTTACCCTCGCTTCGGTGGGCTGCGCTTTCGCCACCGACTTCTGGGGCTTCGTGATCTTCCGCGCCATCCAGGGTCTGGGCGGCGGCGGCCTGATGATCCTCTCGCAGGCCATCATCGCCGACATCGTTCCCGCCAAGGAGCGCGGCAAGTACATGGGTCCGCTGGGCGCCATCTTCGGTCTCTCCGCCGTCGCCGGACCGCTGCTGGGCGGCTTCTTCGTGGACCATCTCACGTGGGAATGGGCGTTCTACATCAACATCCCCATCGGAATCGCGGCCTTTATCACCGCATGGTTCACCTTGACGCTTCCCAACAAAAAGGCCGAAAAGAAGATCGACATCCTGGGAGTCATCTTCCTCTCTGCCGCCACCACCTGCCTTATCTTCTTCACCGACTTCGGCGGCAAGAAGGACGAAGGCTGGGATTCGCCCCTCACCTGGGCCTTTGGCGCCGGCATGGTGCTGGCCGCCTTTGCCTTCGTCATGGTTGAACGGCGCGCCGAGGACCCCATCATTCCGCTGAGCCTGTTCAAGAACCCGATCTTCATCAACGCGACCGCCATCGGCTTCACGCTCGGCCTGGGCATGTTCGCTGCCATCGCGTTCGTTCCCACCTTCCTGCAGATGTCCTCCGGTACTTCAGCAGCCGAATCCGGGCTGCTCATGCTGCCGATGATGGTTGGCCTGATGGGCACGTCCATCTACTCCGGTATCCGTATTTCCAAGACCGGCAAGTACAAGATGTTCCCGATCCTGGGTGCGGCGTTGACCATTGCGGCCATGCTGTGGCTGACCACCCTGACGGCAGCAACCCCGATCTGGGTCATCTGCGTGCAGCTGTTCATCTTCGGTGCCGGCCTGGGGCTGATCATGCAGGTCATCGTCCTGGTGGTGCAGAACTCCGTTCCGGCGGACCAGATCGGCACGGCAACCAGCACCAATAACTACTTCCGCGAGGTCGGTGCATCACTGGGTGTCGCCGTGTTCGGTTCCATCTTCACCAACCGCCTGGCTGAATCACTCAGGGAGGCATTCACCGGTGCCGGCGCTTCTGCGGAGCAGGCTTCGCAGTCCACCAGCACGCTTGATCCCCAAGCCCTGGCGCAGCTGCCTGAGCAGTTGCGGGATGCGATTGTGAACGCGTACGCCAATTCCCTGGCTCCAGTGTTCTGGTACCTGGTGCCGTTCATCGCCATCGCCCTGGTTTTGGCCATCACGCTGAAGCAGATCCCACTCTCCGACACCGCCGGCATGGTGGCCCGTGGTGAAGCAATCGGGGGCGCGGAGGCTGACAGGCTTGAGGCTGAGCGCCGTGAAACCACGCAGACGGCGCCGGACGAGGACGACCTCAGGACGGATCGCCCGACAGCCGACGCCGGAAGCCAACAGCACTAATCCTCCATTTGGTAAGCCACGGGGCCCTCGGGCTCCGTGGCAAGCCTGATGGCTTCAAGGTTGCCGGCGCTCATCTCCGGAAGATCATCCAAGGCGAACCAGCCCACGGCCAGTGATTCGTCGTCATTGACCCTGGCGTCTCCCGAGACATACCTGCACCGGAAGGTGATGTCCAGGAAGTCGCACACGTCGCCGTTCGGGAAGGTCACGGGACCTACAACGCCGACGCCGACAATCCGTTCCGTTTCCGCCACCACCGCAGTCTCCTCGAAGATCTCGCGCACCAGCCCGGGGGCGGGGTGTTCGCCCGGTTCGAGCATTCCGGTGATGAGGGCCCAGTGCCCGTTGTCGGCCCGCTGGCCCAGCAGCACCCTGCCTTCGTCGTCGAAGACCACTCCCCTGACGGCCGGCAGCCAGAGGGGGTCATGGCCGATCTTCTCCCGCAGTCTGAGCACAAAATCCGGGGCACCCATGGTTCAGCGTTCCTCACAAGAATGGTCGGTCCCGGCGCGGTTTGCAGCCTTGCAGACAGGCTAGCCTCATGCGGGCAGCAGCACCATCGCAACAGCTGCTCCGGCCAGCATGAAAGGACCGAACGGAATGGCCGACCGCAGCGTTCCCCGCCGTGCGGCAAGGATGAACAAGCTCCACAGCCCTCCCAGGAGGAAGGCCGCAAAGGTTCCGGCAAAGATGTGGCTCCAGCCMAAATAGCCCAGGTAGAGGCCCAGCACCCCGGCCAGCTTCACGTCGCCAAAGCCCATCCCTGGTGGATGGATGAATCGCAGCACGAAATAGAAGAACCAGAGGGCCGCGCCGCCGGCAAGAACCGCCAGCCCTGGCACCCCCAACAGAGTGGCGGATGCTGCCCCTTGCGTAGGGGTACCGGGGAGCGACGCCGCGATCGCGGCAGCGAGCAACAGCACTCCGGCCACACCGTAGGACGGAAGCACAATCCGGTTGGGCAGCAAGTGGCTGCGGACGTCGATGACCGTGAGCCGGACARCCATCACCACGAAATACAGGCAGGCTGCCGCCACCAGCCAAAAACCCAGCGGGCTGGCTGTCCAGAGCTCGGAGAGTCGTCGGATCACCCTCGGATGCTACCCCGTTTTGCTCGTCCGACCCGTTTGAACGCTTGGGTAAACTGTGGATATGGGGCGCTACAGTGCAGACGAACCGGGCTTTGACTTGTCCTCCACATTCCGGAATCTATGCCGTTCTTCGCCATGGAAATGGACCACCCTGCGATTTGAATATCTTGAGCGGCCCGGCAGTGGCGCCAATATTGTCCGTGCCTGGCTGCGACGCCCGGGCGCCCTCCGCCTTGAGACGGCTGAGGGTCAACTGCTCCACAGCACCACCGGCATCAACGACTCCCGGGATGACCTGTACGTCAGCTCCACGCGACGGTCCTGGCTGCTGCCGGCGCATCTGGTGACGCCCGTCTACGACGACGCCGGGCTGGTGCGCAGGCGTCCCGAGGCGGCGTACGGTGAGCCGTCCTTCGGCAATGGCCGCCTGGCTGCAGCCTTGGATCCAGTGGAGTTGGCCGGCAACGCGCCGGTTCCCATCGAATTCCCGGACACCAACCGCGTCTTCTTCGAACCCCCCAGGGAAGTGGACCACGAGGGCCGTCCCGCCCTGGAAACCATCGTCACGCCCAGCCGGACCTACGTTCCTTCCGATCCCGCCCAGCCCTTGGTCCATCCCGGCCGGACGCTGATCAGGATCGACACCGGAACAGGGGTCTGCGTGGCCAGCCAGAGCCTGGACGGCGACACCTCCGGTACGGGCCATTGGCTGAAGATCCTGGGTGTCGACGAGTACATGCTCGATGACCTGTTCCTGGCGGAGTCCATGAACCTCACGGACGTCCGGCGGCACATTCCGTGGGACATCGGCCCGGCCGCCTGACCGCGCCGCCTTTTCGGGCTAAGCTACGGCGATGACATCGCTGGCAGACATCTGGCCCCCGTTCGGACTCATTCTCACCACCCCGAGGCTGACCGTCCGTCCGATTCTCGACGACGACATCCCCGCCGCCGTGGACGCGGCCCGCTCAGGTATCCACGAACCCGGCAAGTGCCCCTTCAGCACGCCCTGGGCTGAAAGGCCGGCGGACGAGCTGGCACCGAACATGGCCCAGTGGTACTGGCGGTGCCGCGGAAACTTCACCAAGGATTCCTGGACCCTCCTCCTGGCGGTCTGGCGCGACGACGAATTCCTAGGCGTACAGGACCTCGGTGCCAAGAACTTCGCGACGCTCAAAACAGTAAGCACGGGTTCCTGGCTCAAGCAGTCCGCGCAGGGCCAGGGCGTCGGCAAGGAGATGCGCGCCGCCGTCGTCAGCTACGCCTTCGATTACCTTGGCGCCGAAGTGGCCGAATCCGAAGCAGCGTCGTGGAACCAACAATCCCTGGGCGTCTCCACCAGCCTCGGCTACGAACTCAACGGCATCTCCCGGGACGGCTGGGGAGAAAAAATCGAAGAAGTCCAAAGAGTCCGTCTCACCCCCACCACCTTCAAACGCCCCGACTGGACCCTCAAAGTCCAGGGCCACGAAGAACTAAAGAACTACCTGAAGCTGTAACTGCACCTGCACCTGCGTCGTGTCTAAGCGACGGCGAAGGGCCGTGGCCCGGCGAACCGGACCACGGCCCTGGACACCACGTTCCAAGGAGATGCTTAGATCTCAGCCCCCTCCAGCAATTCCGTAACAAGGGCAGCAATCGGCGAACGCTCGGACCGGGTCAGCGTGATGTGCCCGAACAGCGGATGTCCCTTGAGGGTCTCCACGACGGCGGCAACGCCGTCGTGGCGTCCCACGCGCAGGTTGTCGCGCTGGGCAACATCGTGGGTGAGGACGATCTTGGAGTTTTGACCGATGCGGCTCATGACGGTCAGCAGGACGTTCTTTTCGAGCGACTGGGCTTCATCCACGATGACGAAGGCGTCGTGCAGCGAACGCCCGCGGATGTGGGTCAGGGGCAGGACTTCCAGCATGCCGCGGTCCATGACTTCTTCCACGACTTCCTGGCTGACCAACGCGCCGAGGGTATCGAACACGGCCTGGGCCCACGGGTTCATTTTTTCGGACTCGGATCCGGGAAGGTAGCCGAGCTCCTGGCCGCCCACTGCGTACAGGGGCCGGAAAACAACCACCTTCCGGTGCTCACGGCGCTCCAGTACGGCTTCAAGGCCTGCGCAGAGGGCGAGCGCGGACTTGCCTGTGCCTGCCCGTCCGCCGATGGACACGATGCCCACGGAAGGGTCCATGAGCATGTCGATGGCCAGCCGCTGTTCGGCGGAGCGTCCGTGGAGGCCAAAGACGTCGCGGTCGCCCTTGACCAGACGGACCTGCTTGTCGGCTCCCACGCGCCCCAGAGCGGATCCCCTGTTCGACAGAAGCACCAGTCCGGTGTTCACGGGGAGTTCGGCGGCTGCGGGAATGAAGACAGGTTCATGGCCGTAGAGCGTGGTGATTTCGTCGTCGTTGGCTTCTAATTCCGCCATGCCGGTCCAGCCGGAGTCCTTGACGAGTTCGTTGCGGTACTCGTCCGCCTGGAGTCCCATGGCAGACGCCTTGACCCGCATCGGGAGGTCTTTGGAGACCACCGTGACGTTGTGGCCCTCGTTGGCCAGGTTCTTGGCCACGGCCAGGATCCGGCTGTCGTTGTCGCCACCGCGGAAGCCCGCAGGAAGCACGTCCGGGGAAATGTGGTTCATTTCCACCCTGAGCAGCCCGCCGTCGTTCCCCAGGGGAATGGCCCGGTCCAGTCCGCCGTGTTCAATCCTGAGGTCGTCGAGGAGACGCAGGGCTTTCCTGGCGAAGTAGCCAAGTTCCGGATCGTGGCGCTTTCCCTCGAGTTCACTGATGACCACGATGGGAACGATGACCTCATGTTCTGCGAACCGCAGGAGTGCGTGGGGATCGGAAAGCAGGACGGATGTATCGATCACATAGCTGCGGCCCGTGGCGGACGCTGTTGCCCGCGCTTTTTGTGGGACCCGCTTGGCGCGAGAGGTAGCTGCACTTTCCCCGTCGGAAACCATTGCGGGCAGTTGCTCAGAAATAGCCACATCGACTCCAGCCCCGGGCGGTCGCCCGGCCTAATGGTGAAGCGGCTCGGCCGGAAGGCCGGGCGTGGCCTCCCATGTAACTGGTGCGATGTTCCGCTCCATATACTGGCCTCCCCGATCAGCGGGCGGTTTTGCCTGCTGATGGGATTAACGTAATCCCCGACACATTCATTTCCGCAATCCGTCGTCGGCAAGTCGCATGTCGGGCTCGTTAATTTTCGGTGAACCGCGCCCGGGCTAGGTTCCGTAGCGGCGCTGCCGCCCGGCATAATCCCTGAGCGCACGGAGGAAATCGACCTTGCGGAAGGCGGGCCACAGGGCTTCGCAGAAGTAGAACTCGCTGTAAGCGCTTTGCCACATGAGAAATCCGGAGAGCCGCTGCTCGCCTGAAGTGCGGATCACCAGGTCCGGATCGGGCTGGCCCCTGGTGTAGAGGAACCGGGAGATGTCGTCCACTGAAAGTTCATCTGCCACCTCGGACATGGTGCGTCCTTTGGAGGCGGCATCGTGCAGGAGTTCCCTGACGGCGTCGACAATTTCGCGGCGGCCACCGTAGCCGACTGCGACGTTGACGTGGATCTTTTCGTGGACCGGCGTCCGGGACGTGAGTTTGTTCAGCCGGTCAGCCAGGTAGTCCGGCAAAAGTTCCGGTGCTCCCATGGCGTGGACAGACACGTCTTCGTCTTCGTCGAGCCGGTCCATGGTGTTGGCGATGATGCCCATGAGCAGGTCCAGCTCCTCACCGGAGCGGTTCATGTTGTCCGTGGAGAGCATGTAGAGCGTGACGACCTTGACGCCCAGTTCCTGGCACCATCCCAGAAATTCGTGGATTTTGTCTGCGCCGGCCTGGTGTCCTTGGCTGGTGGGGGCATTGAACTGGCGCGCCCAGCGCCGGTTGCCGTCCACCATGACGCCGATGTGCCGTGGGATCTGGTCCTGCTTGAGTGAGCGCAGGAGTTTGCGCTCGTAGAAGCCATAGAGGAAACCGGGCAGCTCCACCGGACTCTCACCTGACTTCCTTGCTTGTACGACGACGCACATCCAAGGCTACCTTCCCGAGCTGCCGGGGCGGTGCAGTGGACAGTCAAAAACCGCCCAACACTTGTTACCCAGAAGTAACTTACCGAAACGTAGGTTATTCTTGGAGCATGGCTGAGCTCCTCGAAACCAAGCCCCTCTGGCGTGGATGGATCCACGCAGTTGCCGCTCCTTTTGCACTTGCAGCAGGGATAGTCCTGGTGACGGTTGCTCCCACTCCGGACCGCAAAGTCACGTCCACCATCTATGCCCTGACCGGTTTCCTGCTGTTTGGCGTCAGCGCCGTGTACCACCGGGGAAACTGGTCCCCCAAGGTCCGCATGCTCCTCAAACGGCTGGACCATACCAACATCATGCTGGTGATCGCCGGGAGCTACACGCCCCTGGCATGGTCCCTGCTGGAACGCTCTGAAGCTGTCACCTTGCTATGGCTTGTGTGGTCCGGGGCGATCGTCGGCGTCTTGTTCCGGATTCTGTGGACCCATGCTCCGCGCTGGCTCTATGTCCCGGTTTACATCGCCCTCGGTTGCGGGGCCCTGTTCTACCTGCCGCAGTTTTTCGCCGCGAATGCCGCCGCAGCCATCCTCATATGCGTCGGCGGCGCCCTGTACATTGCCGGCGCAGTGTTCTACGCCCTCAAGAAGCCAAACTTCAGCGCCCGGAACTTTGGTTTCCACGAACTGTTCCACGCCTTCACCGTGCTGGCCTTCGCCGCGCACTTCATCGCCATCATGATGGCCGTCCTGAGCTAGCCCGGAAAGACGGGTTCACCGCCCACAGCCATGGCGGCCAGCCGCGCCCCAGCCATGGAGGCAGCAACGGGACGTCACTCCGGGGGCCGGGGACGCGTCGTCGTACGTTTGATGGGCGACCACCACCCCTGGGCGGGCGACGTCAGCAACGCGCCGCACAGTTCGCGGCGATGCCGCGAGCCAGGACCGGCGACGGCGGCCGCAACCCGGCAGCGGCAAACGCCAAGCCGTCATCCCCGAACGGACGGCAGTGGACGGGATTGCCCGCGTGTTGCCGGAGATAGGCAGAGGGTTCCGAACCCAAGGCATCGCTTGCCCCGGGACAGCCGGTTCCGCCCGTTTTAGCGGGCTCCGGGGCCGCCATTGCCGATCTCGTCAGTGGGACCGCCGCTTTGTGCCGGATTCCCGTCCGCGGACGGCTCACCCGCTTCAGCAGCCAGACGGGCTTCCTCTACCTGTGCGCGATAGCGGACGCGTCGGATCCTCCGGACCATGTCCACGATCAGGAAGGTAGTGAGGATCACGATGAAGGCCGTGAGGACGAAGCCCCACGTGCCCGGCGTCACCTGATCCTCGGACAGGCCGGGCCGCAGCGTGCCCGTGGGATCGGGCGACGGAGTGACGGTCAGGGCGAGAATCAAGTGGTGCACGGTCAAACCTTCTATGGGAACTGGTGCGCGCCGGCCGGCAAAGCGTAACCGGGATGCTGATGGGCCATCCGGTAATTTCTACGAACGATAGAAACTACCGGCGTTCTTATCTTATCCCTGCGAAGAGATCCTTTTCGGGCAGCTCGGAAGGCACACGGGACTTGATCAGGGTGTAGTCCTCCCAAGGCCACGTGGTCCGCTGCAGTTCCGGCGATACGGCAAAGAAGAAGCCCAAAGGGTCGATCTGGGTGCGGTGGGCCCGCAGGGCGTCGTCGCGGACCTCGAAGTAGTCGCCGCAGTCGATCTGGGTTGTGGTCTGGTGACCGCCGGCGGGTGGCGTGTGTCCCTCGGCGTCGGCCTCCAACCACGCCGCCAGCCGCTCGGCGTACGGAGACTGCAGCCCTGCTTCCTCCAACGCGAAATGGAGGGCACGGAAACGTGCGGGGCTGAAAGCACGGTCGTAGTAGAGCTTGTCCGGGGCCCACGGCTCGCCCATGCCGGGATAGCGTTCGGGATCGCCCGCGGCTTCATAGGCTTCAACCGCCACCTTATGGGCCATGATGTGGTCCGGATGCGGATAACCGCCGTTTTCGTCGTAGCTGAGGATGACGTGCGGCTTGAACTGACGAACCAGGCGCACCAGTGGAGCTGAAGCCCGTTCCAGCGGCTGCAACGCGAAGCATCCCGGCGGCAGCGGCGGGAGGGGATCTCCTTCCGGCAGGCCTGAGTCCACGAATCCGAGCCAGCGCTGTTTGATTCCCAGCACCGCTGCCGCGTTGGCCATTTCCAGCCGGCGCGCACCGGCCATGTCCCGCTTGGGATGCGGGGCATCCTCCATGGCGGGGTTCTGGATGTCTCCACGTGATCCGTCCGTGCACGTGGCGACCATGACGTCCACGCCTGCGGCGGCGTACATCGCCATGGTTGCTGCACCCTTGCTGGACTCATCATCCGGGTGGGCGTGGACGGCGAGCAGCCGCAGCTGCTGGTCGGAACTGCTGGACGCTGTCACGTGACGGCTCCTCTTTCATGGATCTGCTTCAGGGGCGGCAAAGTGCCACCGGGATCGGCACTAAACTGGATGGGTGACTTCAGAGGACCTTTCGGCCACCCAAGTACCGGCAAGCACCAGCCTAGCCAATCGCTACGGCGGTCAAAAGCGCGCCATGACAGGCAAAACCAAGCGGAACATCATCATCGCCGCGCTGGTGGTCGCCATTGGCTTGGCCGGGTATGTCGCGACAGGGTCCGCGCAGGCTCCCGTCACGTTCAAGGACATTGGCTACAGCACGGTGGACGACACCCAGGCCGAGGTCGATTACCAAGTCACCAAGTCCCCTCGCGCCACCGCGAAATGCGCCATCAAGGCCCTGGACTCGAAGTTCGCAGTAGTGGGTTGGAAGGTGGTCGAGATCGGCGCCAACGAGCCCCAGGACGACCCCGACGGCGGGAGGACCACTGTCCAGCGGACCACCCTGAGGACCGAGTCCCCGTCCGTCTCCGGCGTCGTGGATAACTGCTGGATTGTGGACAGCGGCAAATAACAAACGTGTGACCTACGGCTCAACCGGTTTGGGTTCGTCCAGAGGATTTACTACAATGGATGAAACCTTCACCCCGTTAAGTTGGTTACTGAGTTTTACGAGTGGCCACCTCGGCGGGGTCTTTTGCATTGTCAGATCTAGAGGAGAAATCCGTGTCTACCACCAACAGCGCCACTGCGGCTTGGCTTACCCAGGAAGCTTTCGACCGCTTGAAGGCTGAGCTGGACCACCTTTCCGGCGCTGGCCGGGCGGAAATCGTCCAGAAGATCGAAGCTGCCCGCCAGGAAGGCGACCTCAAGGAAAACGGCGGCTACCACGCAGCCAAGGAGGAGCAGGGCAAGATCGAAGCCCGTATCCGCCAGCTGACCGCCCTTCTGCGCGATGCGCATGTGGGCGAGGCCCCGGCCGACGACGGAATCGTCGAGCCCGGCATGCTGGTTGTTGCCCGCATCGCCGGTGACGAAGAGACGTTCCTGCTGGGCTCGCGCGAAATCGCCGGAGATTCCGATCTGGATGTCTTCAGCGAGAAGTCGCCCCTCGGTGCAGCCATCATCGGCCACAAGGAAGGCGACAGCCTCAGCTACGTCGCTCCCAACGGCAAGGAAATCGCGGTAGAGATCGTCTCCGCCAAGCCGTACGTCGCCTAGGTATCAGCCCGGGCACCACAAGCACGACGCCGGCCCCCTCCTTCGTGGAGGGGGCCGGCGTTTTTTGTGCCCGGCCCAGCTTTGGGACTTACTGTCCCCGTTGGGTCAGGGGGTGATGGCGGGCTTGGGCCGTAGCAAGAGGGCCGCGATGATGCCACCGATGGCGCCACCCAGGTGGGCCTGCCAGGAGATGTAGCCCATCACCGTAGGCAACACCCCGAAGAGGATGCTGCCGTAGGCCATGAACAGCACCACGGACAGCAGGATCTGCCACCAGCTCCGGTTGAAGAAACCCCGGACCAGCAGGAACGCGAAGAAGCCGAACACCAACCCGGAGGCCCCAACCGTCACCCCTCCCCCGCCGATGAGCCACACAGTCAGCCCCGAGCCCAGCCAACTGAACGCCAGGGCGGTGATGAACACGCGGATGCCGGACAGGAACACCAGGAAACCGAAGATGATCAGCGGCAAGGTGTTCGAGATCAGGTGGTTGAAGTTTGCGTGAAGCAAAGGAAAGGTGAGGATGTCCAGGACACCGTCCATGGAGCGGGGGCGGAGTCCGAAAGTGGCGTTCAGGGCGTGCCGCATCAGCGTATTGAGAATCTCGATGACGTAGAGCAGGACCACGAACCCGCCCATGAAGAGCAGGCCGCCCTTCGCCCGTCCGGCCAGCGATTCCTCGGCTTCGGCTCTTGATCCTTCAGGCGTTCCAAGCACCATGGGCGCTCCTCCCGTCAGTGCACCACGATCGGCTGGAAGCCCTCGGCCCGCAAGGCGCCAAGGACCTGTTCGCCGTGTTCGTGGCCCTTCGTTTCCAGGTTGATGGTGATGGAGACATCGCCCATGCTGATGGAACCGCCCAGGCGCGTGTGGTCCAGGCCGGTCACGTTGGCATCGTTCTCTGCGATGATCCGGGCGATCGTAGCCAATGAGCCGGGACGGTCATCGAGCATCATACGGACCGTCATGAAGCGGCCTGCAGCCGACAAACCGCGCTGGATGACCTTCAGCATCAGCATGGGATCGATGTTGCCGCCGGAAAGCACGACGGCGGTGTTCCCTGGGTTTTCGATCTTGCCGTCCATCAGTGCGGCTACTCCCACCGCGCCGGCGGGCTCAACGACCATCTTTGCGCGTTCCAGCAGGAAAATGAGCGCACGGGCCAATGAGTCTTCGCTGACGGTGACAACGTCGTCCACAAGCTCGCGGATGATGCTGAACGGCAGCTGTCCCGGTCGTCCCACTGCGATGCCGTCAGCCATCGTGGATACCTTCTTGAGCGGCACCAGGGCATCGGCAGCCAGGGAGGGCGGGTACGCCGCGGCGTTTTCTGCCTGCACGCCAATGACCCTGATCTCACGGCCAAGCTCCTTGGCGCGGGCTTTGATGGCCACAGCCACGCCGGCCAGCAGTCCACCGCCGCCGACGCCCATAAGGATGGTGTCCACATTGGGGATCTGTTCCAGGATCTCCAGACCGATGGTGCCTTGACCCGCTACGACATCCACGTTGTCAAAGGGGTGCACGAACACGGCACCGGTTTCGTTGGCGTAGCGTTGCGCTTCGGCCAGTGCCTCGTCCACATTGTGGCCGTGAAGGATGACCTCTGCCCCGTGGCTGCGCGTGGCGGCGAGTTTGGGGAGGGCGACGCCCAGCGGCATGTAGATCCGGGCGTTGATGCCCAGGCTCTTGGCGGCCACTGCGACACCTTGGGCGTGGTTGCCGGCGGAGGCCGCCACTACACCGCGCTTCTTTTCGTCGGCAGTGAGGCGGGCCATGCGTACATAGGCACCACGGACTTTGAACGAGCCGGCGCGCTGCAGGTTCTCACACTTGAAGAAGACATTTCCGCCCACAAGGTGGCCCAGCGCCCGGGACGACTCCACCGGAGTCTTGGTAATAATGCCCTCGAGCAGCTCCTGCGCCTTGAGGACATCGTCCAGGGTGACGGGCAGGGTATCGAGGGTATTCACTGACTATTCTCCTTTGTTGGTGTCGGCCTCGGGGCCCTCAGCAGAGGTGCTCCCCGGAGCCTTGGTCGTGCCGGCGCCGCCCCTGGCGAGACGGGATTCGGACTTTGGAAGGTGCACTTCCTTGAAGTTGGCGTCGCCGGAACCCGCGGAAGCGGCCGCCGGTTGGAGTCCGGCGCCACCCAATCCTTCATCATGTTCCCACGTCCGGCCGGCAATGTAGCGAACTGCCGTGTTTACTACGGCGAGCAGGGGAACTGCGAACAGGGCTCCCGGGATGCCTGCCAGATAAGAGCCTGCAGCCACCGAGAGGATGACGGCCACCGGGTGCAGGGCAACAGCCTTGCCCATGACCAGCGGCTGCAGGATGTGACTCTCAAGCTGCTGCACCAGCAGGACGATGGCCAGCATGATCAGGGCATTGACGGGCCCATTGGCGACGAGGGCCAGCAGCACCGCGATGGCACCGGTGACCAGCGCGCCCACAACAGGGATGAACGAGCCGATGAAAACAAGGACGGCGAGGGGCAGTGCCAAGGGGACCTGGATGATCGCAGCACCGACACCAATGCCTACGGCGTCCACGAAGGCAACAAACATCTGGATACGGACGTAGCTGACCATCGAGGTCCAACCCCGCCGGCCTGCACCGTCAGTTGCCCTCCGCGCCGTTTTAGGCAGAAGGCGTACCAGGAAGGCCCAGATCCGGCTTCCCTCCAGCAGGAAGAAGATCAGGATGAACAGCGCCAGCACCAGGCCGGCCGCGAAGTGTCCTGCGGTACTGCCAAAGGACAAGGCACCGCTGAGGATGCTGCTGCTGTTGTTCTGCAGGGCGTTGGCACCATCGGCGATGTACTGGTCGATCTGGTCGGCGGTGAGATGGAGGGGGCCGTCGGCCAGCCAGGTCTGGATCTGCTGGATTCCGGCGAGGGCTTCCTGCCACAGTGCGCCGAAGCCGGACACCAACTGCCGGCCCACAAGAGCCAGGGCGCCGGCAATGACGCCGATGAACCCGACTACGGTAATAGCGACGGCAGCGCCATTGGGAAGTTTGCGGCTCCGCAACCAGGCCACCACCGGATAGAGCAGACCGGCCAGCAGCGCTGCCACCATGACGGGGATGATGAGGAAGCTGACCTTCCCCAGGAGCCACACCAGAGCACCGATCATGAGCAGTATCAGACCTGCCCGCCACGACCAGGCTGCAGCAATGCGCACCCCATAGGGGATGTCCTCGGCGATTTGGCGGTCAGAACGGGGCTTGGCGTCCGGTGTTGGCGTCATGAACCCATAATTCCGTAGCCCGCTCCGTATGGGAAACCGACCCGCAGGCAGCGCCGCGGACTAAAGGGATGCAGTAATGCCCCAGTTCATGGTGAACGCCTCCCCCGGCGCCAACCAGCGGAGGCCGTCACCACTGTTGAAGGCGTTCGCCGGGCCAGTCATCGGTTCGATGGCCACTGCCCTGGAACGTCCAGGAAAGGTGTCAGTGATGAAGACATGGACATACTGGCAGTTCGTGTCCTGCTCCAGGCTTACACTGCGGCCATCAGGTGCGGTGAGCGTATGGCGGGCCGCGCCGCCGTCGAACTCCAGGTCCGTTAACGCGACGTCCACCAATGACGGGCCAACCGGGATGCCTGATGAAAAGTCGTACGGCCCGTCCGCCGGGGCCGTGCTGCGCGGGATCAGGCGCTCATCCGCCACAAGCCGGGTCCGGGCGTTGACGGTAAGGATGAGGTCTTCGGGGGCAGTGTCGCCCAAGCGCAAGTAAGGGTGGGCGCCAAGGACAAAAGGAGCCGGGCTCTGCGCTTGGTTGATCAAGGTCTGGGAAACACGGAGGTCCAGGGCGTCGTCGAGTTCGTAGCGCACCCGGTGAAGCACCAGAAACGGGTAGCCGTGCTGGGGAAAAACAGTGGCTTCCAGGGTGACGGAGAATTCGGACTCATCCACCAGCGCATATCCGGTGTTGCGCAATAGTCCGTGGCTGGCGTTGTTGCGTGAAACTTCCGTGATGTCGAGCTGCTGCTTCTTGCCGTCGAGGTACCAGATTCCGTCTTCAACCCGGTTGGCCCACGGCGCAAGGGTGATGCCGGTGGCCCCTGGAGAGATTTCAGCGTCGCCGTAGCTCTCGGTCAGCTGGACGCCGCCGCGGGAGTACAGCCGCAGTCCCGCAGCCAGTTCCGTCACGACAGCAACGGCGTTGTCCCGTCGCAGCTCGAACTGCCGACCCGTGGCGAAACGGCGGGATTCGGGGTGGTGGGCGCTGTCGGCTGGCATCGAAGAGGCAGGCATGGCATTACCGTACTGCATCCGGGAGGTCGGACCGGACCCGGCAATGTTTGCTTTTGTTAGAAACTATGCGCTTTTGGTCATTTGTGGAACAATGAAGTCATGAGCCGCATCACCACAACCCGCCTGGCGGACAGCCGGGAGCTGATCTACTTTGACGACCCCGGAACGCCGGAACGGTCACCGGAATCACTGGTTGACCATCGCCGGCTCCCCGCACGGGGGGAGCCCGGCGAAGTCAGGTACGACGCATTGTCAGGAGACTGGGTGGCTGTGGCAGCCCACCGGCAAACGCGGACGCATCTCCCTCCGGCCGATCAGTGCCCCATCTGCCCCACCACTGCCGCAAACCCCTCGGAGATTCCGGCGCCGGACTACGACGTCGTGGTGTTTGAAAACCGCTTCCCGTCCCTGGGACCGGCCCTGGGCGACATCCCTCCGCTGCCTGCAGCGGGACAGAACGCCCACGGCATCACAGGTCCCGCTTTTGGCCGCTGTGAGGTCGTGGCTTTCACGCCGCAGCATACTGGCTCCTTCGCAGGGTTGGGCGAGACCCGCGCCCGGACAGTGATCGAAGCGTGGGCACAGCGGACCGAGGCGCTGAGCGCCCTGCCCGGCATCAAGCAGGTCTTCCCCTTCGAGAACCGCGGCGCCGACATCGGCGTCACCCTGCACCACCCGCACGGCCAGATCTACGCCTACCCGTACGTGACGCCGCGGGCCGCCCAACTCGGCGCCGTAGCCCGCAAGTATTACGACGACGTCGACGCGAAGGAAACGCTCGGGGCCTCGCTCCTGAAGGCGGAACGTGAAGACGGCAGCCGCATGGTCCTGGAGGCCGAGCACTTCAGCGCCTATGTTCCCTTCGCTGCGCGCTGGCCCTTGGAAATCCACCTGGTGCCCCACCGCAGCGTGCCTGACCTTGCGGCGCTCACAGGGGCCGAGCGGGACGAGCTCTCGCACGTCTACCTGGACCTGCTCAAGCGCCTCGACGCCCTGTACCCCACTCCCATGCCGTACATCTCCGCGTGGCACCAGGCCCCGCTGGATCCCTCGCTTCGTCCGGCGGGGCAACTGCACCTGCAGCTCACCTCCCCCCGGCGCGCGGCCGATAAGCTCAAGTACCTGGCCGGATCGGAAGCGGCCATGGGAGCGTTCATCAACGACACCACCCCCGAAGCCGTGGCCGAGCGGCTCCGCAACGTCGCCGCTGCACCGGCCACCGACAAAACCATGGAAGGCATCCGAGCATGACCACCACCACGGACGCCAGCGTCCTCACCGCCCGTTTCCAGGAAACGTTCGGAGCAGCTCCCGACGGCGTGTGGCAGGCACCGGGACGCGTCAACCTGATCGGCGAACATACCGATTACAACGAAGGCTTTGTGCTTCCCTTCGCCATCGACAGGACGGCGAAGGTGGCCCTGCGCGTCCGCGACGATTCGACGGTGCGCATGCTGTCCACGTTCGGCGGCCACGGGATGGTGGAAGCCAGTCTCGTGGAGCTGGAACCCGGCTCGGGCGAAGGCTGGTCCCGTTATCCCCTGGGAGTCGCCTGGGCTTTGCAGGAGCGCGGCATCACCGTACCCGGCTCTGACCTGCTGCTCGATTCCGATGTCCCCTCGGGCGCCGGGCTGTCTTCCTCCCACGCCATCGAGTGCGCCGTCATCTCCGCACTCAACGAACTCACGGGTGCCGGCTTTGCGGCGGAGGAGCTTGTCCTGGCCACCCAGCGCGCCGAAAACATCTTTGTCGGGGCTCCCACGGGAATCATGGACCAGTCGGCATCCCTGCGTGGCGCCAAAGGACACGCTGTCTTCCTCGATTGCCGCGACCAACACGTTGAGTTGGTCCCGTTCGACGCCGAGGCCTCGGGCCTGGTCCTGCTGGTTATCGACACCAAGGTCTCACACTCACACGCCGACGGCGGATATGCCTCGCGCCGCGCGTCCTGCGAGCTGGGAGCCGAAATCCTCGGCGTTAAAGCACTGCGCGACGTCGGCGTCGAGGATTTGGAGGAAGCTTCCGGGCTGTTGGATGAGACCACACTTCGGCGGGTGCGTCACGTGGTCACCGAAAACGACCGCGTTCTCCAAACCGTCGAGATACTTGGCACCCGGGGACCTGCGAGCATTGGAGCCCTGCTGGACGCCAGCCACGTGTCCATGCGCGACGACTTCGAGATCTCCTGCCCGGAGCTCGATCTGGCCGTGGATACCTCCCGTGCCAGCGGCGCAATCGGTGCGCGAATGACCGGCGGCGGTTTCGGTGGTTCTGCCATCGCCCTGACGCCGGTGGGCCAGGAACAGCAGGTGAGGGACGCCGTCGTGCGTTCCTTTGCGGAGGCGGGCTTCACCGCACCGGACATCTTCACTGTCACCCCCGCTGCAGGCGCCTTCCGCCTGGTCTGACGCGCCCGGCCTGCGCCCGGTAAGCACAGCGGTGCCGGGCGTAAGCTGGGGCCATGACTGAGGCTGTCATTGTTTCCACTGCCAGAAGCCCGATCGGGCGCGCCTTCAAAGGGTCCTTGAAGGATGAACGACCCGACGACCTCGCCACTGCCATGGTGCAGGCGGCACTGGCCAAGGTTCCTGGCTTCGACCCGGGCTCGGAGGACGGGCGCGGCCTGGACGACATCCTCCTGGGCTGCGCGGAGCCCAGCGGCGAAGCAGGCTCGAACATGGCCCGCGTCGTGGCGGTGCTGGCCGGATTGGACCAGGTTCCGGCAGCCACCATCAACCGCTTCTGCGCATCGAGCCTCCAAACCCTGAGGATGGCCTTCCATGCCATCAAATCCGGGGAGGCCCACGCGGTGGTTTCCGCCGGGGTGGAGAGCGTTTCCCGCTACCGGAACTGGGTGGGCGCCGGCGAAACCGACACCGCCGACCACAATCCGCGCTTCGAAGCAGCCGCCCAGCGCACCGCAGCCCGCGCCGCTTCCAACATCCCGTGGACGGACCCCCGTTTTGGCGGCCGCTTGCCGGACATCTACATCTCCATGGGCCAGACCGCGGAGAACGTCGCCACGAGCTACGGCATCAGCCGCGCCGAGCAGGACGAATGGGGCGTCCTGAGCCAGAACCGTGCCGAGGCGGCAATTGCCTCCGGGTTCTACGCCCGGGACATCACACCCTTCACGCGTAAGGACGGAGTGGTGGTTGACCGTGACGACTCTCCCCGGCCGGGGGTGACACTGGAGGCGGTGTCGGCACTGCAGCCCGTGTTCCGCCCAGGGGGCACTGTGACGGCAGGTAATGCCTGTCCCCTCAACGACGGCGCGGCGGCCGTGGTGGTCATGAGCGATACCCGGGCACGCGAACTCGGCCTGGAACCCTTGGCGCGGGTGGTATCAACAGGCGTCAGCGCACTCTCACCCGAACTGATGGGCATGGGGCCGGTGGAGTCCACCCGGCGGGCACTTTCCCTCGCTGGCCTGACCATGGACGACATCGATCTCGTGGAGCTTAACGAGGCCTTCGCCGTGCAGGTGGTGGCAAGTGCCAGGGAGTTGGACATCGATCCTGCAAAACTCAACGTTCACGGCGGCGCCATCGCCCTGGGCCATCCATTCGGCATGACTGGCGCACGCATGACCAGCACGCTGCTGAACGGGTTGAAGGAACGGGACGGGACACTGGGGCTGGCAACACTCTGCGTGGGTGGCGGCCAGGGCATGGCTGTGGTGTTCGAACGCCTGAGCTGACGCGAGGGGTTGGATCCCACCCCTTTGACGCACCCTTTCCCCCGAAACCTCGCCCCTCGAAGACACGAAAAAGCCCCGAAGACGAATCTTCGGGGCTTTTTGCTTTGTAGCTAGTCGTCGCCTCGCAGGATGGCGAGCAGTCGAATGATCTCGACGTAGAGCCAGACCAGCGTGACTGTCAGGCCGAATGCTGCAACCCAGGAGTAACGCTCCGGGGCACCGGCGCGGACGCCTTCTTCGATGCTGGTGAAGTCCATGATGAGCGAGAACGCTGCCAGGCCGATGGCCAGGATACCGATGAAGACACCCAGCGGGATGCCGGCAATGGTGATGCTGGTGCGAAGGCCGAAGGGCTCCTGCACGGCACCCGTCCACATCATGACCAGGTTGATCAGCGCGAAGACCGCATAGCCGATGGTCGCGATCATGAAGAAGCGCACCATCTTCGGCGTAGCGCGAACCTTGCCGCTCTTGAACAGCACGAGTGTCACACCGAAGACTGCAAGGGTACCGATGACGGCCTGCAGGCCGACGCCCGGGTACATGCCATCGAGGATCCGGGTCAGGCCACCGAGGAACAGGCCCTCGAGGCCGGCATAGGCCAGGATCAGGGCCGGTGAAGGCTGCTTCTTGAAGGTGTTGACCAGGGCCAGGACGAATCCGCCCAAGGCGCCAACGATCATCAGCAGGCTGGACAGGCCAGGTGCCACAAACAGCGTCACGGCTGCGCCGATCACGAGGACCACCAGGCAGGCAACGGTCTTCATGATGACATCGTCATAAGTCATGCGGCCGGTGTCAGCGGGGCCTGCCGCCGGCTGGTTGTACATCTGCTGCAGTTGTTCGTTGGTCATGCCCTGCTGCTGGGCTGACCATGCGGCCTGGCCGTCCATGACCTGTCCGGGCGCCCGGCCAGCCTGGTTAAACTGCTGGCCGTACGGATTTTGCGGTACAGGCGGGGCCTGCTTTGCTCCACGGAAATTCTTTCCGTTGAAGACTGGGTTTCCGCCAAGTGCCATTACGGGTGTCCTCCTGAAAAAGGGCTAAGTGATAGTTCACGGTACCAATTACCACGCGTGCGCGGCAGGGAAAGTTCCCCTGCTCACCGAGACGAAACGCAACCGTGACACGGCAGGGGACGAATCCGGGACGCGTTTCGGCCCGCGAAACTTAAGTGACACTGCCACACAACAAATTTTTTGTTTAGGAATCCTGCATTAATAGTTGCCTATAGCTTCACAGTTGTTATCTGATCGCGATCTTCGCACCCCCGAACTGGGCATTCATTCGGTCCGTCGAGCGGTAACATAGGCCACACATGGGTGACTTAGATCACAATCGAGGCAGCTAGGCAAGAACTGTTCACAAGCCCCATGACCCGTTCGCACCGGCTGCAATGGCGCAGTCGGGACCACCCCCACTGTGGAGGTTTCCATTTTGAGAAGCACACTGCGCGACCCGTCCAAGAGACGGTCCAAGGGACTGCAGAGAGTCGTGGGGGCACTGTTCGCAGCCCTGATCGCAACTCTGTTGATCGCCGCCCCTTCGGCACAGGCAACCACCCCCTCGCCTTCGCCATCACCCACCAATTTCCAAAACAACATCAGCGGGTTCCTCCGCGATGACGCCCGGGCCCCCATACCCGGCGTCAAGATCAAAGCCTCGGGCAACGGATTCGAAGGTGAAGCCACCTCCGGAGCCAACGGTGCGTGGAGCATCGGCGTACCAGTCCAAGGCACCTATACCGTTGAGCTCGATACCTCGACCTTGCCCGATGGCATCAAGCTCGCCGATGGCCAGGACAACCCCAGGGATGTCACCTTCAGCCAGACATCCAACTTGTCGGTGATCTTCGCCTTCGGCAAAGGCATCGTGGTCCAGCAACAGGACTTCGGCCAGAACCTCTTGAACCGCCTGGTGGCGGGTTTGAGCTTCGGCCTCCTCCTCGCATTGGCTGCAGTGGGACTTTCGCTGATCTTCGGAACCACCGGCCTCACCAACTTCGCCCACGGCGAGATGGTGACCCTCGGCGCAGTCCTCGTCTTCATGTTCAACGGCTTCGGCCTCCCCTTCTGGCTGGCGATCCTGCTGGCCCTCGTAGGCGGTGGGCTCTTCGGCTACGTCCAGGACGCAGGACTTTGGCGTCCCCTGAGGCGGCGCGGTTCCGGACTGGTCCCCATGATGATCGTCAGCATCGGCCTCGCCCTTGCCATCCGGTACGTCATCCAGTTCTTCTTTGGCGGTGCTACACAGCAGCTGCCGGGAGCACAGAGCGCTGAGATCCAGATCGGCCCCGTGTCCATCTCCCCCAACAACCTGTGGTCGTTGCTCATCAGTGCCGTGGTGATCGCCTTGATCGGGTTCATTCTGTTGAAGACCCGGCTGGGCAAGGCGACCCGCGCGGTCGCCGACAACCCGGCGCTGGCAGCAGCCTCCGGCATCGACGTCGACTCCGTCATCCGGATCGTGTGGATCGTCGGCGGCGTCCTGGCCTCCCTGGGCGGCATCCTCTGGGCCTACTACCGCCCGGGTGTCACCTTCGATATGGGTTCGCAGATCCTGCTGCTCATCTTTGCGGGCGTGACGCTCGGTGGATTGGGCACAGTATTCGGTGCGCTGATCGGTTCGATCGTCGTAGGCATCTTCGTGGAACTGACAACAGTCTTCGGCCTTCCCGCCGACCTCAAATACGTCGGTGCCCTTTTCATCATGATCGTTGTTCTTCTGTTCCGACCGCAGGGTATCCTCGGCCGGCGTGAGCGTGTGGGTTAGGAGCGGGCCATGGATTTCGGATTTATTTTCTCCAGCGCCCTTGGTGAATTGTTCAGCCCGACGACGGCGGCCTACGCGCTTGCCGCTTTGGGCCTTGCCGTGCACTTCGGCTACTCGGGCCTCCTGAACTTCGGCCAGGCAGGCTTCATGGCTGTCGGCGCCTACGGTTTCGCCATCTCCACTCTCACCTTCGATGCCCCGTTCTTTGTAGCCCTGCTCGTTTCGGTCATTTGTTCGGTCATCTTCGCCTTCATTCTGGGTATCCCAACGCTGCGGCTTCGAGCCGACTACCTGGCAATCGTCACCATCGCAGCCGCGGAAATTGTCCGCTACGTGGTCACCACCAACCAGCTCACCAAAGTCACCGGTTCCGCCAACGGCCTGGCTGCCTTCGAGAACACGTTCTACGCCATGAATCCCTTCCCCGAAGGGTCCTACATGGGTATGAACAACCGCGATTTCTTCATCCGCGTCGTGGGCTGGGGCCTGGTTATCGTCTGCTGTGTCCTGGTGTGGCTGCTGATGCGCAGCCCGTGGGGCCGCGTCCTGAAGGGCATTCGTGAGGATGAGAACGCTGTCAGGTCCCTGGGCAAGAACGTTTACGCCTACAAGATGCAGGCACTCGTCATCGGTGGTGTCCTTGGCGCCCTGGCTGGCATGATCTTCACGCTCCCCCGCGGTGCTGTCCAGCCGTCCAACTACGGAACAGAACTGACGTTCTTCCTCTGGACATGCCTCCTGCTCGGCGGCATGGCCACCGTACTGGGGCCCGTTATCGGAGCAATGATCTTCTGGGTTGTCCTCTCCCTGACCCAGAGCCTGCTCTATGGCCTCATCGAATCAGGGGCGGTCACCTGGCTGACAACGGTCCAGGCGGGCCAGCTGCGCTACATCCTTGTGGGCGTGGCGCTGATGCTCCTGATGATCTTCCGCCCACAAGGCGTGTTCGGCAATAAGAAGGAGCTTGCTTTCGCATGAGTGAGACCAACGACAGCAATATCGGCAACAGCGAAAATATTGATTACATGACAGATTCGCGCCCGATCGCAGTTGGGGAAAACACACCCGGTTGCAAGAAACGCGATCCGATCGTGGTGGCAGAGGACGTGACCCGCTCCTTTGGCGGCATCAATGCTGTGGATGTCGAGTACCTCGAAATTCCCCGCCACAAGATCACCGCATTGATCGGACCCAACGGTGCGGGCAAAACCACCCTGTTCAACCTGCTGACGGGCTTTGACACTCCCAACTCCGGGAAGTGGCAGTTCGAAGGCAACAGCCTTGCCGGTGTTTCCTCCTACAAAGTGGCACGCATGGGCATGGTCCGGACCTTCCAGCTCACCAAGGTCATGGGCAAGCTGACGGTTATGGAAAACATGCGTCTGGGGGCAGCAGACCAACCGGGCGAGCGGCTCTCCAGGGCTCTGTTCAAGGGCATGTGGGGCGGCCGTGAAAAGGAGATCACCGCCCAGGCCAACATCCTGCTGGAGAAGTTCAAGCTGGATGCCAAGAAGGACGATTATGCTGCGTCGCTTTCCGGCGGCCAGCGCAAGCTCCTGGAGATGGCCCGCTCCTTGATGGTCAAGCCCAAACTGGTGATGCTCGATGAGCCGATGGCAGGCGTGAACCCGGCACTGACGCAGTCGCTGCTGGACCACATCAAGAACCTTAAGGCCGAGGGCATGACCGTTCTCTTCGTCGAGCACGACATGAACATGGTCCGCCACATCGCTGACTGGGTGGTGGTCATGGCCGAAGGCAAGGTAGTGGCCGAGGGACCTCCTGGCGAAGTGATGAAGAACCCTGCCGTCATCGATGCCTACCTTGGCGCCCACCACGACGTCGATCTTGGCGACGCTGAAGGCATCAAGGAACTCGAGGCCGAGCTGGAGGCCGACGACGAGTCGGTGGTCGGCACGGAAGACGCCGGCATTCTGTCGGACATCGTCGAACCCAGGATCGTTGAACCGAAACACGCTGAACCCAGCCACGCTGAACCGAAACAGGTTGAACCCAATCATGTTGAACCCAGGAATGAGGAGGGGAAATGAGCAGCACCAGCGCCATGCCGGCTCCGGCTCCGGCCCCCACAGGCGATTCAGTGGTGAAGGTCACCAACCTCGTTGCAGGTTACATCCCGGGCGTCAACATCCTGAACGGCTGCAGCATCGAAGCCCGCAAAGGTGAACTCATCGGCATCATTGGCCCCAACGGCGCCGGCAAGTCCACGCTGCTGAAAGCCATGTTCGGTTTGGTCAAGGTCCACTCGGGCACCGTTGTGGTGCGAGGACAGGACCTCACCGGGTTGAAGGCCAACAAGCTGGTCACCCAGGGCGTTGGTTTCGTACCGCAGACCAACAACGTTTTTGCCACGCTGACCATCGAGGAAAACCTTCAGATGGGTATGTTCCAGCGGCCCAAGGTGTTCGCCGAACGCTTTGACTTCGTCACCAGCCTCTTCCCGGAGCTGGCCAAGCGGCGCGCCCAGCGTGCAGGGTCACTTTCCGGAGGTGAACGCCAGATGGTGGCCATGGGCCGGGCACTGATGATGGATCCCGCAGTGCTGCTCCTGGACGAGCCATCGGCTGGCCTCTCCCCCGTCAAACAGGACGAGACCTTCCTTCGGGTCCACGAAATCAACCGGGCCGGAGTGTCCGTGATCATGGTGGAGCAGAACGCCCGCCGCTGTCTCCAGATCTGCGACCGCGGCTACGTCCTGGACCAGGGCAAGGACGCCTACACAGGCACCGGCCGGGAGCTCATGAAGGACCCCAAAGTCATCCAGCTCTACTTGGGAACCTTGGCTGACGAGGTCTAGCGAAAAGCAAAGCGGGGTCACTTCCTGCCCATGTTGGGTCTCCCAACGGGCCGGAAGTGACCCCGCTTTGTTGTTGCTGGCATGCTGGACGGATGACTGAAGGCCTCACTGAAGAACAGCGCGCCTTGCTGGAGTCCTGGCTGGGCCACTACCGGGTGGTGCGGGATCATTCCTGGCCACTCCAGGACACCACCGTGCTGCAGTTGGAAACCGCCTACGGAGACCAGGTCATCATCAAGGCGAGTGAGACCAGCCACCATATCCGCCGCGAGATTGCAGCCTACTCCCGTGGATTACCCGGGCTCGATGGCAACGTCCCTGTCATGCTCCACGCCGCCCCTGGCGCCGGTCTCCTGGTCACGCGCTACCTTCCGGGGGCGGTGGTGGCAGGTACGCCGGCAGAGGACGATGCGCAGACCTATCGGCAGGCCGGGGAACTCCTGCGCCTTTTGCATCAGCCGGCAGGAACGTCGGGCAGCTATCTGCGGTCACTCAGCATCAGAACCAGCTCGATGCTGGACAAGGCGCACGGGCTATTGGCGCGGCCCGTGCTGCGCGCCCTGGCTTCGGCGATTGCCGCCGTCGAACATCTTCCCGTCGAGGTGGTGACCACCCATGGCGACTATCAGCCCCGGAACTGGCTCCACGATGCCGGGACCATACGCGTCATCGACTTCGGGCGAGCCGAGCTGCGCCCTTGGGTCCATGACCTGGTTCGTCTCGGCCATCAGCAGTTCCTGGAGCAACCCGGGCTGTCAGCGCCCTTCCATGAGGGTTTGGGCAGGCTTGTGGACACAGAAGAGGAATGGCAGTCGTGGCGGCTGGAGAACCTCAACCAGGCGGTCGGAACAGTGGTCTGGGCACACCACGTGGGAGATCGGGACTTTGAACAACAGGGCGTCCGGATGGTGGAAAGAGTGCTTGACGGTTTCGAACCCTATCCCGGTTGACGCAGCAAATCCGGGTTGACGCGGAACAGGCCCCCTTCCTGRTGTGGAAGGGGGCCTGTTGCAGACCGTGGTCTGTCGGTGTTCGGCTTAGAGCTTGCCGAACTCCTCACGGACCGGCTTGTAGGTGTTGTCGTCCTGGTACTCGTAGATACCGATGTACGCCTCGGTGGGGTCACCGGCGTCGGAGAACGTCACCGGACCCGACTGGCCGTCATAGTCGATGTCCTTGCCCTCGCGGAGCAGAGTGACGCAGGCGGGGTAGCTGGTGCACTTCTCGCCACCTTCGGAGACTTCCTTCAGCTTGGCTGCGATATCCGTGCCCTTGGTGCTCTTTGCGGCTTCGGAAGCCAGCGCGATCAGGTTCACGGCGTCGTAGGATTCACCTGCGTAGCTGTAGTCCTTCAGCGCGGGATCGATGGCCAGGAGCTTCTTCTTGAAGTCGTCCTTGGCGAACGTACCGGGAATCGTTCCCTGTGCACCCTTCAAGGTGCCTGCCTGGAAGTCCTTGCTGTAGTCCGAGGTGTTGCCGTCGACCATGAACAGCTGCGTGGGCTTGATGCCCTTGCCGGTGATCAGGGGGACGATGCTCTTGGCCTGGTCAAAGGTGATCAGGGCAATGGCATCCGGCTTTGCGGCCAGGACCTTGTCAACCTGGCTGCTGAACTGCGAGTCGCCTTCGTTGAAGAGTTCCTCAGCTACAACCTTGCCGCCGGCCGCCTCGAAGGCCTCCTTGACGTTCTTCTGAAGGCCGGTGCCGTAAGCGTCGTTGAGAACGATCATGCCAACGGTCTGGGCGCCACAGGTAGCCATGTAGTTACCAAGGACCTTGCCCTGCAGGACGTCTGACGGTGCAGTACGCCAGTACAGACCCTTGTCATCCCAGGTGGTGAAGTCGGGCGAGGTGTTCGCGGGCGAGAACTGGATGACGCCGGCACCCGTGATCTGGTTGATGACAGTCTTGGAAACACCCGAAGACGCCGCACCGATAACCGCGCTGACCCCCTGGCCCAGCAGTGCAGTGGTGGACTGCGTCGCGATGTCGGTCTTGGTGTCGCCGGAATCACGGTGAACTACGGAAACCGGAGCGCCAAGGACGCCGCCGGCATCATTGACTTCCTTGATACCAAGGTTCACACCAGCGATTTCGGGTGGGCCGAGGAACGCCAGCGACCCCGTTGTCGGCAGGAGCGAACCAATCTTGAGCGGTGTGGACGTTGTAGTGGTCGAGGGGGGTACAGGTCCCGTGTTGGTGGCAGCCTGGCTGTTGCCGGCTCCCGCTCCGCCGCTCGGTGCCGGGCAGGAGATGCCTGCCGCCGCGGAAGCGGAGGAAGACCCAGTCTGTGTCGGCGTCGAAGACCCGCCACAAGCTGTGGCCAAAAGGGCGACCCCAATGCCAAGCGCTGTTAGCTTGGCGGCTCGGGGCGCCGCTGGGGAAAGATCAAACATTCGTTGTCTCCTCGATCGAAAGGTGCGAACTGCCTTTGATGCGATTACTCAGGTGTTCCTGATTAAGACTCAAACTAGTGCAATTGATCGGCGAACATAAGTGATTCAGGTCACATCCCTATAACACTCGTTGCCTGTGGGGAATCTACGAGGTCACTGGGAATTTTCACTGAAGAGGGAATGTGCTCCCCCTGCTTCCTGTGGCAGGGGGAGCCGTCGACGGCCGTACCGGTGCCCGTCAACTGTTCAACGCGGCAGTAGGCGGTGTTCTCGCGGCCCGAACTGCGGGGACAACACCTGCCACGGCGCCTATGGCCACCGTGGCGCCAACTCCAGCCACGAGCACTTCACCAGGTATGTCGGTGAGCCATCCGTTGCTGCGGGAAACGATCGCGGTAATGAACCACCCGAGAGTGACGCCCGCAATCCCGCCGTAGGCGGCGAGCAGCATGGCTTCAACGAGGAATTGTGCTTTGATGTGCCGGCGGGTTGCACCAAGGGCGCGTCGAAGGCCGATCTCACGGCGTCGTTCCAGTACGGAGATGACCATAGTGTTAGCCACCCCGATGCCCCCGACCAACAGTGCGATTGAACCGACGCCTACGAGCAGCCCCGTGAAAGCTAGATCGACGGTGTTCTTCGCCGCGAGCGCATCCGACGGTCGGCTGACCAGCACTTCATTTGGTGCTTCAGGGTTGATGGTGGCGGGGACCAATTGACGAATGCGATTGACTTCGGAATCGGCGGAACGTTGGTAGATGGTGGTAGGGGCGCCGTCATAGCCGAACATCGATGCGGCAACAGGCTCGCCGATCAGCGCTGACATGTCCAGTTCAGGAGCCAGCGGTGAACGATTCAGGATTCCGACGACGGAAAAGGTGTTGCCGCCAACATCAACCAACGCCCCCGGCGCGTTGAGGCCCAGACGTTGTGCGGTATCGAACCCCAAAACTACGGCCGGAAGCTCGATGGTCGCTGAATTCAACCACGTACCGCTCAGCAAGGTAGCACTCGTAGCTTCGAGTAGGTTGACGTCCGCGGCAACTACCGTGAATCCGCCGGAGTGGCTCTTCGGTACCTCTGCATTGCGCAGAAGGGGGACGTTCTTTATCGTCGACGTCGAACTCGCAGAGTCGACGCCCTCGATACGGCGGACGGCCGCTACCGAGTTACTTGGAAGTGAGGTCTCTTTGCCAAAGGCGTCCTCGCCGCTTGTCACTGTCAAAAGGTTCGTGCCCAAAGAAGCCAGTTCGCGTTGAACCAAGGCTTGGCTTGATGAGGAGATGCCGATAACAGCTACCATCGCAGCGATGCCAATTGCGATGCCCAGCGAGGAGAGAACGATGCGCATAGGGTGGGCCTTAAGGCCATGAACGCCCAATACCAGGACATCACTGAGTCGTAGACGGGAGGTAAGCGGCGCACTCATGCGGTTCCGTTCTTCGTATCGTGGATGATTTCGCCGTCGCGAATGGCCACCCGTCGCGGTACTTTCGCGGCAAGCGATTCGTCATGGGTGATTATCGCCACCGTAGTGCCCGTATTGTTGAGTTCGTCAAGGATTTCCATCACGGTGCGACCGGACTTGGTGTCGAGGCTGCCAGTAGGTTCGTCCGCAAGGAGCAACGGCGGTTCCCCGACGATGGCGCGGGCGATGGCCACCCGCTGGCGTTCTCCTCCGGACATTTGCTTGGGCTGATGACGCATTCGCCGGCTAAGTCCCACACGTTCGAGTGCGATCGCGGCCCTGGCCCGACGTTGACGGGCGGGAGCACCCGTGTAAAGCAAGCCCATAGCGACGTTGTCGACCGCACTCACCCCGTCAAAGAGGTGGAACTGCTGAAACACAAATCCGATGGTGTAGGCGCGCAACGCTGAGAGCTGTGCGTCGGTCATCCCTTCCACGTCCCTGCCCGCAATGGACGTCGTGCCTGAGGACGCGCGATCAAGCGTGCCGATCAGATTGAGCAGGGTGGATTTTCCTGACCCACTGGGGCCAACGATTGCAAGGTACTCCCCCTGGGTAATGCGCAGGTCGACCCCTTTGAGCGCCTGGGTGGGCGGAGAACCGTAGACGCGCGTTACCCCCTGAAGGGCGACGATGTCAGTCGTCATCGTCCGACCACCACGTTGTCGCCTTCGGTGAGCTCTCCGTCGGTCACTTCAACATTGCCGCTGGCGAAGGCGCCCAACGTCACTGGAACGGAACGGGTCTTTCCCGGCTCCTCAAGAACATCGACGGCATATCCACCGCCGCTTTGGGCGAGCAACGCGAGTACCGGAACAATCAGCACGTTCCGGCTCCTGACCTGGGTAAGGCCCACGGTCACGGTGACGTTGTCGAAGTCGTTCGCCGCGGAAGGGTCGTTCAGGGTAACAGTGGCCTGGATCTTGAGGGACTTATCCTCCATTTCTTTCGGAAGTCCGACTTTGGAGATCGTTCCTGTCGACTTGGAACCGTTCGGCAGGGCAATGGTGACCTCTGCCCCTGCCACGGCCACAGACTGAAGCGACGGGTCCAGGGCTGCGACTACTTCTTTGCCGAGCGCGGACACAGTGAGCAGTGCAGGGCCCGAAGGGTCGCCGACCGATGCATTGATGGCCGATACCCGCACATCGCCGCCCGCAAAGACAATACGGCCTACGGGGATGGTACCAGTGACTTCCAAGCCGATTGACATTTGCCAGGCTTTGATCGCATCGGCTGTTTGCCAGCTGAATTCGCGGTCGGGCTGACCAGTAAAATACCCCAGAGCCGCCAGATTTTGCTCCAACTGGAGTACATCCGTTCCAGCCTCCATCCCGGATGCGAACCCGCGCCACACCGGTAAGGCGCCGTGCATGAGAACAACAGGCTGGTCATCGACTCGAAACAGCTCCCGCCCTGCGCCAATTACGGACGCCAAGTCCGGTAGCGCTGTTAGGACGCCGGGAAGAGGGGTGCCTATTGACCTCATCCCGGCGTAAGCCAGGGTGCCGGAAGCCCGAACCTGTTCGGTGAGGTCTCCCCGGGTCACCGCGACCGACTCAAGCGTGACCGTCGTCGCCTTCGACTCCGGCGTCGGTTCCATGAGGACCCCAACAAGGGCCAGTGTCGCAGCGACCGCCAGCCCTGCGCCGGTGAAAGCCCTGATGCGCCGCAACCTTCGGGAATGTACCGGCGCCGGGCCTGCGGGTTCAGTCGTTGTCGAGGTCACTTGCTTCCTCCGAAACCATTAAGGAAGTTCTCGCCATAAGCCTTGGACATGCAGTCGGTGAGGATTGTGCGGTCAAAGTCCCCCGGGCTGACGGCTTGTCCGGCCGAGGTGTCGTCCGCGTCGGGGTCCGGGTCCGGGTAGTCGTATCCGGCTTCGCGCATGCACTTTGCAAAAGCAAGGTCCATCTTCAGGCTTTCCTCCCTGGACGGTCGCGGCGGACCGTCGACCTGCGGGGGCGGGCCGACCTCGGCGTAGCACTTCGTGTAGGCGGCCTGGGAACCACCATTCGGCTGTCTCTTACGGTTGGGATCCACCCCCTCTGCTGCGAGGCAGTCGTTGAGCTTCGTCTGCCAATCCGCCATCAGTGCTTGCCCGTTTCCAGCACTCGGCGCCGTGCCAGGGTCCGTATCCGGTTCAGGGGAGCACGCAGCAAGCGACAATATCAGCGCCACAGCGGCCGTGCCCAGCAGTGAACATGCAAAAAACGGTTTTGAATGGGTTCGGGTTCTCAACAATCCGGGTCCTCGATACTTCTGCTTTGACGGAGACCTTGTGTCACCGTCTGGATGAAGCACATCAAGGAGCAGGTTTTGTTAGCGTAAAGAGATCGGCTTTCGGGCCGGGCATAGTCGAATTTGCCGTCAAGACGTCACCAGCGTTGCCTCAAACGAGGGCCCCGGGAGACCGGGGCCGGACCCGGCGTTGGATCATCCCTCGTCAGCGGCTTTACCAGGAAGTAACCCCGGCTCTGCTTAACTGTTTCCGGGAAGAGAGGAGGGTTCGCGCATGCGGGTTCTGATCGTGGAAGATGAAGCTTTCCTGGCCGAGGCCATCCGCGACCGTCTTGAAGTCGACGCTATTGCCGGGGATATCGCCTTTGATGGTGACGCTGCGCTGGAGGCGACGACGCACACACAGTACGACGTTGTTCTGTTGGACCGCGATATTCCAGGCATCCACGGAGACGAGCTATGTCAATTGCTGTCCTCGAACCCGGAGGGACCGGCTGTCATCATGCTGACGGCGTCCGGGCATCTGGATGACAGGGTTGGCGGACTCGGGCTCGGTGCAGATGACTACCTCACCAAGCCGTTTGAGTTCACCGAACTGATAGCCAGACTCCGTGCGGTCCACCGAAGGCAGTTTGTGTCCCACCCACCCGTCCTCCGTTCCGGCGGGATCTCGCTGGACCCGTTCCGCCGTGATGTGACTCGAAATGGCCGGGCTGTGAATCTCACCCGCAAAGAGTTCGCTGTCTTGGAACTTTTGCTCCGCGCAGGCGGAGGAATCATCAGCGCAGAAACGATTCTGGAGAAGGCTTGGGATGAAAACAGCAACCCATTCACTGGAACCGTCAAAGTCACAGTGAGCAACCTCCGGCGGAAACTCGGGTCTCCGGATCCCATCACCACTGTGATTGGTGTCGGTTATTCCATCACTGACCCTGGCCGCTGATATGCCCGTCCGACCCGCTTCCCGGTCCCGCCGCCGTCGGCTGACCATTCGAACGCGCTTCGCACTCACCTACGCCGGACTATCCATTGCCACCGGCACCCTCATGCTGACGATGATCTACCTGTTCATGCGTTATGTGCCGAACTACGACTTCGCTGTGTTCGACGGCAAAACGCTGCAGGTTGGCCCGTCGGTACCACCCGATGGTGGCAACAGCGTCACCAGTGGTGCGGCCGCTCCCTTTCTCATTTCCTCAACCGAAACCCTCTTCAACGTACTGCTTGCGACCTCGGCTGTGGTCCTGCTTATCCTCATTGTCGCGGGGATCGCAACAGGTTGGTGGATAGCCGGGCGAATGGTCTCTCCGCTCCTGGCCATCAACGCAGCGGCCCTGCGGGCAGCCACCGGTACACTTGACCAGCGTGTAAATTTGCTGGGGCCCCGCGATGAGATCTCGGACCTTGCCGCGGCTTTCGACCATATGCTTGACCGGCTGCAACACTCAATGACAATGACCGGTCGCTTCGCCGCGAATGCCTCCCACGAGCTCCGCACGCCCCTTGCCACCAACCGGGCGATGCTCGACGCAGCCGTCGCGCGGGTAACCGATCCCGCAGAACTGAGCCTGCTGAGCCGTCTCCGGCTCACTAACGAGCGCAGCATCACCATCGTTGAGGCACTTTTGGATCTGGCCGAGATCGAGGCCACGAGTGCACCGCTGACGCCGACCGAACTGTCAACGGCCACACACGAGGCACTCGCCAGCTGTGCAGACGAGGCCCGGTCCCGCGGTGTTGCAATCGAACTGCATCTGGACCCGGTTGTCATCTATGCGAACCAGGCGCTCCTCGTGCAGCTCATCTCGAACCTTCTGCAAAACGCAATTCGTCACAATGAGCCGGGTGGATTTGTGCAGGTGAGCGTCGCGGCGAGCACGGCCGACGCGCTTCCCCGTTTGGAGATTCTCAACAGTGGCCCGGTGGTCGACGAGCAGACACTCGCGAAGCTGACCGAACCGTTCACCCGTGCCGAAGGTCGTACCCGATCAACCGGCTCAGGGTCGACTGGTCGCGGCCTTGGCTTGTCCATTGTTTCCGCCATAGCAGTGCGCCTCGACGCAGACCTCGACCTGAAGGCGCGACCCGAGGGAGGATTGCGGGCCACAGTATTCTTCCCGCTCACAACGTGAGCGCGGCCCTCGCGCGCCGGTCCTGCTGGGAGGCGAATAAAACTCCATGACAAAAGGCCGATGTGCACCTCCGTAGACAGTTCGAGAACCCTGGCCCGGCCCTGAAGACCGTGGCCTCCCGCCTGTCTCGGGGCGTTTACCAGAGTAGTCGGAGGCCGTCGGAGCCATCGATCACGGATACGCGAGGCCGGTTGGTGCGAGCGGTCGGGATGGTGCACACCTTTCTGAGTGCTGGCCAGATCGATGAACTGGTGGCTCTGTATGTGCAAGGCATGACTCTGCCGGAACTAGGCGAGAGATTCGGCGTACACCATCGGACTGCCACGGCGCATCTCGTTCGCCGGACGGTGCCGCAGCGGACAAGAGGGCTGGCAGATGAGCATGTGCCCGAGGCCCGGAATCTCTACGAGAGCGGGATGACGCTGACAGAGATCGGACTGCACTTTGGAGTCAGCCAGGGTTCAGCCCGTCGGGCGGTATCGACCGCGGGCAGGACAACCCGCCCGCGCGGCCGCCGAGGCGGATACCAACTGTGACTTCGCTCGACCAGCGGTGCGACCGGGATCGCCTGGCCGCGACTTGCTTGGCTATCCGTGTCTGTTGGCACGCTATCCATCGAAGGCGGTCCTCTCGGGCTGGGTGGTCCGTCCGTCTCGTAGACGTGCCGACAGCTACATGCACGTTGCTCCCCACGGAGGGACAGGATGACGTACGCGAAGCGCGATTGGGTGTCCACCCTCTGATCCCACCAGGGTGCGGCGCTCGCGTCGCCCGAATGTCTCGTCGATCGTGGTCACCAGGGTCGGCAGGGTTACAGGAAAACTACTGTCAGAGTCCCTGGCGTGTCTCCATGGATGTCTTCGAAGAGCGCGGAGACGAAGGCCTCGCGCTCTTGGCTGGAGAGTTGGTTACCGGACTCGTCTAAAGGTTTCGGGATCTCAAAGCTGTCCGCATGGTCCGGCTTGGGGTCCGGGCCTGTCGGCCCGGACCAGACGTTTGCCACGTTGTACTCCCAGGGCCAGCTGCTGTCGATTGGCAGCCTGCTGACTGGCAGCTTGCTGACACCTTGGGCCGGCGCACGAACGGCCATAATGCCTCGGGCAGACGCGGAACGCGCGGGGCTGTTTTGTTTTCCTTCCATCATGTCCCAGTAGTAGACCCCGCCGAGCCGCGGAGCATTCACCGACATCGCTGTCTGCTCCCACCAGTCGGACCGGCAAGGCGTCCAGTTGCCGCGAATAACTTGAAGCTCTCGCTGGTACAGGGCAAGGTAACCGTGTTTCTCATAGGTGTCGCCATCCCAAACGAACGAGGCCGTGTTGAGGTGGCCTAAATGTTTCTGAGTGAGCGCAGATTTTAGGACGTACTTGTTGGCGGCGAAATCAATTTCCTTGACGAGCTTGGCCTGGTAGACGCGGATCGTCTTCGCTCTGTCGACGATTGCAAGATCGCCACCAAAAACGGCCTTCTCCGCCGCGGACGTCACGGCATATACCGCATTTTCTCCAGCATGGCGCCAGAGAGCGGTCATCACGGTGTCCGTGACACCGACCTCGTTCAAGGACCAGGCAACCGGTTTTCCCGATGCCACCACGGAATTTTTCATTTTGAGTACCGCGCCTGTTAGGTTCGACGCATCTTCGTACTCGCGCAAGGTCGCCCGTGCCTTCCACGAGGCGATCCCCATCGCACCGGCCAATAGATGCTTGGTTTTGGAAGCCATGTGGCGATTATGGCGTCCGCCGAGCCCGATTTGCGGGATCTCATGCATAGTTTTGCCGAGCATGTCATTGACGCGACGCGACGCCGTGCCCGCTGGTCGCGAGCAACCGCGGTCGTGCTGGCCGGCAGCGATCGCGTCTACTGCGGCGAGCGAGTGTGCATCACTGCAGTGAAGGCAAACCTTTCGTCAGGCGAGACGTGCAGGTGAAGGTTGACGGGACCCGCTATTGCAGCGTGGCTCACACGACGACCCTGCACCGGTTGCGTTAAGGGTTGCATCCGCAACTCCGGGGTTGCACGGCGCAATCGTGCGCACCAGTCCGCACCACCACCCAACGCTCCAGCATCACCTTCGTGCACCCACGGGAAAGCCCTCTGACCAGCCTATTTGCAACAATGTTGCGGAGCGGGCACCCACTTGCCCTGTGTGCCCCAGGTGGGACTCGAACCCACAACACGCGGATTTTAAGTCCGCTGCCTCTGCCAATTGGGCTACTGGGGCGCCCGGACCATGGTATCCCAGCTACAGCCGGTTGAAGGGTTCGGCGTACCGGAAGGTGCCGTGAACGCCGTCGGGCCAGTCCGGCAGTGCCAGCAGCTGGAAGTGATCTCCCCACCCCGCTTCCGGTGGTGCCACGCCCAGGGGCCTTGCCGGCACAAAGCCGAACCGCTGATAGTAGCCCGGGCTTCCCAGCAGCGCGATCCCCGGTTCCCCCATGGCGGTGGCACGGGCCACCGTCTCGCGCATGAGGGCAGAACCGACGCCACGGCCCTGGAACTGCGGAAGCACGCCGATCGGCCCCAGCCCAAGGAGCTCCAAGTCTCCCACCCACCCCCGGGTTGAGATCGCATGGCCCACTATTTCGCCGCCTGCCTCAGCCACCACACTGAGTTCCGGAAGGTACCCGCTGCAGTCAAAGAGTTCCCGGAGCAGCCCTGCTTCAATCGGAACGCCCTCCACCGGCTCGCCCGTCACCGGCGAAATGGCGAAAGCGCGCGCGGTCAGTTCCAGGATCTCCGGGCGATCTGCCGGCCGCTCAGTGCGCAGGACCAGACCCTGCGCCAGCAGCCGCAACACACCCATCGCCCGCGGCGCGTCCGCCACCGGCACCAGCAGGTGGTCGTGGTGGAAACCGGCAAGGACGTTGCAGCTGATGCCCGCGTGCGTGAGCGCTGCGCTGACTGCAGCGGTCAGTCCCACGGCTTCCAGCGCGGAGTGGACCTGCAGCGTAATCCACGAGGCCACAAAGTCGTAACTGAGTCCGAGCCTGTCCGCCTCATCCCGGTGCAACACCACCGTCAGGCCCTCAGCCTCCCGGACAGCGGCCTCAATGGCGCCTTCCAATGGACGCCCGTGCGGCCAGAGCGCGTACACATAGTCACCGTCGCGGAACACGGGGTGCAGGGATTCCAGCAGGGTGGTCAGATCTGTTTCACCGGGCATGGCTTCAGTCTAGAAGACGGATTAAACGACGACGGCGGCCACTCCCCGCAGGGGGCGGCCGCCGTGGTGCTTGTACTAATTGGTGCTTGTACTACTTGGCGTCAGCAGTCACCGGGGTCTTGTCCTCGACAGGCTTCCCGGGCGCAGGAGCGGGCGCCGGAGCTGCGGCAGGCTTGGGAGCCGGCGTTGCTGCGGCCACGAACGCACCGCGCGGGTTGTCGAGGTCGATCAGCTGGGTGGTGTCGCGGCCTGCGAAGAAGGACAGGATCCAGCCAAAGATCACGCGGAACTTGCGCTCAACCGTCGGCATGGCCATGCCGTGGTAGCCACGGTGTGCAAGCCAGGCGAGGCCGCCCTTGAGGCCGATGCGGCCCAGCAGGTTGATGTTGGCAACGCCCTTCCACTCGCCGAAGCCGRCAACAGCACCAAGGTTCTTGTGCTTGTAGTCGTGGAGCGGCTTGTCCCAGCGGGAAGCCCACAGGTTCTTGGCAAGCTTCTTGGCCTGGCGGAGTGCGTGCTGGGCGTTGGGGACGCAGGTGCCGTCCGGCAGGCCCTTCCCCGTGAGGTCCGGAACAGCGGCGATGTCGCCGGCCGCCCAGGCGTTCTCCACGATGCCTTCGTCGCCTGCGATGCGCAGGTCCGGGAGGACGCGGACGCGGCCGCGCGGTTCCAGCGGGAAGTCGGTGGACCGGATCATCGGGTTGGCCTGCACACCGGCAGCCCAAACGAGCGTGTCTGCTTCGACTTCACCGGCAGAGGTCTTGTCCGGCAGGTTGATGAGCTTGAGGTTGCCCTCGGCGCTGTCCAAGGAGGTGTTGAGCAGAACTTCGATGCCACGGCTGCGGAGGTGCTCCACGACCCACTCGGCCTGCGAGGCGGTGACCTCGGGCATGATGCGGCCCATGGCTTCAACCAAGATGAAGCGGACTTCTTCCTGGCGGACGCGCGGGTTGTTGCGGACTGCTGCGCGGGCGAGGTCTTCCATTTCGGTGAGGCACTCGATGCCTGCGAAGCCGCCACCGACCACTACGAAGGTCAGTGCCTTGGCGCGCTCTGCGGGGTCGGTCATGGTGGAAGCGGCTTCAATGCGCTCCAGGACCTTGTTGCGCAGTGCAACGGCTTCTTCGATGGTCTTCAGGCCGATGCCCTTGTCCGCGAGGCCCTTGATGGGGAAGGTGCGGGTGATGGCGCCGGCTGCGATCACGACGTCGAAGTACGGGATCTCGAAAGGCTCGCCGCCATCGGAAGGAGCCACGACCGCAGTGCGGTTGGCGTGGTCGATGCCGGTGACGCGGCCCTGGATGAGCTCAGTCTGCTTCAGGTGCTGACGGTGGGAGACGACGGCGTGGCGTGCCTCGATGTTGCCACCTGCCACCTCGGGGAGGAACGGCTGGTATGTCATGTAGGGCAGCGGATCCACGACGGTGACGATGCCACCGGCATTCGCGATCTTCTTCTGCAGTTTGAGTGCTACGTACAGGCCGACGTAGCCGCCGCCGACGACGAGAACCCGGGGACGGTCAATGAGCTCTGGGGTGGTTGCCATGGATCCAGAGTACAACACTTTGTGAAAATCTTCACTAACTAGGTTTTGCCGGGCGGATCCACCGTCTCCAAGGTGCCCGTTTCAACCTCTTCAGGCACGGCGGGTGGATTCTTCGACACCCGCCGCAACTGGATGGCGGCGCCGGCCACCAAGGCGATGAAAAGCGCGCCAAAGCCCAGTACGACGGCGGCGGGCAAGGCATCGTCGACGGTCGCCGGAGACTTGGCGACAGGAACGGTGGGGTCGGCCAGGGTGGGCACAGCACTGGTCGGGCTGGCTACTGGTGCTTGTGAAGGCTCACTGAGCACCCCGCGGCGATGCACCCGGATCCAGTCCGCGATGGATCCCAGCGGATTGCTGCTGGTGGTGGGAACATCGGCCTTGAGCGCAGCCTCGGCGTCGAGGACGCCATAGCCGTACAGCGGATCCTTCCCAGGCGCTCCGGCATCCTTGGCCGTACTGACAATCCGGTTGATGACCTGGCTGGCACTCATCTCCGGCCATTTGGAGCGGATGAGGGCCGCCACGCCGGAAACGATGGGAGCGGCGCCCGAGGTTCCGGCCCATTCGGCGTAGCCGCCGCCGGGAATGCCTCCCACAAGGTTCTCCGCCGGTGCGGCCACCCCGATGCTGATGCCCTGTGACGACGAGTCCACGCTGGCGCGGCCTTCGCCGTCGAGCCCGGCAACGGTAAGGACGCCCGGGATGGTGGCCGGGGCCCCTACCTGGACGTTTCCGCCCACGCGGTTCCCTGCGGCAGCGACAATGACGACATCCTTCTGCTCCGCATAGAGGAAAGCCGCGTCCCAGCTCTGCGGCCAGTCCGGTGACGTACTGCCGAGGGAAATGTTGATGACCTTCGCGCCGTTGTCCACGGCCCAGCGAACGGCGTCGGGAATTTGCTCCTGATCGGTCTTCCCGCCGGGGTTGGGCGAACCAAGCCAGGTGGACACCGACAGGATCTGGGCTTCCGGTGCCACGCCGGTGATCCCGTCCGGTCCCCCGGCAGGAGGAGTCGTGGGGACAGGCGGGGACGAGGGTGTCGCGGAGGCCGAAGCCGACGCCGACGGTGGCGGCGTGGGCGTCGCATGCCCTCGCCCTGCCAGCATGGTAGCCACCAGCGTTCCGTGCTCGGTCTTGGCACCGATGCTCTTTTGCCCGTCGGGGGTACCGGCTCCGGAGACATC
This sequence comes from Paenarthrobacter sp. TAF1, assembly GCF_052113825.1. Taxonomy (NCBI): domain Bacteria; kingdom Bacillati; phylum Actinomycetota; class Actinomycetes; order Micrococcales; family Micrococcaceae; genus Paenarthrobacter; species Paenarthrobacter sp. TAF1. Next base: position 296,390 of record NZ_JBFRDO010000005.1, read on the forward strand.
CGTACCGCCCACCACGGCACCCTTGAGGTCGGGGTGGTTTCCATCGACGCCGCTGTCGATGATCGCCACTTTGACCCCTGCCCCCTTGGAGACCTGCCAGGCGTTGGCAACCCCGGAATCCTTGATCCAGAACTCCTTGTCACGCCAGGCGTCCGCCACCGCGGCCGGAGCCGTCACGACGGCACCCAGCAGCGCACCGCCGGCCAGCACGGAGGCAAGGGCGGCGGAGAGGGTACGGCGGCGCAGCACCGTCATTCAGCGTCCCGGATGCTCAGGGCAATGCCGTCCAGGATGTCGTGCTCGCTCGAAACGGCTCCACGGATCCTCCCGTTGCCGGCCTCAGCCAGCCGGGCCAGGATCCGGCGCCACACCAAGGCTCCGGCCCCGATGACATCCACGCGTCCGGGATGCATGTAGGGAAGCGCTGCGCGTTCGGCCCGGGTCATTTCCAGCAGGCTGGTGCAGGCGTCGCTGATGGTCACAAGGTCCAGGGATGCGCCGTGGATCCGCTCGGGCTGGTATTCGCTCAGGCCCAACGCGTGCGCGGTGATGGTGGTGATGGAGCCCGCCACTCCAACCACGGCTGTGGCGCGGTCAAACGGGACCGTCCGGGCCGCGAGGTCGATCGCGGCATCGACGTCGGCCTCTGCGGCAGCGATTTGAGCGGCAGTGGGCGGATCGTTGCGAAGGTGGCGTTCGGTGAGCCGCACGCAGCCGATGTCCACGGATCGGGCGGCGATCACGCCGCCAGAGTCGCCCAGGACAAACTCCGTGCTCCCGCCGCCGAGGTCCACCACCAGGATGGCGTCCTCCCCCGTGACGGGCAGGACGCTGCTTGCGCCGGCGAAGGACAAGGCAGCTTCCTCGTCACCGGAGATGACCTCGGGCTCAACTCCCAGCAAGTCCCGGATCCCGTCCACGAAAACCTGCCTGTTACGGGCATCGCGGGTAGCCGAAGTTGCTGCGAAACGGACCCGCCGGGCGCCATGGTCCTCGATCAGGCGCGCGTAATCGCGGGCGGCTGCGAAGGTACGCTCAAGGGCCTCCGGAGCAAGCTCGCCGGTGGCATCCACGCCCTGGCCCAGCCGCACCACGCGCATCTCACGCACGACGTCGGTCAGCGGCCCCGGTGCGCCGCTCGCCGAAGCGTCGGCGATGAGGAGCCGGATGGAGTTGGTTCCGCAGTCGATGGCGGCCACACGGCTCATGCGTTTCCCTCTTCTGCAGGGGTTGCGGACTGGGCCTTGCGCACCGGCGCCGGGCGTCCCACGATCTCCGGAAGACCCTGGGGTCCGTGTCGGCTCAAGTCCCGGGAGGGCGCCTCCCCCGCGGTGTCCCATGCTCCGTCGCAGTAACAACGGTCCTTGGTCCACCACTCGGAGATGGCTTCGATGGCCTCGTCGCCGAGCGGGTTGACGCCCGGACCAGCGGCCAGGGAGTGGCCCACCAGGACGTGCAGGCATTTCACGCGGGTCGGCATGCCCCCGGCGGAGATTCCGTCGATCTCGGGGACGGCACCGGTGCCGGAGCGGCCGGCGATGTCGTTTCGAGCCTGCAGATACGCCTCATGGGCGCCCCGGTAGGCGTCAGCAAGGTCCTGCTCACCGGTCAGGCGCTGGTTCATTTCGTTCATGAGCCCACCTGCTTCAAGCCGCGAAACAGCGGAGGTGATGACCGGGTGGGTCAGGTAGAACGTGGTGGGAAACGGGGTCCCGTTGCTGAGCCGCGGCGCGGTCGCCGCCACCAGCGGGTTGCCGCACACACAGCGTGCCGGGATCTCCACGACGTCCCGGACCGGCCTGCCGAGCTGGCGGCTGAGGACCTCGAGGTCGTGTGCTGATGGCTGGCGGGATTCCTGCGGCACGGCTGCCGTGTTCTCTTCCACTTGCGCTGCCAACCTTCCTGCCCTTGTTGCCGTGTCCCATGCGGACACGACGGCGGTGGGCGCCGCGTCTAGTCTGTTGCCGATCGTCTGATGGACTCCCAGAGAGCATCCACCCAGGGCAGATTCTCCGGGTTTGCAGTTGATCCGGAGCCGGTGCGGCCACCCGGCGTGCCGGCGGCATCTTCCCCGCCAAACACCCAGTAACCTGTTTCACCCGGCATAACCATGTTAATGCGGTCGCGGGCCTGCTGTTTCACATAGTTGGGATCCTGCCACCGTGAGATCTGCTTGTTCAGCTCAGTTTGCTCCGCCTTGCGGCTGGCAATTTCGGCCTCCAGGGCTGAGATTTCAGCACGCTTCTCCAGGAAGATCTTCACGGTGGGCGCCAACAGGATGGTGATGGCAATCATCACCACGGCCAGCGCCAGCATCCTGCCTGAGAAGGCTTTTGCGGGCACGGGATCGAGATTGTCGGAGTCCTTGTCCGTCTTGCCTGCGGTGTCGCCCGCCTTTGCTGACGCACCTTTGCCGCCGGAGCCCGTCTTGCTGCCGCCTGCTTTGCCGGAACCTGTTCCGGCCTTGCCGGTGCCTGGCGCGGGGGTGCCGGGCGCTGTGGTGCGTGGCGCCGTCGGTTTGTCAGAGGTGCGCGGCTTATCAGCAGCGCGTGAGGCACCCAGGGAAATGACGTCGGCGTCCTCGGAGGCCTGCGGGGTGGCATGGCCGCCAGCGGACGTCCCGGGAGGGCGTGTTGCGCCTGCGGGGCGGGCTGTGCCTGAAGGACGGCCAAGGGCGTCGGCCCTGGGTACTTTTGGACGACGGGTGGCCATGACACTCCTGTAATGCCCGGTGCTTGCCTGGCGGGGTTGCTGCACTTGCTTGTCGAAACTTGCTTGTCGAATCTGGCCAGCTTTAAACAGAACCGGTGGCCATGGTCTTTCCACCATAGCCACCGGTCAACTGATTTCGCTGAAGGCTAGCCCTTGAAACGCGGGAAAGCGCTGCGGCCGGCGTAGCGTGCGGCGTCGTCGAGTTCTTCTTCGATGCGCAGCAGCTGGTTGTACTTTGCGACACGCTCGGAGCGGGCCGGGGCACCGGTCTTGATCTGGCCGGCGTTGGTGGCAACGGCGATATCGGCGATCGTGGTGTCCTCGGTTTCGCCGGAGCGGTGCGAGGTGATGGTGGTGTAGCCGGAGCGCTGGGCCAGGGAAACGGCGTCCAGCGTCTCGGTCAGGGAACCGATCTGGTTGACCTTGACCAGCAAGGAGTTGGCCGTGGCGGCGTCGATGCCCTGCTGCAGGCGGACCGGGTTGGTGACGAAGAGGTCGTCGCCCACCAGCTGGACCTTGTCACCGATGGTGTCGGTAAGGGTCTTCCAGCCTTCCCAGTCGTTCTCGTCCAGCGGGTCCTCGATGGAGACCAGCGGGTAGTCGGCAACGAGTTCGGCGTAGTAGGCGCTCATCTCGGTGGCGGAGAGTGCTTTGCCTTCGAACTGGTAGGCGCCGTTCTTGAAGAACTCGGAGGAGGCAACGTCCAGAGCCAGTGCGATGTCCGTACCCGGGGTGTAGCCGGCGTTCTTGATGGCTTCCTGGATCAGGTCCAGTGCGGCGCGGTTGGACGGCAGGTTGGGGGCGAAGCCGCCTTCGTCGCCGAGGCCGGTGGAGAGGCCCTTTTCCTGGAGGACAGCCTTGAGGTTGTGGTAGACCTCAACGCCCCAGCGGAGGCCTTCGGAGAAGGTTTCGGCGCCGATCGGGGCGATCATGAATTCCTGGATGTCGACGTCCGAGTCGGCGTGCGAGCCACCGTTGAGGATGTTCATCAGGGGAACCGGAAGCACGTGGGCGTTCGGGCCGCCGAGGTACTTGTACAGCGGCAGGTCAGCCGAAGCTGCTGCAGCGTTGGCCACGGCCAGGGAAACACCAAGGATGGCGTTGGCGCCCAGCTTGCCCTTGTTGGGCGTGCCGTCGAGGTCGATCATGGCCTGGTCGATGCTGCGCTGGTCAGTGGCGTCGAAGCCAATGAGTGCCGGGGAGATCTCGTCGATGACGGCGTCTACGGCCTTCTGGACACCCTTGCCGAGGTAACGGCCTTTGTCTCCGTCGCGGAGTTCGACAGCTTCGTGCTCGCCGGTGGAAGCACCGGAGGGAACTGCTGCGCGGCCGATCTGGCCGTCAGAGAGCAGGACCTCAACTTCTACGGTCGGGTTTCCGCGGGAATCAAGGATCTCGCGTGCGTGGATGGCATCGATAAGCGCCATGGATGTGCTCCTTATGGGCAAATTACAGGAATGAGGAGGGAAATTCTCAACGTCCTCGTCGCTACTAGCGTAGTCCAGAGTGGCTCAGGTTACGGAACGACTTCCAACCTTTCACGTCATGAAGGCCGGGCCTGGCTGTTCTGAAACGATCGAACTGCGGCGCGGAGGGCGCGTTCGGCGTCGAGTCCCTGCTCCCTGGCCCCGGCGACGACCGCCAGCAGCAACTCGCCGAGCGCCTCTTCCGTGGCAGGGATGACGGGAACGGCGACGCCGGCCGGCGCGCCTTGCGCGTCGACGTCCAAGCCTGCACGGACCGCCCGGTCCAGGGACTTCTGCGCCGCCGCCAACGCCGGAAGGTGGGGCGGAATGCCCTCGAAGGGGTCCTCCCGCTCCGGTTTCTCCGCACGCTTGGCCGCGTCCCACTTGAGGATGATTTCCTCGACACTGGCCGGAGAGCTTTCCTGGAGGGAACCGTCGGGCTTGAAGACGTGCCGGTTCCGCCGGATCATCTTGGCATTGATGTCCGCGGCCACGGCCTCGAAGTCGAAGCTGCCGCGCTCCTCGGCGAGCCKGGCGTGAAGTACTACCTGAAGCAGTACATCGCCCAGCTCGCCGCGAAGCTCATCGTCAACAGCACCCGCCTCGATCGAGTCCACCACTTCATAGGCTTCCTCGATCAGGTACTCCACCAGCGACTCATGAGTCAGGGCACCCATCCAGGGGCAATGCTCACGTAATGCGGCGATCGTCCCGATGAGCTCTGTGAGCCCGTAGCAATTGTCAGCCGAGGTTGGCGTAGGCATCGTTGATGTACTCGACCAGCGCCTCGCGCTCATCCAGCGGCAGGAAGGCCGCTTCGGCTGCGTTGAGTGTCAGTTCCAGCAGGTCATCGAGGTCATAGTCGAACGTCTCCACCAGGAGCTCGAACTCATCCGTCAGGGTGACGCCGCTCATGAGGCGGTTATCGGTGTTGATGGTCACGTTGAAGCCGAGCTGGAAGAGCATGTCCACCGGGTGGCTTTCAATGCCCTCGCCAAAACCGGAAATGGCGCCGGTCTGGAGGTTGGACGACGGGCAGATCTCCAGGGCGATGCCGCGGTCGCGGACCCAGGCAGCCACGCTGCCGATGGTCACCATGCCCACGGTGTCTTCGCCGTCGTCGTCCGAGTTGTCCTCGAACTCAACCGAGATGTCCTCGGCGATCCGCACGCCATGGCCAAGGCGCAGTGCCCGGCCGTCCACGAGTGCGGACTGGATGCTTTCGAGTCCGGCTGCCTCTCCTGCGTGGACTGTGGCGGGGAAGTTGTTCTCCGCCAGGTAGGTGAACGCATCCTTGAAGCGCGAGGGCAGGAAGCCGTCCTCGGCCCCGGCGATATCGAAGCCGACGGCTCCATTGGCCCGGTGACGGACGGCGAGCTCAGCGATTTCCTGGCCACGGTCGGCGTGGCGCATGGCGGTGATTAGTTGCCCGACCTGGATCTGCTGGCCACGCTCTTCTGCTGCATCCACGCCCGCTTCGAGGCCGGTCTGGACGGCTTCCACCACTTCGTCCAGGGTCAGGCCCTTCTGGAGGTGCTGTTCCGGGGCCCAACGGACTTCGCCGTACACCACGCCGTCTTCAGCCAGGTCCTCAACGAATTCCTTGGCGACCCGGAACAGGCCTTCCTTGGTCTGCATAACCGCGATGGTGTGGTCGAACGTTTCGAGGTAACGGACCAGCGAGCCGGAGTCGGCGGACTCGCGGAACCATTCACCGAGGGCGACAGCATCGGTGGATGGCAGCGTGTGGCCTACGGCTTCGGCCAGTTCGATGATGGTGGCGGGGCGCAGGCCTCCATCCAGGTGGTCGTGAAGGGAAACTTTGGGGAGGCTCTTCAGATCGAAGTCGAGGGCAGGGGCGGCGTCAAGTATGGGCTCAGTCACGTACTAAGACTAGGGCGACGGCGGGACCTTAGCCAGCAGGCTTTGAACGGTCGACGCCGACAACCGCCTTTTGGGACTTTTCCACCTCAGGTGCCTCGGCACTCGCGGCGGCGTCCTTGGAGTGATCCTTCTTCTCGAGGTACTTGTGCCACCAGCGGAGCGCGTGATCGACGACGATACCCAGGACTACGGCAAAGGCAACCGCAATGCCAACGCCCAGGAGTGGGTTGTTGTGGACCCACTGCCCGGCGAGCAGACCGATCCCGATGGAATAGGCCACCCACGTGATGCAGGCGAAGGCGTCCAGTAGGAAGAAGGTCCGGTGCCGGAATCCGGTCTGCCCGGCGACGTAGTTGACAGCTACGCGGCCCCACGGGATGTAGCGGGCCGTGAAGATGAGCACCGCGCCGCGCTTGTCCAGTTCGTACTGGGCCCACGCGAACATCTTCTGCACCTTGGGGCGGCGCATCCATTTCCACCGTGTGAGCCCGATCTTGCGGCCGAGCATGTAGGCCATGTTGTCGCCCGCCATGGCTCCCACCAGGGCGGTTGCCCCCAGTATCCATAGGTTGGGCTCTCCGCTGTGAAGGGACAGCGCCGAGAGGCCAACGATGGCTGTTTCGCTGGGAAGGATGGTGGCAAATCCGTCGATGAAGAAAAAGACCAGAAGGACCGGATATATCCAGGGCTGCCCGGCTGCATGCTCGAGCATTTGGTTCAAAAACTCCACGCGGCGGTAGCTCCTAGATGAATATGACTTGACAGTGTGACCGAAGTCGCTCTTAGTGTCCCATGGCCGGGACGTCGTTCGCTACGCCCCAGCCCCGGGATCACACGCTTAACGCTATCGGTCACGCTTCGTGGAGGCGTCAACCGGCGGACTGATCTTGGGAGGCCGTGAGTGTCATACCGTGGGTGGAGGCGGGACGTCCTGCCCGGGAATGTTCTTGCCGTCCAGGGGCACGGATCCGCGCACCCGGCTGATGATGCGGTCAATGATGATGCCGAGGATCACTGCCACCACAATCGCTATAACGGCACCCAGCAGATGGTTGTGCTCGAACCAGACGCCGAAGAAGTATCCGAGCACCACTGAGTAGCTGGCCCAGAGAACTGCCGAGGCTGCGGTCAGGAGAACGAAGCGGCGGTGATTGAAATGCGTGGCTCCGGCGGTGAGGTTGACCGCCACCCTGCCGATGGGAATGAACCTGGCGACCATGATGAGCGAAGCAGCACGCCTGCGCAGTTCCTTGCCGGCCCAGCGGAAGGCGCCCTGCATCCGTTGCCTCCGCATCCAGCGCCAGCGCTGCGTGCCGATCCGCTGGCCGATGATGTAGGCAATGTTGTCGCCGGCGAAAGCCCCCAGTGCCGCCATCAAGCCCAGCAGCCAGATATTCGGCGAACCGCTGCTGCCCGAGACCGCGCTCAGGCCCACCACCACGGACTCACTGGGGATCGGTGGGAAAAAGCCGTCAATGRGGCAACAGGCGAGCACCAGGAACAACACCCACGGCTGTTCCGCCGCGGCGAGGATGAAGTCGTTGATGCCCTGCACGGTTTCCTTCGAGTAGCGGCTCCCCCACAGGCGCCGGACGACGATTATTCCGGGCCATCCGCAGGACGGCCCGGAATAATCCAGCCTAGGCGATGCGGCTGATAATTAGCTGACGGGCGGGACGTGAACCCTCAGGGGCAATGACCACCGCGTCCTGCAGGGCTTCCTTGGCACGATCAAACTTCTCCGGAGTGTCCGTCAGGAGCGTCATGAGCGGCTCGCCGGCGCGGACCAAAGCGCCGGGCTTGGCGTGCATGCGCACGCCCGCCCCGGCCTGGACCTGGTCCTCTTTACGTGCCCTGCCGGCGCCCAAGCGCCAGGCTGCGACGCCCACGGAAAGAGCGTCCAGTTCCACCAGGACCCCATCTGCCGGGGCGTAGACAACCTCGGATTCCTTGGCTACCGGCAGTGCGGCCCGGGGATCGCCGCCCTGGGCTTCGATCATCCGGTTCCAGACATCCATGGCCCTGCCGTCCTTCAGCGCCGCTGCCGGATCAGCATCGTGGATACCGGCACCGGCCAGCATTTCCTCAGCCAGGCGGACCGTCAGTTCGACGACGTCTTCCGGACCGCCGCCGGCCAGGACCTCCACGGATTCCTCTACCTCGATGGCGTTTCCGGCCGTCAATCCGAGCGGGGTGGACATGTCCGTTATCAGCGCCACGGTGTGCACGCCGGCGTCCTTGCCCAGGGCCACCATGGTTTCGGCAAGCTCCCGGGCCCGGGCTTCATCCTTCATGAAAGCACCCGAACCAACCTTGACGTCCAACACCAGCGATCCCGTGCCCTCCGCGATCTTCTTGCTCATGATCGAGGAAGCAATCAGCGGAATCGCCTCCACCGTTCCGGTGACGTCGCGGAGTGCGTACAGCTTCTTGTCCGCAGGCGCCAGCCCCGAACCTGCCGCGCAAATGACCGCTCCCACGTCCTGGAGCTGGGACATGATCTCGTCATTGCTGAGGTTGGCCCGCCATCCGGGAATGGCCTCAAGCTTGTCCAGGGTCCCGCCGGTGTGGCCAAGTCCGCGGCCCGACAACTGCGGTACCGCGACGCCGAAGACGGCCACGAGAGGTGCCAGCGGCAGCGTGATCTTGTCCCCGACCCCGCCGGTGGAGTGCTTGTCGCTCGTAGCTTTCATGCCGCCGTCGGGCCTTGTGAGGGACGAAAAGTCCATCCGCTCGCCCGAGGCGATCATGGCGGAAGTCCACCGCGATATTTCGGCGCGGTCCATGCCGTTGAGGAGGATGGCCATGTTGAGCGCTGCCATCTGTTCCTCGGCGATCACGCCACGGGTGTACGCGTCGATGGTCCAATCGATCTGCTCAGGCGTGAGCGTGCCCTTGTCCCGCTTGATGGTGATGATCTGAACGGCGTCGAACGCTTCGGTACTGGTCACGTGGTTTCCTCCAGGTGTTCCGGACCAAAGGCGTCGGGCAGTACCTGGTCCATGGTTTTGATGCCTTGGGTGGTCATGAGCTGCATGCCGGGGGCCCTGAATTCATAGAGCAACTGGCGGCAGCGGCCACACGGCATGAGGATGTTGCCTTGCCCGTCCACGCAATAGAACGCGGCAAGCCTTCCGCCACCGGTCATGTGGAGTTGGCCCACCAGCGCGCACTCGGCACAGAGGGTCAGCCCGTAGCTGGCGTTCTCGACGTTGCAGCCGCTGACGATCCTGCCGTCGTCGGTGAGGGCAGCAGCCCCCACCGGGAACTTCGAGTACGGAGCGTAGGCGTTTTCCATGGCCTGTTTCGCGGCTGCTTCCAGGGCGGGCCAGTCGACGTCGTTTTCCGGCATCGTCAACCCTTCACGTACGGTATGCCGCTTGCGGCCGGTGGCCGCGACTTACCCACCAAACCGGCGACGGCGAAGATGGTCACCAGGTACGGCAGCATGGCCATGAACTGGCTGGGCACCGGGGTACCGATGATGCCCAGGATCGACTGCAGGTTGTACGCGAAACCAAAGAGCAGCGACGCCAGGAACGCGCCGATCGGATTCCAACGGCCAAAGATCAGGGCAGCGAGGGCAATGAAGCCGCGGCCACCAGAGATGTCCTTGGTGAAGGAATCGATGGTCACCAGGGTGAACACAGCCCCGCCGATACCGGCGATCGCACCGCCCAGGGTGACATTCCAGAATCGGGTGGCGTTGACGTTGATGCCCAGGGTATCGGCCGCTTGGGGGTGCTCACCGACAGCGCGGACGCGCAAGCCCCAGCGGGTCTTGAACAAGCCGAACCACACCACGGCCACTGCGATGTACATGAGGTAGCCCGCGATGGACTGCTCGAACAGGATGGGCCCGATGATGGGGATATCCGAGAGCAGCGGGATCGGCAGGATGTCCAGGCGGCCCGGGGTGTTGAACTGCTCCTTGTTGGGAACCATGAGGGTGCCGTACAGGAAGCCCGTGAGGCCCGAGACCAGGACGTTGAGCACCACGCCGACGATGATCTGGTTGACGAGGTACTTGATGCTGAAGACCGCGAGGACCATGGACACCACCGCGCCGGCGGCAGCAGCCGCAATCAGGCCGATGTACGGGCTGCCGGTCATGGTGGCTACGAGCGCCGCCGTGAAAGCGCCGCCCAGAAGCTGGCCTTCGATGGCGATGTTGACGACGCCGACGCGCTCACACAAAACACCGGACAGCGAGCCGAAAACCAACGGAACGGCGAGGGTCACCGACCCGGCGACCAGGCCCGCCAATGAGATGGATGGCTGGCGGGCCCCGGCCACGATCCACACCAGGAGGGCGAAGACAAAGACCACGGCAAAGGCAATGGGGAGCCACTTCGGCGATTTTTCCCCCTGCGTCCAGAGGTAGATCGAGTAGGCAGCCATGGCCAGCAGCAGGATGCCGAAGACAATGCCGCCCACCTGTCCCGGAATCATGAGGGCAGGAACGGCAACGGCGTCACCGGCGTCGCTGATTTTCATCTCCGCGGTCTTGTCCGAGCCCAGGAAGCCGAAGAACACCAGCGCGATGAGGGCGAGGACGCCCAGCGAAACCGGAACCTTCAGTGAGGGCCGGAACCCCGGCAGGGCCGTGGACCCGGGCGTTGGAGCGGTGGTTGTCGCGCTCATTTGGCACCTCCGGTGGCATTGGCAAGGGCAGCTTCAGGAGCCGCCTTCGGTGTCTTGTTCTTCTTCTTTTTCTTGCCCTCGAGCCGGAAGATCGACCTGATCAGGGGCGGTGCGGCGATGAACAGGACGATCAGGGATTGGACCACGAGCACGATGTCGATGGGGGTTCCCGTCTGGATCTGCATCTGCACGGCACCGGCACGGAAAGCCCCGAACAACAGTCCGGCGAAGAAAGTGCCCCACGGTGTACTGCGGCCCAGCAGGGCAACAGTGATGGAGTCGAATCCGATCTGTGCAGCCACGCCGCCGGTGAGGACTTTCTCCGTGCCCGCAACCTGTGCGACACCGCCAAACGCCGCCAGGGCACCGGCCAAAGCCATCACCATGATGGTGGCGCGTGGCACCTTCACCCCGGCCGTACGCGCGGCCACGGGGTTGGCGCCGACGGCACGGAATTCGAAACCGATGGTGGAGCGGTTCAGCAGCCACCACACGCCATAGGTCAGCGCGATGGCCACCAGGAAGCCCAGGTGGAGCCGGGATCCCGGGATCAGCACCGGATAGGTGGCCGATTCATCCAGACGCGGCGAAATGGGGCTGTTGTCCCCAGGGCGCCGGAAGGCGGCGGTGTTCAGGAGGAAGTCCAGCAGGAACAGCGCCACGTAGTTCAGCATGATGGTCACGATGACCTCGTGCGCGCCGGTCCTGGCCTTAAGGATCCCAACGATTGCGCCCCATGCGGCGCCACCGAGGACACCCATGATGATCACCAGGAGGAGGTGCAGGCCAAACGGCAGGTGCCAGGTGAAACCAACATAGGCGGCCAGGGTGGCACTGATGATGATCTGCCCCTGCGCCCCGATGTTGAACAGGCCTGCGCGGAACGCCAGGGCCACGCCCAGGCCCGCGCAAATGAGCGGCGTCGCCACTGTCATGGTTTCAAGCAGCGGAGCGAACCCCTGGCGGCTGTTGAACACCGCACCTTGGAAGAGGGCCACGTAGCTGTCCGTCATGGCAGACCACAGCGCACTCAGGAAGTCGCTGGGGCGGGCGAACAGGTACCCTGCGGTCTTGGCTACCTGGGTGTCCGTACTGGCAATCAGCAGTCCACCGAGGAAAAGGGCCACGATCACGGCCAGGACCGAAACGAAGCCATTGCCCATCACGATCCGACGCATGACGTTGCCCTGTTGGTGCCCCGGTTCGCCGCTCTGGGAGGAGACAGGAACGATGGACGGCTCCAACGCGCCGCCGGCAGTATCCAAGGCAACGTCAGCTGCCCGGACTTCCGCTGTGGATTCTTCAGGTCTCTGGTCCTTGGCGGACCCGTCGCTGCTACTGGTCATCGGAGCCTCCTTCGGGGCCGACGCCGGCCATCATCAAGCCGAGCGTGTCGCGTGGTGTTCCCGCCGGGACGATGCCCACGAGTTTGCCCTTATAGAGCACGGCTATCCTGTCTGCGAGCTCAATGACTTCATCAAGCTCTGTGGAAACGATCATGACCGGCGTTCCGACATCCCGCTCGGCGACGATGCGCTTATGCAGGAACTCGATGGAACCGACGTCCACACCGCGTGTGGGTTGGCTTGCAATGAACAACCGCAGCGGACGCGAAAGTTCCCTGGCCATGACCACTTTTTGCTGGTTACCGCCGGACAGGGTCCCCGCAGCCGACCCCGCGGAGGGGGTACGGATATCGAATTCCGCGATCTTGGCCTTGGCATGCTCTGCAACCTTGGCAGGCTTCATGCTGATGCCGCTGGCAAACGGTGCTTGGTCGTAGAGGTCAAGCACCAGGTTTTCGGCCACGGAGAACGGGCCCACCAGGCCGTCCACGGTGCGGTCTTCGGGAACGAAGCCGACGCCGGAACGCAGGACTTCCTTGACGGGCAGTCCGAGAAGCTGCTTCCCGTCCAGGACCACCGAACCTGTGACATGTTCCTGGATGCCGAGGATGGCTTCCGTCAGTTCCGTTTGGCCGTTGCCCTGGACACCGGCGACGGCGAGGATCTCACCTTGGGCGATATCGAAGCTGATGCCGTCCACGACGTTGGTGCCGTTTGCGGCGCGGACAGTGAGGTTTTCGACGACGAACGTGGTTTCCTTCGGCTGCGCGGCAGCCTTGTTCAGGCTCAGGCTGACCGGCCGGCCCACCATCATGGAAGCAAGCTCCGTGGCCGATGCCGTAGGAGGGGCGTCGCCTACCACTTTGCCGCGGCGGACCACGGTAATGACGTCGGAAACAGCCTTCACTTCCCGCAGCTTGTGCGAAATGAAGACGATGGACGTGCCGCCGGCTTTGAGCTGGCGCATGATGTCCAGGAGCTCATCGGTTTCCTGCGGGGTCAGCACGGCTGTGGGCTCGTCCAAGATGAGGACCTTGGCTTCCCGTACCAGCGCCTTGATGATCTCCACGCGCTGCTGGACGCCCACGGGGAGGTCCTCCACCAGGGCATCGGGATCGACGTCGAAGCCGTACCTGTCGGAGATTTCCCGGATCTTCTTCCGGGTTTCATCGATGCTGAGGACACCGCCGAACGACGTCGGTTCAGCACCGAGCGCAACGTTCTCGGCGACCGTGAAGACCGGGACCAGCATGAAGTGCTGGTGCACCATGCCGATGCCCGCCGCCATGGCATCGCCGGGGCCGCGGAAGTTGACGGGTTGGTCATCTACCAGGATCTGGCCGGCGGTGGGCTCGTAGAGCCCGTACAGCACGTTCATGAGGGTTGATTTGCCGGCACCGTTTTCGCCTAGAAGGCAGTGGATCTGGCCGGATTCGACCACGAGGTCGATGTCTTGGTTGGCGTAGAAGGTCCCGAAGGCTTTCGAGATCCCCTTCAATTCGAGTTTCACAACTCCCACCGTTCTGTGAGTCCGAGGGACAGCTGAACAGCTCCAAAGCAACGAGCTTTGGGTTCAGCCTAGTCAGGGCAAAAACGCGCCGCCAGTACCGGGGCTCGGTACTGGCGGCGCGTCCAGGAATTGCTTACTTCTTGGGGCTTGCCTTCGATTCGACCACGAGCTTGCCGGAGACGATATCCGCCTTCAGAGCGTCAAGTTCGGACTTGGTTTCTGCAGAAACAGCCGAGTCGAGATCGTGGAACGGGGCAATGGCCACGCCGTCGTTCTCCAACGTGCCAACGTAGGCTTTGTTGCTGAACTTGCCGTCCTTGTCGTCCTTCACCACGGTTTCGACGGCCTCGCCCATCTGCTTGACCACGGAGGTCAGCATGAGGTCCTTGTATTCGGGAGCCGTCAGGTAGCCGTCGGAGTCAACCCAGATCAGCTTGACGTCCTTACCGGCGGCTTTGGCTTCCTTAAGCGCGGCACCGGCACCCTTGCCAACCGGACCGGCGACGGGCATGACGATGTCCGCGCCCTGGTCCAGGAGGTTGATGGTGACCTGCTTGCCGGTGTCCTGCTTCTCGAAGTCGCCGGTGAAGGAGCCGTCCTGGGTGTTCTTGTCCCAGCCGACAACCTGGACGTTCTTGTTCTTGGCCTTGTTGTAGGCCTGGACGCCGTCGTAGAAACCATCCATGAAGATCGTCACCGTGGGGATCTTGATGCCGCCGAAGGTTCCCACCTTGCCGGTCTTGGTGGTTGCAGCAGCGGCGTAGCCCGCAAGGTATGCAGCCTGGGCGGTGTCGTAGACGACGGGCTTGACGTTGGCGATCGGGGCGTCGTACGCGAAGTCGATGATCGCGAAGTGCTTGTCGGTGTTCTTTTCGGCAGCGGCCTTGGTGGCGTCGCCCAGGAGGAAGCCCACCGTGACAGTCAGGTTGCAGCCTGCGGAGACCATGCCGTTGAGGTTGGTCTCAAAGTCGCTGTTCGCCTTGGATTCGGCCGACTTGGTCTGGATGCCCAGATCTGCTTCGGCCTTCTTCAGTCCCTCGAAGGAGGACTGGTTGAACGACTGGTCGTCGAATCCGCCGGAGTCGGAAACGATGCATCCGAGGAAGTCGCTCTTGGTGGCGGCGCCGGATCCGGCGTCGGGGGCCTGGCCACAGCCGGTCAGCAGGAGCGCTGCTGCGCCGACGGTTGCAACACCGGCCATTGAACCGCGCTTCAGGGTGGCACGCAGTGGTTTCTTCAATTTTCCTCCAGGAAGAAAGTGATTGGCGCTACGACGGATGGTCAATGAGTGTCCGTTTCCTATACCTGAGGCAGAAATTCTGTTTTCACTGATGCTCGCAGCTGCGCCGAAGCGCATTGATGACACCACCCTAGTGGCCTGGAACACACCCGGATAGCACAAAGGCGGCCTGCCGCTCAGATTGTTGACTTTTTGTTACCAAGCAGTAGCCGGGTGTGCAAGTCACACCCGGCTACTGTCGCATCACAAGCGGACGAGCATCTTTCCTGTGTTGGCTCCATCCAGCAAATCAATGAACGCCTGGGGCGCATTTTCCAAGCCGTCAACGATCGTCTCGTCGTAGCTGATGGTGCCGTCGGCAAGCCATCCGGCCATCTTTTGGGCAAACTCGGCAGCATGCTGGCGCTGCCCGCCGACGAGGAACCCGCGAAGGGTCAGCTGCTTGCCGATCGCCACTGCCATGTTCCGCGGCGCTGCCGGAGGTTCGGTGGAGTTGTACTGGGCGATCGCACCGCACATTGCCACGCGTCCGCCTACCGTGAGCGTTGCCAGGGCGGCCTCGAGGTGCTCCCCGCCAACGTTGTCGAAGTACACATCGATGCCGCGCTCCCCTGCAGCTTCCTGGAGCTGCTCGAGGACGGGACCATCGTTGTAGTTGAACGCGGAGTCGAAGCCCAGTTCCAGCAGCCGTGCGACCTTTTCCGGCGAACCGGCGCTGCCGATGACCTTGGAGGCGCCCATGGCCTTGGCAATCTGGCCCACCATGGAACCGACGGCACCGGCCGCTCCGGAGACGAGCACGACGTCGCCCTCTTTGAACTCGGCAACCTTCAGCAGGCCGGCATAGGCCGTGAGGCCGGTCATGCCCAGCGCGCCGAGGAAGGCCGAGGTGGGAGCGAGTCCGCCCGGCACCGGCGTGGTGGCCGCAGCGTCAACCACCGCGTGTTCGCGCCACCCCAGTTGATGCACGACGACGTCACCCACCTTGTGCGCGTCCGAACGGGACGCGATCACCTCGCCTACGGCACCGCCGTCGAGCGCTGCATCGAGGCGGAACGGTGCCGAGTACGACTTGACGTCGTTCATCCGGCCGCGCATGTAAGGATCCACGGACATGAACTGGTTCTTCACCAGGAGCTGGCCTTCAGCGAGCTCCGGCAGTTCAGCCTGTGCCAGACGGAAGTTCTCCGGCGCCGGACGGCCGACGGGGCGGGAGGCAAGGTGGATTTCGCGGGTCTGCACCGGGGTGCCTGCTACGGCGCTCATGCTGCGAACTCCACGAGCTTGAGGTCAACGTTCATGTTGCCGCGGGTGGCGTTGGAGTAGGGGCAGATCTGGTGCGCCTTGGCCATCAGGGCTTCGGCGGTTTCGCGGTCCAGGGCAGGCAAGGCGATCTCGAGTTCGGCAGCGAGGCCGTAGCCTTCGCTGTCGGTCAGCGCGCCAAAGTGGATCTTCGCCGCAACGGCGGAGTCGCTGACGTCGGCACGCTCCTTGCGGCCAACCAGCCGCAGCGCCGAGTGGAAGCAGGCTGCATAGCCGGCTGCGAAAAGCTGCTCGGGGTTGGTTCCCTGGCCGTTGCCACCGAGTTCCACCGGGCTGGCGAGGGCTACATCCAGCTTGCCGTCCTTGGTGCGGGCGTTGCCGTCACGGCCTTCGCCGGAGGCAAGCGCCTCCGCTGTGTAGAGAGTCTTCATGGTGTTTCCGTTTCTCTTCGGGAATGGGATGGCTTGGAAAAATTCAGAGTGAGCTGTTCAGGGCCTCAAAGTGAGCTGTTCAGGGCTGCGGTGAGCTTGCCGAGAGTTGCGTGGAGCTGCTCGATTTCGGCTGCGGAGAGTCCGGCAGCGTCGGCCAACCGTTGGGGCACCGCCTGGGCCTTGGCGCTCAGCGCTGTTCCGGCGGCGGTCAGGACCACATCCACGCGGCGTTCGTCCTCGGCGGAGCGTTTCCGCTCAACGAGCCCCAGGCCTTCAAGCCGTTTTAGCAACGGCGACAATGTTCCGGAGTCCAGCCCCAGTTCGGCACCGAGTTCCCGGACACTTCGCGGCTCCTGCTCCCACAACACCAGCATCACCAGGTACTGCGGGTAGGTCAGGCCGAGGTCGTCGAGGACGGGGCGGTAGACCGCCGTCGCGGCCTTTGATGCCGAGTACAGCGCAAAGCAGACCTGGTGGCGGAGGCGGGGTGCATCACTCATGGATAAAACGATAGTGCACAATTCAATTGTGCACAACTCAATTGGAGGCAGGCTGCCCAAGCAAGGGACAGCGAATGCTCCAAAGAGGGCTCAACGGGACATCTGCTGTCCCCCGGTTGGACTACTGGGGAAGGTCGCGGATGGTACGGAGTGCAGCCGCAGTGAGGACGCGGACAGCGTAGCCAAGGGCGCGCTCATCAACGATGAAGTCGCCGCGGTGAAGATCGTATTCCTCGCCGCCGGGGGTGTGCGTACCCAGGCGCATCATGGCGCCGGGCAGGTCCGCCAGGAACCACGCAAAGTCTTCGCCGCCCATGGACTGCGGGGTGAGCACAACAGCGTTCTCCCCCAGTTCCGCGCGGGCAGAGGCTTCGATGAGGGCCGTCTCATGCTCGGAGTTCACCACGGGAGGCACGCCGCGGGTGTGCTCCAGGTGCACGTCCACGCCGTAGGGCGCAGCGACCTGCCTGACGACGTCGTCCAGCAACTCGCCCGCACTGTGCCAGGCATCGCGGTCCAGGCAACGCATGGTGCCGGCCATGTAGCCCGTACCGGGAATGGCGTTCGGCGCCGAACCTGCCGAAATCTGTCCCCACACCACGGAGACGCCACTGCGGACGTCCACCCGGCGGGACAGCACTGCGGGAACATTCACCGCTATCTGGGCCAACGCGAACACCAGGTCCTCGGTCAGGTGCGGCCTGGAGGTGTGTCCGCCGCGGCCGGAGAGCTCGATTTTGATGGTGTCCGACGCTGACGTGATGGCGCCGATGCGCGTGCCGATCTGGCCCACGTTGATCCTCGGGTCGCAGTGCAGTGCCAGGATGCGCGGCACGCCCTCAAGCACCCCCTGCTCGATGCAGGACAACGCGCCGCCTGGCATCGTTTCCTCGGCGGGCTGGAAAATGATCCGCACAGTGCCGCCCAGCGGGTTGTTCTTGTGCATCCGCTGGAGTGTCAGGGCAATGCCCAGCATCGCAGTGGTGTGGACATCATGTCCGCAGGCATGCGTCACGCCGTGGTTCTTGGAGGCGAACGGCAGGCCGGTTTCCTCGATGATCGGCAAAGCGTCAATGTCCCCGCGAAGAGCCGTGGCGATGGGACCCTCCCCCACGTCGACGGTGAGCCCGGTTCCTTCGAGCCGGCGCGGCTTGAGTCCGGCTGCTTCGAGCCGCTCCACCAGTTTGTCCGTGGTGCGGAATTCCTTGAACGACAGTTCCGGGTGCGCATGGAGGTCCCGGCGGAACTCAATGAGCCCGGGGAGCAGCTCATCAACCCAGGGACTCACAACGGGGGCGGGCTCGGTTTCAGTCGTGTAATTGCGCACGTCACAACTCTAGCCATCCGGGGCTCCTGAAGACCGAAAGCCACCTCTTGGTTACGCCGCGTTCAGACGCAGGACAAGCAAAGAGGTGGCTCACGGTATAAGGCTCGGGCTACAGGACGTCCGTGTCGCCGCTGGCTTTCAGGGCGTCAACGGTGCCTTTCACCAGTTGGGCATGCTCTTTCGTGGTGACCAGCAGGGCATCCGGGGTGTCCACGATGACCACGTCTTTGATACCGATCAGGGCGATCACACGCTTGGTGTCCGAGACCACCACACCGCTGGCATCCTCCGCGAACACGCGTGCGCCCTCGCCGAGAACCGTCACTTCGTCGACGTCGCCGGCGTTGTTCAGGCGACCGATCGCGGCAAAGTCGCCAACGTCGTCCCAGCGGAAGGTGCCAGGCACGACGGCGACGTCGCCGGCTGCCGCTGCGGGCTCGGCTACTGCATAGTCAATCGCAATCTTGGGCAGGGTGGGCCACACACGGGCGGTAACCTCAGCCCGCTGCGGGGTGTCCCAGGCCTCGGCGATCTCCTGGAGGCCGGCGAAGAGTACGGGCTGGTTGGCTTCAAGGTGCTTGAGCATCAACGCGACGGGAGCCACGAACATGCCCGCGTTCCAAACGTAGTCGCCTGCTTCGACGTACTTGTTGGCAACTTCCTGGCTGGGCTTCTCCACGAATTCGGCCACCGCCAGCGCGTTCGGAGCGCCGTCAACGTTGAGCGCAGCGCCCGAACGGATGTAGCCGAAGCCCGTGGAGGCGTGGGTGGGCTTGATGCCGATGGTGACAATCTTGCCCGTGGCTGCGGTGTAGATCGCCTCCCGGACAGTCTCCTGGAACAGGTCGTCGGGGCTGATCACGTGGTCAGCGGCGAAGGACCCCATGATGGTCTCCGGATCGCGGCGGTAAAGGATGGCAGCGGCCAGACCGATCGCCGCACCTGAATCCTTGGGCTCGCTTTCGAGCACCAATTCGTCGTCCCCAACTTCCGGGAGCTGGCGGCAGACAGCCGCACGGTGGGCCTCGCCCGTCACTACCAGTACGCGTTCGCCGGCCAGTGGCTCCAGGCGGTCGTAGGTAGCCCTCAACAAGGTGCTGCCGGACCCGGTCAGGTCGTGCAGGAACTTAGGCGCGGCGGCACGCGAGAGCGGCCATAGCCGGGTCCCCACACCGCCCGCCGGAATAACCGCATGGAAGCGGTTCATGGGCGATTCCGGGTATTTCGCGTCTTCTGTACTCACCGCAACACTTTATCCGACGCAAGCGGTAAGCTCCGCAGAACGCCACGCATGTGGCGTTCGTCTCAGACAGTATCCAAAATCGCCTGAATCCGGGCAGGAAACATGGAATTAACACGCAGAGAAGCCCGTCCTAAATTGAATATGCTCTGAGCGAAGCCTAGATTTAGGCGTGAGCTACGAGTGCTCTCGCAGCAGGCGTTCCCCCCGCGTGGATCCCATGCCAGCGCCGCTGTGTTGCAGGAAGGTTTAATCAGTGCCGACAAAACCAGCTGGCACCTTGTACCGCGGCCGTGAAGGCATGTGGTCCTGGGTTGGACATCGTATTACCGGTGTAGTGATCTTTTTCTTCTTGTTGGTCCATGTGTTGGACACCTCATTGGTGCGCGTGTCCCCTGAGGCCTACACGGCCGTCATTGGTGCTTACAAGAACCCCCTCATGGCCCTGGGGGAAACGGGCCTGGTCGCCGCAATCATCTTCCACGCCTTCAATGGCCTGCGTGTGATCGCGATCGACTTCTGGAAGAAGGGCGCAAAGTACCAGCGCCAGATGCTCTGGGTCGTGCTTGCGCTGTGGCTGGTCACGTTCGCCGGCTTCGCCATCCGCCACCTTTCCCTCGCGCTGGGAGGCCACTAAGCCATGACAACCATCGAATCTCCGCGCAGCGGAAAGATCGCCCCGAAGTACAACCGCACCGGCTCCAGCCGTGGCAACTTCGAGATGATCGCCTGGCTCTTCATGCGCCTCTCCGGCATCGTCCTGGTGGTGCTGATCTTCGGCCACCTCTTCGTTAACCTGCTGGTAGGCGAAGGCATCCACGCCATCGATTTCGGTTTCGTCGCCGGCAAGTGGGCCGATCCCTTCTGGCAGTTCTGGGACCTGGCCATGCTGTGGCTTGCCATGCTGCACGGCACCAACGGTGTCCGCACCATCATCAACGACTACGCCGAGAAGGATTCCACGCGCTTCTGGCTCAAGATGGTTCTCTACGCAGCCACGCTGGTCATCATCATCCTCGGCACCCTGGTGATCTTCACGTTCAACCCGTGCCCCGTCGTCGACGGCGTTCAGCTTCCTGGCGGATTCTGCCCGGCCCCGTAGCGGCCCGTGCCGCATTGGCGTGGCCGGCTTGCCGGCCCGCCTGACGTAGCGGAGCAGCCTCCGCCGACCATCTGAATTTTTGAAAGAGAGAGCATCTGGTATGCAGGTCCATAAGTACGACGTCGTCATTGTCGGTGCAGGTGGCGCCGGCATGCGCGCCGCGATCGAGTCCGGTCAGCGTGCACGCACAGCGGTACTGACCAAGCTCTACCCCACCCGCTCGCACACCGGTGCGGCCCAGGGTGGTATGTGCGCAGCACTGGCCAACGTCGAAGAAGACAACTGGGAATGGCACACCTTCGACACCATCAAGGGTGGCGACTACCTGGTTGACCAGGACGCAGCCGAGGTCATGGCGAAGGAAGCCATTGACGCCGTGCTGGACCTGGAAAAGATGGGTCTGCCATTCAACCGCACGCCTGAAGGGCGCATCGACCAGCGCCGCTTCGGTGGCCACACCCGTGACCACGGCAAGGCTCCTGTCCGTCGCGCTTGCTATGCAGCCGACCGCACGGGCCACATGATCCTGCAGACCCTGTACCAAAACTGCGTCAAGCACAACGTTGAGTTCTACAACGAGTACTACGTCCTTGACCTGCTGATCGTCGAGGAAGACGCCGTCCGCGAAGACGGCACGCCGTACAAGCAGAAGCGTGTCGCCGGTGTGGTCTCCTACGACCTCGCCTCGGGCGAGCTGCACGTCTTCCAGGCCAAGTCAGTCGTGTTCGCCTCCGGTGGCGCGGGCAAGGTCTTCAAGACCACATCCAACGCCCACACCCTCACGGGCGACGGCATGGGCATCGCCTTCCGCCGCGGCATTCCGCTGGAAGACATGGAGTTCTTCCAGTTCCACCCGACAGGTCTTGCAGGCCTGGGCATCCTCCTCACCGAAGGTGCACGCGGTGAAGGTGCCATCCTGCGTAACTCGGAAGGTGAGCGCTTCATGGAGCGCTACGCCCCCACCATCAAGGACCTCGCTCCCCGTGACATCGTGGCCCGCGCCATGGCCAACGAGGTGCGTGAGGGCCGCGGTTGTGGTCCGAACAAGGACTACGTCCTCCTGGACCTGACCCACCTCGAGCCGGCCCACATCGAAGCCAAGCTCCCGGACATCACGGAGTTCGCCCGCACCTACCTGGGTGTGGAACCGTTCACCGATCCCGTCCCCGTGTTCCCCACAGCGCACTACGCCATGGGCGGCATTCCCACCAACATCACCACCGAGGTACTCCAGGACAACGACACGATCGTTCCCGGACTGTACGCCGCCGGTGAGGTTGCCTGTGTTTCCGTGCACGGCTCCAACCGCCTTGGCACCAACTCGCTCCTGGACATCAATGTCTTCGGCAAGCGTGCAGGCATTGCAGCTGCCGAGTACTCCAAGACGGCCGACTTCGTCGAGCTGCCCGAGGACCCCGAAGCAATGACCCGCGGCATCCTGGATGGCCTGCTCAGCGGCACCGGCACCGAGCGTGTTGCCCAGATCCGCAAGGAACTGCAGGACACCATGGACGCCAACATGCAGGTGTTCCGTACCAAGGAATCCCTGGAGCAGGTCCTTCGTGACATCGCATCCTTCGAAGAGCGGTACAAGAACGTCACCGTCCAGGACAAGGGCAAGCGCTTCAACTTGGACCTCCTGGAAGCAGTGGAGCTGGGCTTCCTGCTGGACATGGCCAAGGTCATGACCGTCGGTGCTCTGCACCGTGAAGAGTCCCGCGGTGGCCACTACCGCGAGGACTTCCCGGACCGCGACGACGAGAAGTTCATGAAGCACTCCATGGCTTACCTGGACACGTCCGTCACTGCCGCCTCCTCGGCGGAATCCGTTGCGGGCATCCGTCTGGAGACGAAGCCCGTGATCTTCACCCGTTACGAGCCGATGGAGCGTAAGTACTAATGACGACCGAAATGGCAGAGCCCGCATCAAAGATCGAGCTTCCGGCGAGTGTTGCCGGCGACGGTGAAATTCCCACGTTCCACATCACGCTCCGCGTGCGCCGCTACGACCCCGAGATCTCGGAAGAAGCGCGCTGGGACGACTACAAGCTGACCATGTACGGCACGGACCGTGTGCTGGACGCCCTGCACAAGGTCAAGTGGGAAATCGACGGCAGCGTCTCCTTCCGTCGCTCCTGCGCCCACGGCGTCTGTGGATCCGACGCCATGCGCATCAACGGCCGCAACCGCCTCGCCTGCAAGACGCTGCTGAAGGACCTGGACACGTCCAAGCCCATCACCGTCGAGCCGATCAAGGGCCTCCCGGTGGAGAAGGACCTGATCGTGGACATGGAACCCTTCTTCCAGTCCTTCCGCGAGGTCATGCCCTTCCTGATCAACAAGGGCCACGAGCCCACCAAGGAGCGCCTGCAGTCCGTTGAGGACCGTGAGCGTTTTGACGACACCACCAAGTGCATCCTCTGCGCAGCCTGCACCTCGTCCTGCCCGGTCTTCTGGACCGATGGCCAGTACTTCGGCCCGGCAGCAATCGTCAACGCACACCGCTTCATCTTCGATTCCCGTGATGACGCCGGCGACATGCGCCTTGAGATCCTCAACGACAAAGAAGGCGTGTGGCGCTGCCGTACCACCTTCAACTGCTCGGAAGCATGCCCCCGCGGCATCCAGGTGACCAAGGCAATCGCTGAGGTCAAGCAAGCCATCCTGGCCCGCAAGATCTAACCAGCCGTTCCTCGAAGAACAGCACGTCGACGGCGCCGCTCACCTCTGCAGGTGAGGGGCGCCGTCGTCGTTAATCAACTCCCGCAACCACACATCGCAACGCAAGGAGACCAGCGTGTCACGCTCTGAGAAGATCACCTTCACGGGAAGCACCGGCGATACGCTGGCCGGAATTGTGGACGTGCCCGAGGGACCGGTCCGCGGCTGGGGCCTCTACTCGCATGGTCTTACCCTGGGTAAGGACAGCCCGGCCGCTTCACGGATCTGCAAGGGCCTGGCTGAGCAGGGAGTAGGGATGCTCCGGTTCGACAACCTCGGACTTGGCGGCTCGGGTGGCGAATGGTCCGCCGGCTCGTTCAGCGTCAAGGTGGCCGACACAATCCTGGCCGCAGCCTTCATGCGTGAGCAGGGACGCGCGATTTCCCTGCTGGTGGGTCATTCCTTCGGTGGCGCAGCCGTCCTCGCCGCTGCCCGCGACATCCCCGGCCTCAACGCTGTCGTGACCGTGGCGGCGCCTTACGAGCCCAAGCACGTGGAGCACATGTTCGACACCGAGATTGACTCCATCCTGCGCGACGGCAGCGCCGTGGTTGACCTGGGAGGGCGTCCAATGGAGGTTCGCCGCCACTTTGTGGAGGACGTCGAAAGCGCTGACCTGCGCGACTGCATCCGGACGCTCCACAAGCCGCTGATGGTGATGCACTCCCCCACGGACAATACGGTGGGTATCGACAACGCCAGCGAGATCTTCCAAACCGCCCGGCACCCTCGGAGTTTCATCTCCCTGGAGGGCAGCGAGCACCTCCTCACGGGGAAGGGCCAGGCTGCGCGCGTGGCGCGGATCATCGGCGCGTGGGCCGACCCCTACCTGGAAGTCTCCTAAAGCAACGCGGGGTCACTTGTGGCCCATGTTCCACCCCTGGACGGGCCAAAAGTGACCCCGCGTTGCTCCTGGCTACTTGCCGATGGCCGCTTTGCTCTCGCTGAGCCACTGCTCGGCAGCCTTCTCAGGAGTCAGGCGCTTGAACAGGACATCGGTGTTGATGCGCGCAGTGATCTCCGAAACCGCCGTGGAACCGGTGGGGCCGATGAACGTCGGCGCGAAGTCCATCTTGCCGATCTGGTCGATGTAGGCGGCCTCAACCTTGCCTTGGGGAGTGAGCAGGTCCTGGATGGCCGTGCGCATGCCCGGGTTGCTGGGCACCCCGCGGTCGCTCTGGATGATCTTGGCGGCGGCCTCGTTGTTGACCAGGAAGCTCACCAGTTTGGCGGCGGCATCAGTGTGCTTGCTGCGGGCCGAAATCGTGTAGAACTGCGAAGACTGGAGCCAGATGCCCGGGGTGGGAGTTTCGCCCGGGAGCTTGAGCAGCTTCAGCTCCGCGCCGGAAGCCTTGCTCAGTGCTGAAAGGGAGTTGCTCCAGGTAAGCATCATGCCAGCCTGCCCCATGCCCATCAGCGTCTGCTCCGTGCTGACATTGAGCTTCTCCACGGTCTCCGACGCGCTGGGGGCCGCGCCGGATTCGCTGAGCTTCAGCGAGAAGTCGAAGTAGTCCTGCACAGTGTCCTTGTCGAGCCCCAGCTGGCCATCCTGGGTGTACAGGGACTTGCCGCGTTGACGGGCGAAGGCGTCCAGGGAGTCGTGCGTGAGGACGGTGGCCGTGCCGTACGTTCCCTTGGGACTCTTGGCCGTCACTTCCGAGGCGGTCTTGGCGAAGTCGTCCCAGGACCAGCTGCTGTCATCCGGGACGGCTACGCCGGCTGCCTGGAAGACAGCAGGATTCACTACAACCGCCAGCGCGTTGGCACCTGTGGAGACGCCATACTGCTTGCCCTGGACCTGGCCGTTTTCCAGGGCGCCCTGGTCCAGCTTCGACAGATCCAGCGAGCCTTGGACTTTTGACAGATCCAGGAGAGCACCCCGGTTGGCGTATTCGGCCGGGTAGGCACCACCCATGGTGATCACATCGGGAGCATCGTTGGCAGCCACTTGCGTGGCCAGTTTGTCGAAGTAGCCACTGATGTCGCCGTATTC
Source organism: Paenarthrobacter sp. TAF1 (assembly GCF_052113825.1). Taxonomy (NCBI): domain Bacteria; kingdom Bacillati; phylum Actinomycetota; class Actinomycetes; order Micrococcales; family Micrococcaceae; genus Paenarthrobacter; species Paenarthrobacter sp. TAF1. The sequence continues at coordinate 321,769 of NZ_JBFRDO010000005.1, forward strand.
GGGCTTGACCTTGATATTGGGGTTGGCGGCCTCGAATTCCTGGATTGCCTTGTTGGTCAGTTCGGCGCGGGACGCATTGCCCCACCACGAAAAGCGGATCTCCACGGGCCCGTCTTCGGGCTGGTTTGATGAGGGGCTGGAGCAGGCCGCGGTCAGGCCCAGCATGCCCACGGCCGTCACGAAGGCCAGGGATTTGCGAATACTTCGGAGGGATTTACGCGTCATTGGGTAAGCTTCTTTCAACCTTGAGAAAACGGTTCCTGAAACGTATCAAGGCGGTGTATATTCGTCAATAGTTTTGAGCTTGAACTATTCACCCCCAGAGGAGCCCGCCGTGTCACAGCCCTTGGAACAGATTCAGATCCGGGATCCCTATGTCCTGACGTTGCCCGGCTCGCAGGAGTATCTGCTCTTCGGCAGCACGGACCGGAACATCTGGTCCGGACCAGCTACCGGGTTCGACTGTTACCGAAGCAGCAACCTCGTGGACTGGGAGGGCCCGTACCCGGCTTTCCGTCCTGCTCCGGACTTCTGGAGCAAGGAGCAGTACTGGGCGCCGGAAGTCCATGAGTACAAGGGCCGCTTCTTCATGTTCGCCACCTTCACCGCTCCGGGTCACACCCGTGGGACCCAAATACTTTCAGCTGCGGCCCCGCACGGACCCTATGAACCATGGAGCGACGGCCCCGTCACGCCCCGGGATTGGGAGTGCCTCGACGGGACGCTTCATCTTGATGACGACGGCGTCCCCTGGATGGTTTTCTGCCACGAATGGAAGCAGGTCAACGACGGCGGGATGGTCGCCCAACGCCTCAGTCCGGACCTGCGTACATCCGAGGGAGAACCGGTGGTGCTGTTCACCGCCTCCGGGGCTCCATGGTCGCGAGCCTTGGAGCAGGCATCCGGCGCAGCCAAGGAAGGCCCCGTGTACGTCACCGACGGTCCGTTCCTCCACAGGCTCGCCACCGGCAAGCTCATCATGTTGTGGTCCAGCTTTGCCCACAACGGATATGCCATGGGCATCGCGCACAGCGAATCCGGGACCGTCCTTGGCCCCTGGATCCAGGAGGTGGAACCCCTGTGGAGCACCGACGGCGGCCACGGCATGATCGGCCGGAAACTGGACGGCAGCCTGTTCCTGACATTGCACCAGCCCAACAAGAGCCCCCACGAACGGGCGGCGTTCTTCCCGCTGCGGGAACTTGAAGACACTGTCGTGCTGGAGCCGGCGGGTGGGCCGCACTCCCCCGGCGGTATCGACCGGAAATCACTCGTGCGGCGCCATAACGTCCACCAACAGGAACTGGATTCCCGGAGCCCCGTATCCGTGGGCAACGGCGAATTTGCCTTCACCATGGACCTCACCGGTTTCCAGACGCTGCCAGATGCCTACCCGGTTGCTTCCCGCGATAACCTTCCGGCAGGCACACTACTGGGCACGCAATCGCAGTGGGGCTGGCACACCATTCCGCCGGCGGAACCCTACGACCTCGCCGGGTCCACCGTCCTCTACGATTCGCCGCGCGGGCCCGTCCCTTACGTCGACATGGTGGGCGACATCGTCAACGACCGCGAGACCAACACATCCGCAGCCGAAGATTGGCTCCGTGCCAACTCCCACAGGCTCGATCTGGGCCGCGTCAGCCTCCGCTGGCTCGAGAACGGTGTGGAGCGCGAGGTACAGCCCGGGGAACTCACGCGTACCGTGCAGACGCTGGACCTGTGGACCGGAGTGGTCACCAGCCGCTTCTTCCTCGCCGGGCACCCCGTCAAGGTCACGACGGCGTGCCACCCGGACCGCGACGAGCTCGGCTTCCGTGTGGAGTCGCCTGCCCTCGGGGCCGGTTTGGTGGTGGGCGTCGCCTTCCCTTACGGCTCGGGTGCATGGCATGACGCGGCCGATTGGAACAACCCGGGGGCACACCGGACCGTCCTGGCTGGTGGGACGCCATCCGATCTACATGCTGGTTCCACTGTGTGGACGGCTGACCGGGAGCTGGACGAATCGCGCTACCAGGTCCTGATCACCGGCCCGGACCTCACCGTGGAGCAAACGGAAGAGCACCGGCTGCGTGTGCTCCCGGGAAGTCCAGCCCACCCCGTCACCAACGGCGTCCTCGACTTCAGCATCTCCTTCCGCTCTTCCGGCGACGGCGACTGCCTTCCGCGGGGTGACCACAGCTCCGGTGACCGTGCGCCGGACCAGGGCGGCGCCACCACGGCACGTACCGGCGTCGTGCTTTCTCCGGGCAGCAGCGTTGCCGCGGCCTCCTCGGCCCATTGGCCCGGGTTCTGGTCCACGGGAGGTGCCGTGGAACTCCATGCCACGGAGGATCCACGGGCCAAGGAGCTGGAACGCAGGATCGTGCTGTCCCAGTACCTGACGGCGATCAACTGTTCAGGTTCGCTGCCGCCGCAGGAGACGGGACTCGTCTGTAATTCCTGGCGCGGCCGCTTCCACCTGGAAATGCACTGGTGGCATGCGGCGCATTTCGCACACTGGAACCGGGTGGAGCTGCTTCTGCCTTCCCTGCGCTGGTACGCAAGCATCCTGGAGGTGTCGCGGCAAACGGCCAAGGCACAAGGATTCGACGGCGTCCGCTGGCCCAAGCAGGTAGGTCCGGACGGGCGGGAGAGCCCCAGCCCGATCGGCACCTTCCTGATCTGGCAGCAGCCGCATCCGATCTACCTTGCCGAACTGGTGTACCGGGCCAATCCCAGCCGTGATGTGCTGGAGGAGTTCGCGGAGATCGTGTTCGAGTCGGCCGCGTTCATGGCCGGCTTTGCACACCCGACCCAGCGGGGCTTCGAGCTGGGTCCACCCCTGATCCCGGCACAGGAGAGTTACGGCTCCATCAGGGCATCGGTCACCAATCCAACTTTTGAGCTGGCGTACTGGCGATGGGGCCTGGAAACAGCTGCTGCCTGGCGCGAACGGCTGGGATTGGACCCTGTGGAGGAATGGTCCGTCGTAGCGAAGGCGATGGTGGCGCCAAGGGTGGTGGACGGCGTCTACGCAGCCATCGACGTGGAACCCTTCACCATCCGCACAGACCACCCGTCAATGCTGTGCGCACTGGGTGTCCTCCCCCGGACCGAGCTGATCGATCCTGACATCATGCGGGCCACCTTGAAGGACGTGCTGGCGGATTGGGACTGGGCGAGTACCTGGGGGTGGGACTATCCAGTGATGGCGATGACCGCTGCGCGCTTGGGAGATCCCGAGGCCGCGGTGGAGGCGCTGCTGTTTGATGCGGGAAAGAACACCGTGCTTCCCAACGGCCACAACCGCCAGACTGATTCGTTGCCGCTGTACTTGCCGGGCAACGGCGGTCTCCTGGCCGCTGTGGCACTGATGGCGGCCGGCTGGGACAACGGACCCGAGCGGAACGCTCCCGGGTTCCCCGAAGACTGGACCGTGACGTGGGAAGGGCTGGTGCAATCGCCCTAGCTGGAGGGCACTGCTCCTAACCGCGGCGGGGGCCCACTGCTGCGCCCACGAGCGCTCCGAGGCCAACGCCGATCAGGATGCCCAGGAAAGGCGAATTGAAGATCAGCTGCCCTGTTATCAAGCCCGCGGCAGCGCCCAGGAGGCAGGCGATCCACAGCTGATTGTTCATTGCGCCTCCACTGGATGCTCAGGTGCGCGGTGCTACGCGACGCGAACCGAGGACTTTCTTGCGCGGGGTCTCCCCCGATGCGAGGTCGGCCTCGCGGATGGCTGACCAGGACGCTGAGACGAGGTAGACCTGGCTCACCAGGTTGAACCAGATCAGCAGGCCGATGATGATGGCGAACGAAGCCAGGACAGGGTTGTTGCCGGAGCGGGCCAGAAGTTCCGTACTGAAGAATTGCAGAACCGTTGTCCCGACGCCGGCCAGCACCACGCCTTCGAGGAACGCCCGGCGCGTCAACGCCAGGCTGCCGGCGACGCGGAACAGGACGGCCGCCGTCGCGCAGTTCAGAAGGAGGGGGACGACGATCTTGACGACCGCCGCGATGGGGGCCGCGACGGTTTCGTCGAGCTTCAGGAGGTCGAAGAACCAGTCGGCCGCGGTGCCGAAAATCAGGGATGCCCCGGCGCTGACCACCAGGATCACGCCAAGGAGCAGCAGGGTTCCGGCGTCGATGAGTTTTTGAAGGATGGCGTTGCGGACCAAGGGGCCCAAACCCATGACTCCGCGCAACCCCTCCCTGACGCTTGCTATCCAACCCAGCGACGTGAAGATCGTGACGGCGGCGGCGATGACCGCGGTCCAGCCCAGGCCGGAGGGGTTCAGCAGGGATTGTGGATCCACCAAGCCCTCACCGCCATTGACCTGAAGCAAGCCGGGCGCCGCGGATGCAACGCTGCCGATCACGGCGTCCTCCAGAACCGGATTTCCGCCCAGGACAATGCCTGCGACGGCAAAGCCCGTGGTGAGCAAACCTGTCACCGAGAAGAACATGTTGAAACCGATGCCCGCACTCAACAGGGGGCCGTGCTGTCGGGTGTAGTGCTGGAAGGAGCGCATGACGCGATTGGTGTTCAGCCGCGCCATGAACAACGCAAAGAAGGCGCCGGCCTTCTTCAGTGCGCCGTCGCCGGCACGCTTGGCATGGCCCCAGTCCTGCCGCTTCCGGAGCAGCTCAAGCTTGAGCTTTGCCAGCTCAGTTGGCAGTGGAGGAGTGTCCGCCTCCGTGGCCTGAATCCGCTTGCTGTTCTTCGTCAGTATCGCCGCCAAAGTCGAGCTCTTCCCGTAGCTGCCATATTCCGTTGGTGTCGTGCTCGTAAAGTCCCATGCTAACCACAGGGAAGGTGGCCCGGTAATCTCTGAGGACCGTTTCGGCCTCATCAAGATTTTCCTGGGCGACATCGTGAGCCACAGTGACGTGCGGGTGATAGGGGAAGGGCAGCCGCCGCTCGAGGGGACCGGTTTGAAGTTTCTCGTGCAACTGCACGCATTCTTCAAAGCCCTGTTCGACGTTGACGAACACTACCGGCGACACCGGACGGAACGAACCAGTGCCGGAAATCGTAATGTGGAACGGCTCCTGTGTGCGGGCTACTTCCCTGACGTGTTCGCGGGTGGCGTCCCAGTCCTGGGTGGGGGTGGTGGTGATCAAGGTGATGTGGGCCGGGATGACTTCGGCCATGGGATCGCCGAAGGAAGCCCGCCATTCCTGGAGTTCGCGGGCTATCTCCGGGGGGAAGCCAAGGATCACTCCAACACACATGGCGTCACCGGCGCCGCAGTCGGCGCCGGTGACAGCAGGCTGGCGAGAGTCGTCAGGACCAACACCCTTACGGGTGTCGGTCTTGACGTTGAGCTGGCCAGCAGAGCACATGGAGTTAGCGGACCCCTTGCTCACCGTTGGCAGTCCCGCGGTACGGCAGGAAGCCGACCTTGGAGTAGACGTCAGTCAGGGTGGCTGAGGCGATTTCCCGTGCCTTGTCCGCACCGTGTGCCAGGAGCCGGTCCAGTTCCGCGGGATCGGCCAGGAGTTCGTTGGCGCGTTCACGGATGGGAGCGAGGTGCCCCGAGACCAGTTCCGCGAGGTCGACCTTCAGGTGGCCGTACATCTTGCCCTGGTAGTCGGCCACGATCTTCTCCACCGGCGTACCACTGATGGCCGAGTAGATGGTCAGCAGGTTGGAAACGCCGGGCTTGTTCTCGCGGTCATAGCGGATCTCGGTTTCGGTGTCCGTGACGGCGGATTTGATCCGCTTGGCCACGGTCTTGGGGTCGTCCAGCAGGTTAATGAGTCCCGCCGGTGATTCCGCGGACTTGGACATCTTGGCCGTGGGGTTCTGGAGATCGTAGATCTTGGCCGATTCCTTCTGGATGAAGGCCTCGGGGACCTGGAACGTTTCCCCGAACCGGCTGTTGAAGCGGTTGGCGAGGTCGCGGCTGAGTTCCACGTGCTGGCGCTGGTCTTCGCCCACCGGTACGCCGTGCGGCTGGTACAGGAGGATGTCGGCCGCCTGCAGGATGGGGTAGGTGAACAGGCCGACACTGGCGTGGTCTGATCCCTGCTTCTGGGCTTTGTCCTTGAACTGGGTCATCCGGGCGGCCTCGCCCATGCCCGTGATGCAGTTCAGGACCCATGCCAGCTGCGCATGCTCGGGTACCTGTGACTGGACGAACAAGGTGCACTTGTCCACGTCCACGCCACCGGCGATGTACTGGGCGGCAGTAACCCGGGTGCGTCGTGCGAGTTCCGCAGGATCCTGGGGCACGGTGATGGCGTGCAGGTCCGGGATGAAGAAGACGGCGTCGTACTCATCCTGCATGCGGACCCAGTTGACCAAGGCGCCGAGATAATTGCCCAGGTGCAGGGAGTCCGCGGAGGGCTGCATGCCGGACAGGACACGGTGCTTGGCGCCGACTGCCGGTTTGGTGGACGTGGCGGCTTCCGGTGCGGCCACCGGATCGGTTTCAGTCGTGGTGGAACTTGTCATGGAGAAATACCTTAGGGAGCTCAGAGCCGGTAGTCGACTACCAGCGGTGCGTGGTCGGAGAAACGGGTGTCCCACGAAGGCGCCCGGTCCACCACAGCGGAGAAAGCAGCTGCAGCAAGGTCCGGCGTAGCCAGGTGGTAGTCGATGCGCCAGCCAGTGTCAGTGTCAAAGGCCTTACCGCGCTGGGACCACCAGGTGTAGGGGCCGGCGACATTTCCTGCCAGGCCCCTGTGGACATCCCTCCATCCGATTTCTTCGCCGAGGAAGCGGTCAAAGTAGGCGCGCTCCTCCGGGAGGAAGCCGGCACGCTTGACGTTGCCCTTCCAGTTCTTGATGTCGAGTTCCGTGTGTCCGACGTTGAGGTCGCCGACCACCAAGGCGTGGTCGCTGTGCTTGGCGAGCTCAGGGAGCCGGGTGATCATGGCGTCCAGGAAACGGAATTTGTCGTCCTGCTTGGGGGTTCCCACTTCGCCGGAGTGCACATAGGCGCTGACCACGGAGAGGGTGGTGGACTCCCCCGCACTGTTCTTGACGTTGAAGTCCGCTTCGACCCAACGACCGGAAGTGTCGAAGTAGGAATCTCCGATGCCGATCCGGGTGGCCGTGGGCTCTTCGCGGGATGCAACGGCAACACCGGCACGGCCCTTGGCTTCAGCTTCGGTGTGGAGGATGTGCCAGCCTTCGCCGATCAGCTTCCGGACGATGTCATCGGGGGCGCGGACTTCCTGCAGGCAGAGAATGTCAACCTCGCGGGGCTCCAGCCATTCCGCCATGCCGTTCTTGTAGGCAGCCCTGAGGCCGTTGACGTTGACTGATGCGATGCGAAGGAAGTCCTTCTTCAATGCCGTACTCACCCGCTCTACTCTAGTCGATGATGGTGCCGGCAACGGGCTCGTCCGAGCCGCCGGAAGACTTGATCATATCCCTGGCGTTGGTGGCCGTAATGGCGATGGTTTCCAACGCGCGGTCGATGGTGTCCTGGTCCGCGGCAGCGCCCTTTGCACGCTCCCCGTCAACCACGCGCACCTGCACCTGCACGATCTTGAACGAGTGGTCCAGCTTGAGGTCACGAACCTCATCGGCCTGGCTGCGCTCGGCCACCACCCGCGTGCCACCGTTGTCCGCAACGTTCGACGACGGCGCGCGGCCGGTTGCCGAGTTGAAGGCGGCTTGGGCTTCGCTCAGCTTTGCCCCGGCCCGCTGTGCAGCCCTGCGGATGCTCAACACGACGAAGGTGGCAAGGGCCAGCCAACCGAAGGCGACGACGGCAACTACCCAGCCCACCACGTCGTTCTGGTTTGCCGCGAAGATGACGGCCACCAGGCAAGCGATGATGACAACGGTCATCCCCAGGCCGCCGATGCGGAAGCCCTTGAACATGCCTTTGCCGGCGGGGGACGTGGACGGGTGCGGGTCACCGAGAGATTGCATGAGCCCATTCTCTCAAACCCCGAAAGGTGCCCGGGACTCTTCCACGGACGGCGAACACGAGCCCCCTTCCGTGGGAGTTTTTGTACACCAGATGCCCTCAACACGCCCTTTTGCGGGCAGGAGGTGTACAAAAACTCCATCACTTGAGGAACAGCCGGCGCAGCCTTCCGGTGGTCAGCATGATGCCGAGCGCAATCATCACGACGTAGTAGCCCACATGGATGGCCGTGGCCGGGCTGAAAGACCCCACGCTGATCTGCCGCAGCAACTCCACACCGTGCCACAACGGCATGGCCTGGATAAACCACTGGATGACTTGCGGGTAGACGCTGAGCGGGTAGAACGTGGCGCTGAACAGGAACATGGGCAGCAGGAAGAAGTTGATCCAGTCCATTTGCTGGAACGTCTTCATGAAGCTGGTGATGCCCATGCCGAAGCTTGCGAATCCGAAGGCGATCAGCACCGACGCCGGGATGACCAGGAGGGACCACCAACTGGTGAGCAGGCCCATGACACCCATGACCGCGGTGAACCCTGTGGCATAGAGAAGTCCCCGCAGCAACGCCAGGAAGATCTCGCCGATGGCGACATCCAGCGGCCCCAAGGAGGTGTAGAGCATCCCCTGGTAGAGCTTTGCGAAGTTCATCTTGAAGAAGACGTTCCAGGTGGAGTCGTAAATGGCGCCGTTCATGGCGGACACGGCGAGGAGCGCCGGTGCGATGTAGGCCGCGTAACTGATTTCCTGGCCGCCGGGGCCTTCGACTGTTCCGACGATCGAGCCCATGCCCACGCCCATGGCCAGCAGGAACAGCACGGGCTCAAAGAACCCGGACACCAGGACCAGCCAAGTACTGCTCTTGGCCGCCATCAGCCCACGGCCCACAACAGCCCTTGCGTTGCGGGAGTATAGGGAACCAAACTTGCGTTCGCGGGCATGGTCGGTGGCGCTGTGGCCACCCGTGAGGACACTCATGAACCCATCCTTTTCACGAACTGCCGGCGCACGAGCACCCAGCCCCCAACGGCAGCCGCCACCAGGAACACCACGTGGGTGATGGTGAGCAACGGCGGTTCATCCAGTCCGTACGTGAACACCCTGCCCAGCTCGGTTCCATGCCAGACCGGCGAAATCCAGCCGATCCAGCGGACAGCCAGCGGCAGGGTATCCAGCGGGAAGAAGGTCCCGGAGAACAGGAACAAGGGCATCACAATGAACCGCTGCACCAGCGCGAACTGCCCTTTGTCCTGGGTGATGCTTGCCGCATAGGCCATCAGGGGCAGGCCAAAGGACAGCGCCGCCACGGTCGCCACCAGCGCAGAGACCCAGCCCCACGGACTCGGTGAAGCTCCAAAAATGGCCACTACCGCGAAGTAGACCACTGATTGGAGGAGGAAGCGCAGGGAGCTCGCCATGATGTGCCCGCTGGCGATCTGCTGCGGAATCAACGGCGAGGCGTGCGGGCCATAGAACACCCGGCGCCATTTGAAGCCATCCATGACGGGGTACGAGAACTCACCGGACGCCGTCATCACCGCTGCGGAGACCAGCAGCGCCGGCGCAACGAATTCCAGGTAGCTGACGCCGCCGAACGCCGACACGCTGTTGGCGTCCACCAACGTGGCCAGCCCGACTCCCATGGCGAACAAGTACGCAACGGGCTGCCCCACGCTGTAGAGGACCACGGACCAGCCGTAGTTGCGCATCACGCGGAGGACTTGCTCCGCATAGTAGAAGGAACCCCAGCGGCGAGCCCTGGCGGCCGAAACCTGCGGCGAGTGGGCCCGCAAAGGCTGCTCCGTCGTCGTGCTTTGCTTCTCAGTCAACGAGGCTCCTGCCGGTCAACCGGAGGAACACGTCCTCCAGCGACGAGCGGCGGACCAGCGAGGTCATGGGCCGCAGCCCGCGGGCGGACACCTGCTCCAGCGCGGCCTCGCCGTCGTGCGCGTAGATCAGTACGCGGTCCGGGAGGGTCTCCAGCCGCTCACCGATGCCTTCAAGTTCGACGCCGATGGTCGCGTTCCGCTCGGACCCGAACCTGAGCTCGAGTACTTCTCGCGACGAGTGCTCGCGGATGAGGTTGGCAGGCGACCCCTCCGCCATGATCCGGCCCTTGTCCACCACGATCAGGCGGTCACAGAGTTGCTCCGCCTCGTCCATGTAGTGGGTGGTCAGGATGAGGGTGACGCCGCTTTCCTTGAGCCGGAACAGCCGGTCCCAGAGGATGTGGCGGGCCTGCGGATCAAGGCCGGTGGTGGGTTCGTCCAGGAGGAGTATGCGGGGCTCGTTGATCAGCGAGCGGGCGATGGTCAATCGCCGCTTCATGCCCCCGGAGAGCGCGTCCACCTTGGAATTGGCCTTGTCGGTCAATTGCGCGAACTCGAGCAACTCGTCCGCCTTCGGACGCAGGTAGCGCAGGGGCAGGCCGAAATAGCGGCCGTACACAATCAGGTTCTCGCGGACTTTGAGTTCTTCGTCCAGGTTGTCCTGCTGCGGCACCACGCCCAGATGCGCCCGTACCTCGGGGCCGTGCGTTTCGGGGTCCAGGCCCATGATGCTCAGCGAGCCCGACGTGCGCTGGGAGACGCCACCGATCATTTTCATGGTGGTGGACTTGCCTGCGCCGTTGGGCCCGAGCAGGCCGAAGGACTCCCCCGCCGGAACGTCGAAGGAGATGTTGTCGACGGCGGTGAGGTCACCGTAGGCCTTGGTGAGGTTCCGGGCACTGATGACGGTGGGTCGGTTCATGTCGAAGCCGGGTTGCAGTGATTCTGACTGTGTTGGTGACGGTGTCGGTGACGGTGTTGGAGACGGTGACGGGGAGCGGATTGCTTCATTGTGCACCCTCAGCAGACTAGTAGCGCCCGTCGACATGTGAAAGATGTGTTCCGCAACTTTCTGGATTTAGCCGATGCAGGCACCGGGGACCTGCGCCCGCAACCAGCTGTCCTTCCCGAAAGACAGGCCCGGAATCGCGTCACAAACGCGCGAGCAGCCGCACGACGTTCTTGGGGTGAACCGCCCCCAACGCAAACAACCTCCAAAACTGAAAGGCTCAGCATGGCCAGCCGCAATACCAAGACCATCCCACGACCCACGGATCCCGGTGCCGGCCCGGCTTTGGTCTCCAGGCTCGGCGCTGAAGCTTTGGGCACATTTATTTTGGTTTTCGGTGGCGTGGGAACTGCGCTGTTCGCAGCAAGCTTCCCGGATCCTGCTAACGCCTTGGGGGTTGGATTCCTGGGCGTGTCCCTGGCTTTCGGCCTGACGGTCGTCGCCGGTGCCTACGCTTTCGGTCACGTCTCAGGCGGGCACTTCAACCCTGCGGTGACGATCGGCCTGGCAGTCGCCGGGCGTTTTCCGGCCAAGGACATAGCGGCCTACATTGGGGCGCAGCTTGTGGGCGGCGCGGCAGGCTCCAGCGTGCTGGCCGTCATCGCTGCCGGCGGCTCCGACGGCTTCTTCACTGCCGCCCGGGCAGCCGGATTCGCCTCCAATGGTTTCGGCGACCACTCCCCCGGGGGCTTTGGCCTTGGTTCGGCGCTGATGACCGAATTCGTCCTGACCGCTGTCTTCGTCCTGGTCATCCTTGGCGTCACTGACCGGCGTGCACAGGCCGGATTCGCCGCACTTGCCATCGGGTTCAGCCTGACCCTCATCCACCTCATCAGCATTCCCGTGACCAACACCTCGGTGAACCCGGCCCGTTCCATCGCCACGGCCCTGTATGCCGACAACTGGGCGCTGGGCCAGCTCTGGGTCTTCATCGTTGCCCCCATCGCCGGAGCCATCGCTGCAGCCGCCCTGTACCGCGTCGTATTCGCAGCGAAAACACCATGACCGAGGTCCACTAGGGCGCTCCCCGCGGGACGGAAAAGGCGCCTGCTCCCAAACGGAGCGGGCGCCCTTTCTGCATTCAGCGAGGTTACGCGATGCCGGCCTGGCGTTCGGCGCTCTCCACGACGTTGGCAAGCAGCATGGCGCGGGTCATCGGACCCACGCCGCCCGGGTTCGGGGACAGCCAGGCGGCGACGTCGGCAGCTGCCGGGTCCACATCGCCGGTGACAACAGCCTTGCCGTTGCCGTCGTCCACGCGGCTGACGCCGACGTCGAGCACGATTGCGCCCGGCTTGAGGTCTTCTGCCTTGATCATGTGCGGCACGCCGGCGGCGGCAATCACGACGTCGGCCTGCTTGAGTTCCGCGGGCAGGTCCACGGTTCCGGTGTGGGCCAGGATGACCGTTGCGTTGACTTCCTTGCGGGTCAGCAGCAGTCCGATGGGACGGCCGATGGTCACGCCGCGGCCAACCACCAGGACGCGCTTGCCCTTGAGGTCGATGTCGTGGCGGCGAAGCAGCTCCACACAGCCCTTGGGCGTGCAGGGCAGCGGCGACTTCATTTCACCGTTCACGTTGGCCACCAGGCGGCCAAGGTTCATGGGGTGCAGGCCGTCGGCGTCCTTCTCCGGGTCCATGGCTTCCAGGATGACGTCCTGGTCGATGTGCTTGGGAAGCGGGAGCTGGACGATGTAGCCGGTGCACTCGGGGTTCTCGTTGAGTTCCTGGACGACCTTCAGGAGGTCTTCCTGGGAGATGTCCTCGGGGAGGTCGCGGCGGATGGACTGGATGCCCACCTCTGCGCAGTCCTTGTGCTTGCCGCCGACATACCAGGTGCTGCCGGGGTCGGAGCCCACCAGGATGGTGCCCAGGCCGGGGACGATGCCCTTGGCGGCAAGGGCAGAAACGCGGGTGGTCAGTTCTGCCTTGATGGCGGCGGCGGTGGCCTTGCCGTCAAGGATCTGTGCGGTGGACTGTGTCATTCCATCTGCTCTTTCTGCTGGGAGGCTCATGCCAACGGGACCCGCCGCCGTAGGTGTGGCGGCGGATCCCGTTGGCTCCGGTTCAGTGCCGGGGTAATGCGTGTTCAGCGCTTGTTGTCGCAGGAACCGCTGGTTACCACTGCTCGTGCTGCGGGTACAGCGGGAAGTTGTCGGCGAGCTTGTCGACGCGTGCCTGGAGGGCCTCTGCATCAACGCTGCCGGCGGCGCCCTTTACGAGTGCGGTGGCGATGATGTCGGCAACCTCGGTGAACTCGTCGGCACCGAAACCGCGGGTAGCCAGGGCGGGCGTACCGATGCGGAGGCCGGAGGTGACCATCGGCGGGCGGGGGTCGAACGGAACAGAGTTCCGGTTCACGGTGATGCCCACCGAGTGCAGGAGGTCTTCGGCCTGCTGGCCGTCCAGCTGGGAGTTGCGCAGGTCAACCAGGACCAGGTGGACGTCGGTGCCGCCGGTCAGGACCGAAACGCCGGCTTCGGCGACGTCGGACTGGTTGAGGCGGTCAGCGATGATCTTGGCGCCCTCAAGGACACGCTCCTGGCGTTCCTTGAACTCTTCGCCGCCGGCGATCTTGAAGGCAACGGCCTTGGCTGCGATGACGTGCATGAGCGGGCCGCCCTGCTGGCCCGGGAAGACGCTGGAGTTGAGCTTCTTGGCCCACTCCTGCTTGCCCAGGATCACGCCGGAACGCGGACCTGCCAGGGTCTTGTGGACCGTGGAGGTGACGACGTCGGAGTGCGGCACCGGGCTCGGGTGCAGTCCTGCTGCTACAAGACCTGCGAAGTGCGCCATGTCGGTCCACAGGAGCGCACCGACTTCGTCGGCGATGGAACGGAAAGCTGCGAAATCGAGGTGGCGCGGGTAGGCGGACCAGCCTGCGATGATGACCTGCGGCTTCTCGGCGATGGCCTGCTCGCGGAGCTTGTCCATGTCGATGCGGAAGTTGTCCTCTTCCACCTGGTAGGCCGCTACGTTGTAGAGCTTGCCGGAGAAGTTGAGCTTCATGCCGTGGGTCAGGTGTCCGCCGTGGGCCAGGGACAGGCCGAGGATCTTGTCGCCCGGGTTGATCATGGCGGACAGTGCTGCAGCGTTTGCCTGGGCACCGGAGTGGGGCTGGACGTTGGCGTATTCGGCGCCGAAGAGTTCCTTGACCCGGTCGATGGCGAGCTGCTCAGCGACGTCGACGTATTCACAACCGCCGTAGTAGCGGCGGCCCGGGTAACCCTCGGCATACTTGTTGGTCAGGACGGAGCCCTGGGCTTCCATCACGGCGCGGGGGGCGAAGTTTTCGGAGGCAATCATTTCCAGGGTGCCGCGCTGGCGGCCAAGCTCCTGGTCGAGGACTGCTGCGATCTCGGGATCGAGTTCGGCGAGCGACTGGTTGCTGACAGACGCTGAAGTGGTGGTAGTCACGGAGATCTCCTGGCTAGGGAACGGGTGGTGCTACAGGTCAGGCTACCGGCAGCAGCATTCCCGCGTCCCCTTGATGACAGGAGGCATCGGTCACTTGCGTGCGACGGTAAGACATGACCCTCGGCCCAGGCGTACGATCCGTGGTCTTCGTGATTGCCGCTCCCTGGTGGTAGTCCACCCAACGCCAGTTGCGACCCGTTAACAGTACAACAAGGCAGCACCGGTAGGCTTGTCCGTGTGACTGACTCCACCGCTTTTGTTGTGACCCTCTCCTGCCCCGACCGCCCCGGCATCGTGCACGCTGTTGCCGGCGCACTCCTTGACGCCGGGTGCAATATCGCCGATTCGCAACAATACGGAAGCCCCACCACCGGCAACTTCTTCATGCGCGTGGAGGCAACGACGTCGAGCACCCAGGCGGAACTGGCCGCCGCCTTGCAGCCGGTGGCCGATACCTTCGGCATGACGTGGCAGATCAACCCCGTTGGCCGGAAGGTGCGCACCATCATCCTGTGCTCCAAGGACGCCCACTGCCTCAACGACCTGCTGTTCCAGCAGCGCACAGGCACCCTGCCCATCGAGGTTCCGGCCATCGTCTCCAACCACCGCGACCTGGAGGAAATGGCCAACTTCTACGGCATCCCGTTCCACCACATCCCCGTAACACCGGAAACCAAGCCGCAGGCCGAGGCTGAGCTGCTGAAGCTGATTGCCGAGCACGACGTCGAATTGACCGTCCTGGCCCGGTACATGCAGGTCCTCTCCAACGAACTCTGCACGGAGTTGAACGGCAAAGCCATCAACATCCACCACTCCTTCCTCCCCTCTTTCAAGGGCGCAAAGCCCTACCACCAGGCGCACGCCCGCGGAGTCAAGATCATCGGCGCCACGGCGCACTATGTGACCGCAGACCTGGACGAGGGGCCGATCATCGAACAGGAGGTCATCCGAGTGGACCATGCGCGCACGGCGGCCCAGTTCGTCCAGATGGGCCGCGACGTCGAGGGCCGCACGCTGGCCCAGGCAGTGCAGTGGCACGCCGAGCACCGCGTCCTCCTGGATGGCACCCGGACTGTGGTGTTCAACTAACACCACTCCTAAGCTGGGGGTATGCAGGGCCTTCCTGATCCGGAGCGCGACCTCGCCGTCTATTACGACCGCCATGCCGCCGCACGGAATACCCGCTCGCTGACTCCCCACCGGGTTGAGTGCCGGGAGTGGTTCATCCGGCTGCTCAAGTCCGAACACCGTCGTTCCTTGCTGGAGCTCGGCTGTGGCACCGGTGTTGAAGGCGTGGAGTTCGTCCGCGCCGGACTGCACTACACGGGTGTGGACCTGTCGCCGGAGAGCGTCCACGTGGCCCGCGCCGCAGGACTCGACGCCTCGGTTGCGAGCGGGCGGGACCTGCCGTTTGCGGATTCGGTCTTCGAAGCGGCGTGGACCATGAGCACGCTGTTACATGTCCCCAACAGCGGGATTCACGACGTCGTCCGCGAACTCGTGCGGGTCACCGCACCGGGTGCGCCAATCGCCGTCGGACTCTGGTCCGGTGACGACGACGAAGTTCTGAACCCGGAGGACCTGGAAGAACCGCGGCGTTTCTTCAGCCGCCGCAGTGACGAAACCGTGCGGCGGATTTTTGGGGAACACGGCGTGGTGGAGCATTTCCGAACGTGGCCGGAAGGTGTGGGCGTTGAGTCCGGCCCCGGCGCGGGAAACTGGGAGCAGCACTACCAATTCCTGGTGCTCCGCACCCCTTCAGCCAACTAGGCTGGGCTTCATGGCTCCTTCTTACACTTTTGCCGGGGACACTCCGGACATCCATGAAACCGCCTTCGTGGCGCCCACCGCGTCCATCATCGGCAAGGCCACGTTGGCCCAGGATTCCAGCGCTTTCTACGGCGTCTCCGTCCGCGCTGATACAGCCGCGATCAAGGTGGGGGCGGGTTCCAACCTGCAGGACAACGTGGTCCTTCACGCCGATCCCGGTTTTCCCTGCACCGTCGGCGAGCGCGTCTCCGTGGGGCACAGCGCCGTGGTCCACGGCTGCACCGTGGAGGACGACTGCCTCATCGGCATGAGTGCCACCATCCTCAACGGCGCGGTGATCGGCACGGGTTCCCTCATTGCTGCCGGCGCCGTCGTGTTGGAAGGCACCGTCATTCCCCCGCGCTCCCTCGTAGCTGGCGTTCCTGCCAAAGTCCGCCGCGAATTGACGGACGAAGAATTCGAGGGCGTGAAGCACAACGCCGCCCACTACAAGGAACTCGCAGCGGCGCACCGGGACATGCACGCTTAAC
Organism: Paenarthrobacter sp. TAF1; assembly: GCF_052113825.1. NCBI lineage: Bacteria > Bacillati > Actinomycetota > Actinomycetes > Micrococcales > Micrococcaceae > Paenarthrobacter > Paenarthrobacter sp. TAF1. Next base: position 338,191 of record NZ_JBFRDO010000005.1, read on the forward strand.
GCCGAATGCGAGGCCCGCTCTGCGTCCCCTGCGGTGGGTTTGGGGCGTAGAGCGGGCCTCGCAATGCAAAAGGGACTAGTCCAAGCTGATCGGGCCGAGCTCGTCCAGCAGGTCACCCGGGCCGGGGTTTCCGGCGGCGGACGAGCCACCCAGGTGGTTCACCACGCCCCAGACGGCATTCAGGCCCGTGGTGACGGCACCCTCGGCCCACCCGGCGGTGAAGGACACGTCATCACCGGCGAGGAAGATGCCGCGCTGGTTCCCGGGCAGTTTGTCCTGCTTGAAGTGCGTGAACAGCCGCTGCTGGTAGCGGTAGTGTCCGGGCAGGTTGGCCTTGAAGGCCCCCATGAAGTTGGGGTCCGCTTCCCAGGAGACGGTGATCGGCTGCCCCACAATGTGGCTCGCGATGTCAACGCCCGGATAGATCTGCTCCAGCGAGTGGAGCATCAACTTGACGCGCTCCTCCGCAGTGAGGGCGAGCCACTTCAGGGCGTCGTCGTTCCACGTGTAGGACAAGAGGATGACAGCGGGCTTGTCCGGGCCGTCGTCGAGCAAGTACGTTGCCCGGTTGAGGCGGTCGGTGAGGGTCATGGACAAGACTTCACGCCCGGTCTCCGGGTCGATGTCCTTCCAGAACGGCCGGTCCACCATCACGAAGGTCTTGGACGACTGCATGTAGTGCGAGCGTTCGATCGCGGTCCACATCTCCGCGGGGAACAGTGCCTCTTCGGTATGGATACGGGTGGAGAGCAGCCACGACTGGCATGTGGTGACCACGGCCTGGTAGCTGGCTTCACGTCCCCAGTTTTCCCGCACCACGAGGTCGCCGTTCTCTGCCCGGCGGATGTTGTCCACGGCACCGCGCGGCGAACCTGAGTGCAGGGAGGCCAGCGAGGTTCCTTCCGGCCAGTGCTTCAGGCCCGACGGCGCGTGGTTCCAAAGTGCCTCCGGGAGCCTTTGCGCGCCTCCCGAAATGGAGCGGTGCTGGTCGTCGGCGTCGGTGTATACGACGCGCAGGATCTCAAGGATGGAGTTGGGGAAGTCGGTGTCCCAACCGCCCGTGCCGAAGCCGACCTGGCCGAATGCCTCGCGGTGGGCGAAGCCGGCTTCCTTGAAGGACTTGCTGGCAGCGATGAAGCCGTAGAAGGTCTGCTCGTCGAGTTCGGGCAGGAGCGCGTTCCAGAGTTCCTTGATCCGCTTGGTGTCCCGGGCCTTGATGGCTTCCTGCATCTCCGCGAAGGCTGCGCCATCGTTGATCGCGGCTTTCCAGGCATCGGCAACTTCGCGGAAGAACACGGGCAGTTCGTCGGCGGTGGTGGCGTAATGCTTCTTGCCGGCGAGCTCGATCACAGTGCTGGATGTTGCCGGTGCCATGGGGTTGGGGAAATCGTTGGTGTCCAGCCCCAGGAGGTCCACGTAGTGGTAGAACGCCTTGCCGGAAACCGGGAAGCGCATGCCGCCGAGGTCGGCTACGACGCCGGGCGCCGACGGGAAGCTCGCGGTCCGGAGCCGGCCACCGATCTGGTCGGCCTCGTAAATGACCGGTTTGAGGCCAAGCTTCATGAGTTCGTAGGCGGTCACGAGTCCTGAGAGGCCCGCACCGATAACGGCGACTTCGGTGCCGTACATTTCCTCCGGGACGGAGCCAAGCCCGTCCGGGTGTGCCAGGTAGTGGTCGTAGCTGAAGGGGAAGTCCGGGTTCAGCATGGTGATCGGCGCTTCACTGGCGCCGGGTGCTGCGGGTTCCCCGGCGACGGGAAGTTCGGTGGCGATGGTCATGGTTTTGCTGCTTTCACAGGTTCCGGGCTCATGGCCCTGGTGGTCATTTCACGGTAGTCCTGCTCGCTGAGCGCGGCTACCTTGGAGTTCCGGCGTCCATAGCCGAAGTAGACGGCGATGCCCACCAGCATCCACACCCCAAAGGTGATCCAGGTATCTGCGCCGAGGTTGAGCATCAGGTAGGCGCACATCAGGGCGCCCAGGATCGGCGTGACCGGGTATAGGGGAACGCGGAAGCTTCGCTCGAGGTCCGGGCGGTTGCGTCGCAGGTAGATCACGGCGACGTTGACCAGGGCAAAGGCAAACAGCGTGCCGATGCTGGTGGCGTCCGCCAGCGCGCCCAGCGGGACAAGGCCCGCAGTGAGGGCGACGGCGGTGCCGATGATGAGCGTTCCCGCCACCGGAGTGCCGGTCCGCGGGGAGACGCGGCCGAAGATTTTGGGCACCATGCCGTCGCGGGACATGGACAGCATGATGCGCGTCTGGCCGTAGAGGACCGTCAGGACGATGCTGGCGATGGCGAGCACAGCACCGATGGAGAAGACCAGGGCGATCCAGGGCTGGCCGGTGATCTCGTGCAGGATCTGCACCAGGGCCGCTTCTGTACCGTCGAACCATCCCCACGGGCGGGCACCGATAGCGGCCACGGATACGAGGACGTAGATGCTGGTGACGATCACCATGGACAGCATGATGGCCCTGGGAAGGTCACGCTTGGGGTTCCTGGCCTCTTCCCCTGCCGTGGACGCGGCGTCAAAGCCGATGTAGGAGAAGAAGACGCTGGAGGCCGCTGCCGAAACACCTGCGGCGCCCATGGGCAGCAGGGGCTCGAAGTTGCCGGCATTGAAAGCCGTGAAAGCCACTGCGCAGAAGAAGATCAGGATGCCCACCTTGATGATGACAATCGCTGTGTTGATCCACGCACTCTCGCGGGCGCCCCTGACCAGCAGGATCATGGCGAAGACCACGATCACCACGGCCGGTATGTTGACCAGGCCGCCATCCCCCGGAGGTTGGGACAACGCGTCCGGAAGGACCTGCCCAAAGGCGGCCAGGGTCTCATTGACGTACTGTCCGGCGCCGACGGCAACTGCTGCCACGGAGACGGCATACTCCAGCACCAGGCACCAGCCGCAGATCCACGCCATGCCCTCACCCATGGTGGCGTAGGAGTACGAGTAGCTTGACCCGGCAACCGGCACGAGGCCTGCCATCTCGGCATAGGAAACAGCGGAGAGGAGCGCAGCAAGGCCGGCGATGACAAAGGAGATCCAGATGGCCGGACCTGCCAGCGGAACGGATTCGCCGAGAATGACGAGGATGCCGGTGCCGAGCGTGGCACCAACGCTGATCATGGTCAGCTGCAGCACGCCGAAGCTGCGGACCAGCGGAGTGCCGCCTTCGCCGCTGCCGGACTCGCTGACCATCTGCCCAATGGGCTTTCGGCGCAGCAACTGGGCTCCGAGGCTCGGCCTCGCAGCGCCCACCGCCGCTGGATTTTCGGTGTTCACAGGCACAGTCACCCTTGACGTCCCTTCAAAGTAGTTTCGATTTCCCCTCCACAAGACTGGCATGTGAGCCACCTCTCACCGCGGTGCAAAATGACCTATAGTGTTCAACCATGAGACGTAATGCACACTATCAAGAGGCTGCCCCAGCGGCCCTCTCCGGACAGGTCACCGTTGACCTGTCCGCCATTTCAGACAACGTCAAGGCCCTGAAACAGCGCACCGAGGCGCCGTTCTTCATGGCCGTGGTGAAGGGCAACGCCTATGGGCACGGCCTGGTGGAAGTCGCCCGAACTGCTGCCGATGCCGGGGCGGATTGGTTGGGAACAGCCCAACTCACGGAAGCCATCGCCCTCCGCAAAGCAGGCATCACCCTACCCATCCTTTCCTGGCTCTATCTGGCATCCCAGACAAGTGCCACCATTCTCGAGGCGCTGGAAAACGACATCGACGTGTCCCTCGGGAGCGTTGGCCAACTGGAGGTCCTGGCGGGTATCGCCGGCCGCCTTGGCCGCCCCGCCGTCGTCCATCTCGAACTGGACAGCGGCCTCAGCCGTGGCGGCGCGCGCAAGGAAGACTGGGCGGAACTCGTGGCGCACGCGCGGCAAGCCGAAATCGACGGAACCCTCCGCGTCCGAGGCCTCTGGACCCACCTGGCCTGGGCCGATGTCCCGGCACACCCTGGCAACGCAGCCGCCGTCGCCGAGTTCGAGGACGCCGTCCGTGAAGCCCGTGACGCCGGGCTGACGCCCGAACTGCGGCACGTTTCCAGCTCCGCCAACATCCTGGACCGCCCCGAATTCCACTTCGACATGGTCCGCGCAGGGCTGGCAATCTATGGCCTCGCTCCGGCGGACCACCTCAACCCGGCGGACTTCGGGCTGCGCCCGGCGCTGAGCGTTACTGCGCCGCTGGTCATGGTGAAAAAGGTCCCAGCGGGCACCGGGGTCAGCTACGAACACCAGGCCATCACCTACGAACCACGGTACCTGGGGCTCATCCCGCTCGGCTACGCGGACGGCATTCCCAAGGGCATCAGCGGACGCTCGGTGGTGAACATCGCTGGCCGCAGCGTGCCGGTAATCGGCAAGGTCTGCATGGACCAGTTCATGGTGGACCTCGGGCCGGATGCGTCCGGAATCGCCGTGGGAGACACCGCCGTACTGTTCGGCGATCCCTCCAGCGGAGCGGCGAGCGCCGACGACTGGGGTGCCGCGATCGGCAGCCATGGAGACGAGATCATCAACAGGATCGCACCGCGCCTCCCCCGCGCCTACTCGACTACCGCCTACCAGTGCCCCGACTACCAGGAGCCGGCAGCCGCCGGGCAAGGCAATGTCGCCTGAGCCCGCCACCGCCCGCCTGAGCTTCGTCACGCTTGAGCAGTTCCTGGAGCAGCTGCCGCCCGAGTTGAAAATGATTCACGACGGCGGCAGCGGCGGCTCGCTGCTGCGGTGGGTGGAACCCAGTGAGCTCGAAGACCCCACGCCCTACCTGCCCGAGGGCGAATTCCTCCTCACCGCCGGGCTGCCCTTCCTTGGGGAGGGCGGCACGGCGGCGAAGGTGGACGCCTACGTCCGCCGGCTCGTGGACGCCAAGGTCGCTGCACTGGGGTTCGGCATCAGGCCCTACTTCGACGCCGTACCTGAGGCCTTGGTCGAAGCGTGCCGCACCCACGACCTCACCCTTTTCGAGGTACCGGAGTCCGTCCCGTTCGCCGCGATCGGTCTTGAATTCTCGCAGCTTCTGGAGACAGACAACGCACGCGTTTTCCGGCAGCTCGCCGAGACCAACCGGCAGCTCATGCGCGCGGTCCTCTCCCCCAGGCCGGAACACGAACTGCTGGCAGCCCTCGTCCAGCGCGTACCGGTGTGGGCGCTGCTGGTGGGGGCGGACGGGCGGGTCAGGGCACGCGGGCACAATGCCGGCGGCAGCAACGGCGTCGAGCATTCACTGCTGGCACCGATGCTGGAGCGGCTGCTGTCCGGCAGCGGTCCCCGCGTGGAGATGGACGGCTTTGAGCAGCCGGGATCGGCGCTGGTGTTCGGGCACCCCCTGCGGAGTACCAAAGACGCGAACCTTGGCGCGTTGATCCTCGGTTCGGACGCGCCGCTGACACCTGCGCAGAACAACGTGGTGCAGTCGGCCGTGGGATTGCTGGAACTGCTGGTGCGGCAACGAACCAGCGGATCCCTGGCTCCGAGCCAGCTCGCCACCGCGGTGTTGCTTCATCCGGACTCCCTGGCTACCGGCGGGACCAAGCACGTCAACGGCCTCAAGGACCTGCTGGCACAGAGTTTGTCGTCCACCAGGTCGGCGCAGATGCGGGTGGTGCAGGGTGTCAGGGTGGATGGGGCGGCCGACGATGGTCCCGTCCGCGAGGTGCTCCAATGGCGGCGTCTGCTCGACACCAAGCTGGTGGAGATCACCGAGTACGGTTTCGCGGCGATCACCCGTTTGAGGGTCGATGATTCGCTGCTGGCCGACATCGAAAAACTGGGCTGGCGCCTGGTGATTGGCGAACCGACGGAACTTCACGGGCTCTCAGCGGCCTACCAGCGGGCAAGCTCCCTGCGGTCCCGGGTTGTCTCCAGTGGCATGAGCGCACGCGTGGACGAGGTGACGTGGTCGGTCACCGGCCTTCTGGGACGCGAAGCGGGGACCATGCTGGCCGAGCGGCTTCTGGCGCCCGTGCTGGCGTTGGAACCGGACCGCAGGGATCCGCTGCTGTCCGTGCTGCGGGGATGGCTCAGCGAAAACGGAAGTTGGGACGGCTCCGCCAAATTGCTCGGCCTGCACCGGAACAGTGTGCGCCGGCAGATCGGCGTCCTCGGGGAGCTGCTGGACATGGACCTCAACCAGGCGCAGGTACGGGCAGAGTTGTGGTTCGCGCTGCAGTACGTGGACGGATTGGTGACGGCGGACCGGGAGGCCACTGCCTAGGCCTGCTGCTCCCACTCGCTGTACAGTTCCGGCCTGCGTTCGCGCAGGTACGGGACTTCGTCACGGGCGGCCTTGACCGTTTCCGTACCGACCTCCGCGAACAACAACGCGGCGCCCTCCCCTGCGGCGGCGAGCAGCGAACCGTCAGGACCGGCCACCACGCTGCCGCCCAGGAAGTTGTAGATGTCCTCGTGGCCGGAATGGTTGGCGTAGGCCACGTTGAGCTGGCTTTCCAATGCCCTGGCGCGGATGAGCACTTGCGGCACGTTCTCGAACCCGGCGGAAAGGGCTGTCGGCACCAGCAGGAGTTCAGCACCGCGGGTGGCCGCGGCACGCACTGCTTCAGGGAACTCGACGTCGTAGCAGATCAGCATCGACGTGCGGATTCCGTTGAAATCCACGACGGCGGGAGGTACTTGGGCGCCGACGAACGCCTTGTGTTCCTCGGGACCGAAGAGGTGGACCTTGGCGTAATTGAGGATTTCGTCGCCCGAAGCGTCCAGCAAAGTGGCCGTGATGTGCCAGGCGTCGGCGGCCAGAGCCGGCTGCGCGGCGTCGTCGTGTGCTGCCTCCTTGGGGGCGACGGCCGGCAGGCTGTAGACCAAGCCAATGCCGTGAGTGCGCGCGATCCCGGCCAAGCGTTCGCGAACGGCCGGCAAAGTGGCGGGGTCCAACTCGGCATGCAGGCGCAGTGGCGCGTAACCAACAGGGAACAGCTCCGGGGTGAGCAGCAGAGCAGCTCCCGCGCTGGAAGCACGCTGGGCTGCGTCCTCGATTGTGCGCAGGTTGGCGTCCACGTCCATGACGGAGGCGTTCGCCTGCAGGATTGCGAGCAGCATCATTACCACCTTGTTTCACCTGATCCCTGCCGTCCGTGGGCATGGGACATCTTCTTGGTTCAAGCCTAGGCTTCGCTCCGTTGCATGCGGCGATGCAATTGGACCTGCGGGCCGCGAACCCGGGACGCATTGCACGCGCCTCCCTGTTGCGGGGCCCGCTCTGCGCCTAAAAAGTTGGGGATAGGGCGCATATCGGGCCTCACAAGGGGTACTTAGAGAGTGTCCTTGCGTTGGAGTATGTCAGTGATGCTTGACTCGCTGTGTTCACTTCTTGACTACAACGCATCTTCTGGGGCAATCTTCTTGTCATGCCCGCTACGCAGCGCTCAACGAAGAGCCACCCAAGAAAACCCGGCTCGCAGTCCGCGCTCCGCCACCTCAATCAGCAGCGCATCATCGAGTGTTTGCTGAGCGGACCGTCCACGCAAGCCGAGCTTTCGCGGCAGACCGGCCTCTCCACCGCCACGATCTCGAACATTGTCAAAATCATGCAGGACGCCGGCCTGGTGTCCACCGAACCGACCACGAGCTCCGGCCGCCGCGCAACCAACGTACGGCTGAACAGCAACGGGGCTGTCGCCGTCGGAATCGACTTCGGACGCCGCCACCTGCGGGTGGTTCTGGCCTCGCTGGGCTACCACGTTATTGCCGAGGACTACATCGAGTTGCCCTTGGGTCACCAGGCGGAAGAGGGCATCGCCGCTGCGGTCCGCCTGCTGGAGAAACTGCTCCGTGAGAACGGCATCGACCGAACGGCCGTAGTCGGAGCAGGAGCCGGCATTCCCGGCCCGATCGACCGCAGATCCGGCACCGTCGCGCAAGGCGCCATCCTTCCCGAATGGGTGGGCATCGACATCCTCCACAGGCTGGAGGAAGCACTGAATTGCCCCGTCTTTGTTGACAACGACGCCAATCTTGGCGCGCTGTCCGAAGTGACCTGGGGACCGCACAGCGGGGTCTCCAACCTCATGTTCCTCAAGATCGGTTCGGGCATTGGCGCCGGCCTGATCCTCAACGGATTCCCGTACTACGGCAACGTCGGCATCACCGGTGAAATCGGCCACGCGACGATCCATGAACACGGCCTCGTGTGCCGCTGCGGGAACCGGGGTTGCCTGGAAACGATAGCGTCCACCACCACCATGATCGAGCTGTTGGGCCGCGGCCAGGAGACATTGCTGACGCCCCAGGACATCGTGCGCAATTGCCTCGCCGGGGACTCCGCGACACAGCGCGTCGTGGACGACGCCGGCCTGGCCGTGGGACGTGCACTGGGGAACGTTTCCAACCTGATCAACCCCGAGGTCATTGTTGTCGGTGGCCCGCTGGCTGGTCTTGGCGACCTGCTCCTGGACCCCATCCGCAGGGGCCTGGTACGCCATGCCGTGCCCGTGGTGGGCGAGACGACGCACCTGGCAATGTCCTCCCTCGGCGCCCGGGCAGAGGCCCTCGGAGCGGCCGCTTTGGTGTTCCAGCACGCCGGTATTACTGGTAGGTAACGAAATCGTTAGCAGGATCATGCGTTCAAGTCTTGACGACAAGATAGGTGATCCAGTTTACTTTTTCATCAGACAGCTCCGCCGTTTGCGGGGCCGACAACGAAGTCATGCATTGGAGGCGTAAGGGCTGATGACAACCCTCGACACGCAAGGCGAGCCCATCCTTTTGGAGATGCGCTCCATCACCAAGGAATTCCCTGGAGTGAAAGCCTTGTCGAACGTAAGCCTGCGCGTAATGGCCGGCGAGATCCACGCAATCTGTGGTGAGAACGGTGCAGGCAAATCCACGCTGATGAAGGTCCTGTCCGGGGTCTACCCCTACGGCAGCTACACCGGCGACATCGTGTACCAGGCCGAGACGCAGCAGTTCAAGGACATCCGCGCCAGTGAAGCGGCCGGCATCGTGATCATCCACCAGGAACTGGCACTGATCCCGGAACTGTCCATCATGGAGAACATCTTCCTGGGCAACGAACCGACGAAGTGGGGTGTCATTGACTGGGCCGAGGCCCGTAAGCGTTCCCTCGAGCTCCTTGCCCGGGTAGGCCTCCGGGAAGACCCGGACACCCCCATCAAGGAAATCGGTGTCGGCAAGCAGCAGCTGGTGGAAATCGCCAAGGCGCTGAACAAGTCCGTGAAGCTCCTGATCCTGGACGAGCCCACCGCAGCACTGAACGAATCGGACTCCCAGCACCTGCTGGACCTGATCCTTGGCCTCAAAGGCCGCGGCATCACCTCGATCATCATTTCCCACAAGCTCAACGAGATCGAACAGATCGCGGACGAAATCACCATCATCCGCGACGGCAAGTCGATCGAAACGCTGAACGTCAAACGCGATGGCGTGGATGAGGACCGCATCATCAAAGGCATGGTCGGCCGGACGCTCGAGTCCCGCTTCCCGGACCACGAGCCCAAGATCGGCGAAGTCTTCTTCGAGGTCAAGGACTGGACAGTGGGTCACCCCCAGATCCAGGACCGCCTGATCTGCAAGGGATCCAATTTCTTTGTACGCCGCGGTGAGATCGTCGGCTTCGCGGGCCTTATGGGCGCCGGCCGCACGGAACTTGCCAGGTCGGTCTTCGGCCACTCCTACGGCCGGTTCATCAAGGGCCAGATCTACAAGGACGGCAAGCCGATCCAGCTCCGCAGCGTCAGGGCAGCGATCGACGCCGGACTCGGCTACGTGACCGAAGACCGGAAGTCGCTCGGGCTGAACCTGCTGGACGACATCAAGACGACCACCGTTGCGGCCAACCTTCGCGCCATCAGCAAGTACACCGTAGTTGATGACCGCAAGGAGTTCAGCGTCGCGGAGGAATACCGGAAGTCGCTTCGGACCAAGACCCCATCGGTTGAAGAGGGCGTAGCCAAACTCTCCGGTGGCAACCAGCAAAAGGTGGTGCTGGCCAAGTGGATGTTCACCGACCCGGACCTCCTGATCCTGGATGAACCCACCCGCGGCATTGACGTGGGCGCCAAATACGAGATCTACGGCATCATCCAGAGGCTGGCCGACCAGGGCAAGGGAGTGATTGTCATTTCCTCGGAGCTTCCGGAGCTCCTGGGCCTGTCCGACCGTATCTACACCATCTTCGAAGGCGCCATCACCGGCGTCCTGGACAAGAACGAAGCAAGCCAGGAAAGCCTCATGAAGCTGATGACTTCCTCCCGCAAAGCAGCCTGACCCTTTGGCCCAGCCCCGCCCCTTCCTGACACAAGGACCAAAACAATGAACGCGCTCAAGAAGCTATTTGGTGGCAATACCCGCCAGTTCGGCATGATCTTCGCCCTGGTGGCACTTATCGTCTTCTTCCAGATCTTCACGGACGGCCGCACGTTGACGCCCGGCAACGTGATCAACCTGTTCAACGGCAACTCTTACATCCTCATCCTGGCCATCGGCATGGTCCTGGTTATCATCGCCGGCCACATCGACCTCTCCGTGGGATCCGTGGCAGCATTCGTGGGCGTGTTCGTGGCCCTCGCAATGCGTGACTGGGGCCTGCCCTGGTGGGCCGGTGTGCTCTTCGGGCTGCTCCTTGGTGCCGTGATCGGTGCCTGGCAAGGGTTCTGGGTGGCATACGTCGGCATACCCGCTTTCATCGTGACGTTGGCCGGCATGCTCCTGTTCCGCGGCTTCAACCAGTTTGTCGGCAAGTCCAACACCATCCCGGTCTCCAAGGACTTCCAGTACCTCGGTTCCGGCTACCTTCCGGAGATCGGCCCGAACACCGGCTTCAACAACCTCACCTTGCTCCTGGGCATCGTTGCTGCGGCATTCGTCGTCATCATGTCGCTGCGTGCCCGCGCTGCCAACAAGGCTTTGGGCGCAGACGTTCCCGAGCTCTGGGTTGAGGTCACCAAGCTGGTCCTCATCTGCGGAGCGATCCTCTACGCCACGTACTTGTTCGCCACCGGCCGCCCCGGAACGTCCTTCCCCATCCCCGGCCTGATCCTGGCCGTCCTGGTCCTCATCTACGGTTTCATCGCAGACAAGACGGTCCTTGGCCGCCACGTCTACGCTGTGGGTGGCAACCGCCACGCAGCCGAGCTGTCCGGCGTGCAGTCCAAGAAGGTCAACTTCATGGTCATGATGAACATGTCCGTCCTGGCAGGCCTGGCCGGCATGATCTTCGTTGGCCGCTCCACGGCATCGGGCCCGTTCGATGGCGTTGGCTGGGAACTGGATGCCATCGCAGCCGTCTTCATCGGTGGCGCAGCCGTTACCGGTGGCGTCGGTACCGTGATCGGCTCGATCGTCGGTGGCCTTGTCATGGCCGTCCTCAACAACGGCCTGCAGCTTCTGGGCGTCGGCGCCGACCTCACCCAGATCATCAAGGGCCTGGTGCTCCTGGCCGCAGTTGCCTTCGACGTCTACAACAAGTCCCAGGGCAAGCGTTCGATCACCGGTTTGCTGCTGAAGAACTTCCAGCGCAACAACAACGAACTCAAGCCCGACGAAACCACCTCCACCAAAGAGGTCATCTCCAAGGAAGCGTAATCCCGCTTCCGCTCGACTCGCTCCACCCCACCCACACAGAAAGTGAACCAAGATATGCGAATGTTTGGTAAAGCAGGAAAGGCAGCAGCAGTCGCTGCCATCGCGGCACTGGCGCTGACAGCCTGCGGCCGCACTGACAGCGGCTCAAGCAGCAGCACGGCAGGCGGGGAAGCGTTCCCCAAGGACTCGCTGATCGGCGTCGCACTTCCGCAGAAGACCAGTGAAAACTGGGTCCTCGCGGAGAAGCTGTTCAACGATGGCCTCTCCGGCGCCGGCTTCAAGGCCGACGTCCAGTTCGCCAACGGCGGCGTGTCCGAGCAGCAGAACCAGATCAGCGCCATGGTCACCAAGGGTGCCAAGGTCATCATCGTGGGAGCCATCGACGGCGCCCAGCTGGGTACCCAGCTTCAGCAGGCCAAGGACTCCGGCGCCACCGTTATCGCCTACGACCGTCTGCTCCTGAACACGGACAACGTGGACTACTACGTGGCATACGACAACTTCAAGGTCGGTGTCCTGCAGGGCCAGGCGTTGCTGGACGGACTGAAGGCCAAGAAGCCTTCCGGCCCGTACAACATCGAGCTCTTCGCCGGTTCCCCGGATGACGCCAACGCCAAGGTCTTCTTCGACGGCGCCATGAGCGTCCTGAAGCCGAAGATCGACGACGGCACCCTCAAGGTTGTCTCCGGCCAGACCTCCTTCGAGCAGGCCGTTACCCAGGGCTGGAAGGCAGAGAACGCACAGCGTCGCGCTGACACGCTGCTCACCGGCAGCTACGGCACCGCTTCGCTCGACGGCGTCCTGTCCCCGAACGACACCCTGGCCCGTGCAGTGCTGACGTCCGTCAAGGCCGCCGGCAAGCCGCTGCCCGTGGTCACCGGCCAGGACTCCGAAGTTGAGTCCGTGAAGTCCATCATGGCCGGCGAGCAGTACTCCACCATCAATAAGGACACCCGCAAGCTCGTTGAGCACGCCATCACCATGGTGAAGGACCTCCAGGCCGGCAAGCAGCTGGAGATCAACGACAAGGACTCCTACAACAACGGCGTCAAGACCGTTCCTGCGTTCCTCCTGCCGCCGCAGATCGTTACGGCTGAGAACGTCAAGACGGCTTACGTCGACGATCCGGTACTCGGCCCGATCACCAAGTAACACCCGAGCACCAAGTAATACAGCAAGCCCCGGTCCGCCAGCAGGCGGGCCGGGGCTTTCGCTTGCTCAGGTTCTGCTGGATCATCGAGCCCCCGGGGCGGGCCAGAACTCCGGAATTCGGGGTTCCGGGTAACAGCGAAAGTGAATGATCCAGCAGAATTCGTGACCCCAGGCTTTCACAGCCCACACATAGCTTCGGCTGGAGTGCCGCACAGCAGCGCTCAGCAATGTTGGACCTGCAGCCCGCGTCCCGTGGGCCACGAACTTGCAGGTCCAGAGGAGAAACGTGAGCGTCCTTGCCCGAAGCGTAGGCAATGCCTTCCGCAACAAAATCAGAACAGCGGCGGTGGTCGCCGTCCTCGCCGTAGCGATCGGGCTGGCTTTGGCCATGCTCGTGGCCAACCAGGCGGTGGGCGCCAAAGTGCAGGAGCTCAACGCCTCCGTAGGCACTACCCTGACGGTCAACCCGGCGGGCGGGCAAGGCTTCGAAGGCGGCGGCGAACCCCTCACGACGGCGGAAGCCGGGACCGTGGCGTCGGTCGCCAATGTCACCTCGGTAGTCGGAACCAAGGCCCTGCGCCTGCAGACTGCAACGACAGGAACCACAGGAACCACGCAGCAGGCGGCTCCTGGAGGCGGCTTCGGCCCTGGCGGCCAGCAGGCTACGGTCAGCACCAACCTGACAGCGGCCATCGACGCCGGCACCCTGGGCAACCGCAACAATGCCAACGGAAATTCGGGAACGGGCACCACCGCCCTGCCCGCCCGGGCCCTTCCGATCACGGCAACGGGCATCGGTGCGGAGGTCGACAGCACCGGCAAAGCACTGAATATCACCAGCGGCACCGGGCTGGGCGATTACACGGCTGCCGGTGGGAAGGCCCTGGTAGGCACGTCCTTGGCAGAAAAGAACAGCCTGAGTGTCGGGTCCACCTTCACCGTGCAGGACAAGACGTTCACAGTGGCCGGTATCTTCGACGCCGGCACCGCGTTCGGCAACAATGCCGTCTACCTGACGCTCCCCGAAGCCCAGACCCTGGCGTCAACACCGGACGAGCTCTCCAGCATGATCGTCACGGTCAACAGCATGGAGAACGTCGACAGCACCAAAACGGCCGTCCAATCGGCTCTCGGCACGGATAAAGCCGACGTCACCCAAGGCCAGCGCAACCTTGAAACAGCCGTCAGCTCCTTGGACAGTGTGAAGAACATTTCCATGGTCGCCTTCATTGCGGCCCTCGCCACGGCGGGGATCATCATCCTGCTCATCATGGTCATGCTGGTCCGTGAACGCCGCCGCGAAATCGGCGTGCTGAAAGCCATCGGTGCTCCCAACCGCACCATCGGCCTGCAATTTGTCCTCGAGTCCCTGGTTCTCGTTGCCATGGGCAGCGTAGTGGGCGCGGTGATTGCATCGTTCGCCAGTGGCGGCATCGCCTCGGCACTGATCAGTTCAAACACAACCACGACGGCGGCCCCCACCAACCAGCGCGGCGGCGGCCTTGCCGGCGCCATGCCAAACGGGGCGGTACCCGGTGGTGGCGGCTTCCCCGGCGGCGGGCAGGGAGGTCCGTTTGGCGGGGCCTCACAGTTGCTCAGCTCCGTCACGGCCAGCGTCTCCCCCGGCGTCCTCGCGGCCGGCATCGCCGCGGTGTTCGCCGTCGCCATCATCGGTGCGCTGGTTCCGGCGCTGCTGACCGCCCGCATCCGTCCCATCGAAGTACTCCGAGGAGAATAGCCGTGATTGAAGTCAAGGACCTTGTCCGTCAGTTCAAGTCCGGTGACCGGACCATCAAGCCAGTCAACGGCGTGAGCTTCGAGCTCGAAAAGGGTTCGTTGTCGTCCATCGTGGGCAAGAGCGGCAGCGGCAAGAGCACACTGTTGTCCCTCCTGGGCGCATTGGACAAGCCCACCTCAGGGGACGTCGTCGTCGATGGCGTCAGCCTGGCGGGGCTGCCGGACGGCAAGCTGACCGAGTACCGCCGCCGCGACATTGGTTTCGTCTTCCAGCAATTCAACCTGATCCCCAACCTCAGTGCCGTGGACAATGTCATGCTGCCCATGGAGTTCGCCGGAGTCCGCAAAGCGGCCAGGCTGAAGCGGGCCAAGGAACTGCTTGAGCAGGTTCAGCTGGATCCGGAGAAGCATTCGCGGCGGACCAACCGGTTGTCCGGTGGGGAGCAGCAGCGTGTGGCGATTGCCCGGGCGCTGGCCAACGAGCCCAAGCTGATCCTCGCCGATGAGCCCACCGGAAACCTCGATGAGCAGACCGGCGAGCACATCATCGAACTCCTGAGCTCCCTGAGCCGCGACCACAACACCACCATCCTGGTGGTCACGCACGACCGCAGCCTGGCTCAGAAAACCGAACGCTGCTTCCGTCTCCAGCAGGGCCGGCTGACCGAGGAGCTCAGAACCGGATCGCGTCGATGACCTTGACGCGCACCGCCACGAGCGCCGGAATGGCTCCGGCGAGTGCGCCCACAAGGACGGCTGTGCCCCTGGCCGCCAACGCCTGCGCGGAATGAGAGGATGGCTGGCATGACTCTTCCTATTGCCGTGCCGTGGCTCACAACCCAGGACAACCAGGATCCTCGCGCTGCCACCGGCCGGCCTTTGCGGTGGGGCGTGGTGTCCACGGGCAATATCGCCAAGAGCGTCTCCCAGGACCTGGCCCTCTTGGAGGACGCGGAACTCTACGCCGTGAGTTCCCGGACCCAGGCTGCAGCGGATGCCTTCGCCAACGCTTCGGGTTTCGCCAAGGGATACGGGGACGACGCCGGTGTTCCCGGCTACCAGCGTCTGTTCGAGGATCCTGCGGTGGACGTGGTCTACGTGGCGACACCGCACGCCCAGCACTTCCAGATCGCCTCTGCGGCGTTGCGGGCCGGGAAACACGTCTTATGCGAGAAGGCCCTCACCATCAATGCCCGTGAGGCCATGGAACTGGTGAAGATCGCGCGTGAGCAGAACGTGTTCTTCATGGAGGCGGTGTGGAGCCGCTTCCTGCCGAGCATGCAGCGGGCTTTCGAGATCGCAGCGTCCGGTGAGCTGGGGCAAATCCAGTGGGTTACCGCGGATCTCGGATTCCCGGCACCGTACGATCCTTCGGCCCGCATCTGGGCCCTGAACGACGGCGGCGGAGCGCTCTTGGACATCACGGTGTATCCCTTGCTCTGGGCCTTGGGGACGCTGGGCTTCCCGCAGTCGGTCACGGCGATCGGATCGCTGAATGAGGACGGCGTGGACACGCAGAACGCACTGACGCTGGGATATGACACGGGCGCACAGGCGCAATTGACGTCGTCCCTGATGGCCCATGGGCCAAGGACAGCCACCGTTGCCGGCGGCCTTGGCTACTTGCAGACAGTGGGATCGGTAAACAATCCGCGTGAGCTGCTGATCAGGGTCGGCTGGGACGAGCCCCGTCACGAGCACTTCGACGTTGCAGGCATCGGCTACACCTATGAACTGCGCGAGGTGACCCGCTGTGTTCAGCAAGGACTCCTCGAGAGCCCGGTGATGCCGCTGGAAGAATCCATCAATGTGATGCGCCTCTTCGACGGCGTCCGTTCACAATTGGGTGTCCGTTATCCCAATGACGCCCGGTGATTTAACCAGGACGGGTTAAGACCCCTTGCGGCCTGGCTGCCTGGCCAGTTTGCGGTCCAGCGAGAAGGCCCCGGAGCCCAGGAAAACGAAGGCCACGGACACGGCGAAGTAGATGATGAGCAGCTCCGCCGTCACGCCCGCTTTGTCCGTGAGCAGGGGCTTGCCCGCTTCCGTCACAAACCAGATCGAGGCGAACATCAAAGCCGACAGGAATCCGGCCACCCGGGTCAGCGCTCCGAGGACCAGCAGCAGCCCCAGTCCCAGCTCACCGGCGATCACCAGCCACGCAACGATTTCCGGCTTCTGCACACCCATGGCAGCAACGGATGCTGCGAACGCGGCATGGCCGGCCATGAACTTCTGGAAGCCGTGGACCATGATGAGCGCGCCGAAGACCACGCGCAGGATCGTGACGCCACGGGCGGAGGACTTGGGTGAAGGGTGAAGGAATTTCACGCAGTCCAATCTTCCATGCCCGGCGCTCCCGGCCAAACGCCCGCAATCCGGCGACCTTGGAAAGAGAAGCTAGGACAGCAGCGCCGGGATGTCCTTCACTCCGGCCAGGATGTGGTGATGCGGGTGCGCGGCAAGCTCGTCGCGCCCGAGCTTGCCGGTTATTACGCCGACGGCCAGGACCCCTGCGTTGTTGGCCGCAGCGAGGTCGTTGACGGTGTCGCCCGCTGCCATGACCGAGCGGACATCCTGGACCCCCGTCAGCTCCATGGCGCGGTGGATCATGAACGGCGCCGGACGCCCGGCGGCTACTTCGTCGGAGCACACGACGGCGTCCAGCAGGTTGCCGTCGCCGACGCCCCACCCCAGCCGCTCAAGAAGCGGCCGGGCGACGTCGCGTGAAAAGCCTGTCGTCAGGGCCACCTTGACGCCCTGGCGGCGGAGTTCGCGGAACGCGTCTTCCACGCCCTCCAGCGGGACCGGCGGGTTGGCATCGTAGAACCCGCCCAGGAGTTCCTTGAACCGCGCGAACGCTGCGGTCACTGCGTCCTCCGTTGCGGCTCCTCCCCCGGCTTCGATCAAAGCGGTAATGGCCTCCACTTTGTCCGCACCCATCCACTCCTGGACGGCCTCGGGGCTGGTGGCGGCTCCGGTTTCTTCGACGCAGCGGGCCAGGGCAACATAGACGTCACCGTGTTCGTCGATGGTGGTTCCGGCCATATCGCAGGCTACGAGCTTGATCATGGGGTGGCTCCTTCGGTGTGGATGCGGACCAGGGCTGCCCTGCGCTCCACGGTGTTGTCGATGGTGAAGTTGGTAAGGGCCGGCAGGTAGCGGTCCTCTGAGTATTCAAGGGGCTGGCCGTCACCGGAACGGGTGATGCGGCGTTCGCGCAGGAGCGGAATTCCTTCGGGTTGCTCCAGGAGTTCTGCGTCCTCGTCGCTGGCCGCTACTGCGTCGATGGTGTGCCGTGCGCTGTGCAGATCCACGCCTTGGTCCTTGAGGAACGCAAAAATGGATCCCGAGTCGGTGTCGAAGTCGAACAGTTTCCGGCCTACGTCCAGGACGAACGTGGTGYGCTCAATCATGGCCGGAGCTTCATCCAGATAGCGGACCCGCAGGACTTCCACAACCGTTGTCCCCGGCACCAGTCCGAGCGCTTCCGCAGCTTCCGGGCTCGCTTCGCGTCGTGCCACCTCCAGGGTTCGCTGGCCGGGCTTCTTGCCGATCCCCAGCGCCCACTCGGTGAACGAGTTGAAGGTGGAGAACGACTGCGACGGCACGGACGAACGGACCATCGGGGGACGGCCCCGGCCACCTGTAACCGCGCCTTCGGAACGGAGGAAGGCGAGCGCCTGGCGGATCGGTCCGCGGGAGGTTCCGAACTCCCGGCACAGCTCCGCCTCGCTTGGAAGCTGGAAACCTGGCGGCCATTCGCCGTCAGTGATGCGGCGCATGAATTCCTCGCTGAGCCGGACATGGAGGGGTGCGTTTTGCTGAGTGCTCACCAGTTGATAATACAAGTCGCCAGCATCAAAAGAGCCTCTTTCGCTGCATCCCACATGAATCCGGCGTGAACAAACATGAACGGAGGTTAAATTTTGATTAACTTGTATATACAAGTGGCAATGTGGCTTGATTCACCTCTTGCGTGCCGTCAAGGTCGATAGTGTGAACAACGCAAGCAACCCCACCTCAGCCACCGGCAACAGCCCCGGCCAAGCCGTCGACGTCGTCGTCGTCGGCGCCGGCATCATCGGCCTGGCACATGCCGCTCACGCTGTTGCCAACGGACTGACTGTCACCATCATCGAACGCGACCACCACGCCGCCGGCGCCTCGGTACGGAACTTCGGCCACTGCTGCATCACGGCGCAGTCCGGCGATCTGTACGAGCTCGCAAGGACGTCCCGGAAGTACTGGCTCGAGTTCGCCGAGCAGGCAGGTTTTTGGGCCGTTGAATCCGGAGCAGTGGTCCTTGCCCGTACCGATGCAGAGATGGCTGTCCTGCGCGAACTCTCCGCAGCCCGGGAGCCCGGCCAAGTGCAACTGCTCTCCCCTGACGCGACACGGGAGCGCCTGGACCCGGTTGCGGCCGGACTGCCCGACGGCGGCACCCGCCAAGGCGATTGGCCCGGCCTGGTCGGTGGAGCCTTCCTCCGCGACGACCTCCGCGTCGATCCCCGGACCACCGTCGCAAAGTTGGCCGAATGGCTGAGCCGGCAGCCCGGCGTCGAACTTCACTGGAACACCGCGGCACTGGGCTTCAGCCAATCGCCGGACGGCGTGACCGTGCAGACATCGCGCGGCGCGCTGCAGGCGAAGCAAGTGTTCGTGTGCGTGGGCCACGATGTCGACTACCTGTTCCCGGACCTCGCTGCGGAACACAGGATCCAGCGGTGCGCGCTCCAGATGTCATTGGCTGCCGGGCCAGCCGGAGTCCGCTTCACACCGGCTGTGCTCACCGCAACGTCCATGCTCCGCTACCCGGCTTTCACCGATATGCCCGCGGCGGAGGCCCTGCGCTCCGAAGTGAAAGCCAAGCAGCCGGAACTGTTGGACATCGGCGCCAACGTCATGTTCACCCAACGCCCGGACGGCACCATCATCCTGGGCGACTCGCACCACTACCACCGCACCGCCGACCCGTTCCTGGACGAGGCAGTCACCGACGCCCTGAACAACGACATCAGCGGCAGGATCGGCCGGCCCCTGGAAATCATCGAACGCTGGCAAGGCATTTACGCGTCCTCGGACGTTGCCCCGATCCTGGTCCGCAACATCCAACCGGGCGTCACCGTGGTGTCCGTGACCTCCGGCGTCGGCATGACCCTGTCCTTTGGCCTGGCGCACCGCAATGTGTCGCGTCTGTCCTGAGTTCCTCCGTTCCCCCACCCCTCCCTTCGCCTAAGGATTCCCATGAAAACCACGCTCTTCACCGGCTCCGCGCTTGCCCTCGCCGCTGCTTTGGCATTGACCGCATGCGGCGGCTCAGCCCAGTCCTCTCCAGACCAGTCCTCCCCCGGGACGGTGTCGGCCACCTGCCCCAACGGCGGGATCAAGTTCGGCATCGAGCCCTACGAGGACCCGGCCAAGCTGAAGCCCGCCTACGACGTCCTGGCCGCTGCCCTTTCCAAAAAGCTCGAATGCCCGGTCACAGTCCAGGTGGTGGAGGACTACGCAGCCGAAGTCCTCGCCATGCGCAACGGCAAGCTGGACCTGGGGCAGTTCGGTCCGCTGGGCTACGTGTTCGCCGACACCAAGGCAGGCGCAGAACCACTGGTTTCATTCGGCACGGCAGAAAAGGAGCTCAGCAGCTACACGGCCGGAATCTGGGTACCCAAGGACAGCCCCATCCAGGCAATCGGCGATCTCAAGGGCAAGTCCCTGGCCCTGGGCAGCGTCGGATCCACCAGCGGCGATGTCCTGCCCCGGTTCGGTCTCCGTGAGGCAGGCATCGCTGACGCCGACCTCACCATGGACTACACCGGCGGCCACCCGGAGGCACTCCTTGCCCTGACCAACGGGAAGGTGGACGCGGCCGAGATCAACTCGCAGACGCTGGCCACGGCGATCGCCGCGGGAACCTTCGCCAAGGACGATTTCCGCCAGGTCTGGACGTCCAACCCCATCCCGAACGATCCCATCACCGTTCGCGGCGACGCCGATCCCGCCTTCAAACAAGCCGTCAAGGAGGCGTTCCTGTCACTGGAGCCCGCCGACGTTGCCAAGGTTGGAGAGTTCCTGGACGTGACCCCTCCAGGCCCGTTGCTGGAGGTCACCAAGGACAACTACACGCCCCTGTTCGAGCTCGCCAAGACCATGCACCTCACGGAGAAGGATCTGTAATGCCGCTCTCCGTCCAAGGGCTGGGTAAGTCCTTCAACGGCAGGACCGTCCTTCAGGGTGTCGACTTCTCCGTCGCCCCCGGTGAACTGGTTGCCTTCCTCGGCGCCAACGGCTCGGGCAAGTCCACCACGCTGCGTTGCGTCATGGGCATCACCGCTCCCGATGCCGGAAGCATCAGCATTGACGGCACGGCACTGGACCGTCTCCAGGGCCGCGAACTCCTGCAGGCGCGGCAGCGGATGGCCATGATCTTCCAGAAGATCCACCTGATTCCGCGCCGCACGGCCCTGGATAACGTCTGCGCCGGAGCCCTGGCACGCATCCCCACAGTCCGTTCCCTCACTCCGCTGCTGTTCCCCGCCGAAGTCCAGCAGGAAGCCCTCGACTGCCTGGACCGCGTTGGCATGGCGGACCGTGCCTTCGAGCGAGTTGGCCGGCTTTCCGGCGGACAGCAGCAACGCGTGGCAGTAGCCCGGGCACTGTGCCAGCGGGCCGACGTCGTACTCGCTGACGAGCCGGTCTCTGCACTGGACCCGCACGCCGCTGAACAAGTCATGGCACTGCTGCGCGAACTCGCACACACCGAAGGCCTTGCCGTCGCGGCCGTGTTGCACCAGCCGGACCTTGCGTTGCGTTACGCGGACAGGTCCATCGGGCTGCTGCACGGCTCCATGAACTTCGACCTTCCCTCCACGGAAGTCACCGCCGAACACCTCAACACGTTGTATGCCCCGGACAGGAACATCGCAGCATGACACCCCATACCCTGACCCCCGCCGTCGCGCGCCGGGACTCAACAAGCAAAAGCCGCGTGGCTCTGGTCCGCCCGAAGAAGCCCCTGCGGTGGATCACGACGGCGGCAGGGGCGGCCGTCGTCGTCGGACTTCACGCTGTGGCCATCCAAGGGACGGGCTTCAAACCCGAGTTGCTGGTGGACGGCTGGAAAGGCATGGCGGCGTTCATCGGTGATGCCTTCCCGCCGGACCTGAGCTGGGAACGGACCGTGAAGCCCGGGCTGGAAGCGACGCTCGTGACCCTGTGGATCGGCTTGCTCGGCACCACGTTTTCCGTGCCGTTCGCCCTGCTCCTGGCCTCGCTTGCGGCAAGGAACACCAGTCCGCATCCTTCGGTGTACCAAGCTGCCCGGGCTGTGTTGTCCTTCTTCAGGGCGGTTCCGGACATAGTGTTTGCCCTGATCTTTGTCACCGCCGTGGGCCTGGGTCCGTTCGCGGGCGTCCTCGCGTTGATCTGCCACAACACCGGTGTCATGGGAAAGCTGTGGGCCGAGTCCATGGAGGAGATCGACGCCGGGCCGCAGGAGGCACTGCGGACCGCCGGCGCCAACCGGATCCAGCAGGTAGCCAATGCCACGCTGCCCATGGTGATCCCGCAATTCGTGGGCCTGCTGCTGTACCGCTTCGACGTGAACGTGCGGTCCTCACTGGTCCTTGGCCTGGTGGGCGCCGGTGGCATCGGGTTGCTGATCAACCAGTCCATCAAGTCCTTCCAGTTCGATTCCATGCTCACGCACATCCTGATCGTGCTGGTGCTGATCGTCGTGGTGGACCAGTTCTCCGCGTGGATCCGCCGGCGGTTGGCTGCGTAACCCGCATTCCGGCCCAATCCACGTTCCAACCCAACTGGGGGCAGAATGGGAGGTGGCTCTTCTTGGAGCCACGGTTGGTCTCGCGGACGTTGTGGATGGAGCAGGCATGCAGGTTGATGTTGTAGTTGTTGGCGGAGGAGCCATGGGATCGGCCGCTGCATGGCAGTTGTCCCGCTCCGGACGTTCGGTGGTCCTGCTGGAACAGTTCGAGGCCGGCCACCACATCGGCGCCTCCCACGGAGCAACCCGCAACTTCAACACCGCCTACGCCGAGGCCGACTACCTTGACCTCCTCGCAGAGTCCAAGACCCTCTGGGACGAGCTCGCGGCAGAAAACGGGGCGCCGCTGCTGGACCTCGTGGGCTTGGCCAACCATGGCAACATCCCCAAGCTGGAACTGGTGCGGGAAGCACACCAGGAACGCGGCATCGAGAGCTACTTCATGTCCGCCGACGAGGCCGCGGACCGTTGGCGGGGCATGAACTTCTCCACCGATGTCCTCTTTGTGCCAGGATCCGGCCGGATCCGCTCGGCTGACGCCTTGGTGGCGCTGCGGAAATCGGCGGAGTCGCACGGCGCGGTCTTCAAGTATTCGACGCCGGTCCGGGACATCCGGGTGGACGGCGCCGATTCGGTGGTGGTGGTGACGGAGGAAACCGAGTACACCGCCAACCGCGTGGTGGTGACGGCCGGAGCCTGGACCCCCAAAGTCCTGAAGGACCTCGTCAAGCTGCCCGCACTGGTGGTCACCCAGGAGCAGCCCGCCCACTTCACCCCGACCGATAACACCTTGGTGTGGCCGAGCTTCAACCACAATCCGGACCCCGACCCGAACAACGAAATCTACGAATACTGGTTCAGCCCGGTCTACGGCATGCTCACCCCTGGAGAGGGCGTCAAGGCCGGCTGGCACGGGGTCGGGCCCGTCATGGACCCTGATGAGCGCACGTTCGAGCCCATCCCCCAGCAGCTCGAAGCCCTGGTGCGGTACGCGGAAGAGTGGCTCCCCGGCGTCGATCCTTCCACTGCGGTTCCCATCAGCTGCACCTACACCACCACCCCCACGGAGGACTTCGTCCTGGACGGTTTCGGCCCGTTGGTGGTGGGCGCCGGATTCTCGGGGCACGGTTTCAAGTTCACGCCGGCCATTGGCCGGGTGCTGAAGGACATCGTCGACGGCGGCGTGGCACCTGACCGGTTCCTGGCCGACCGCTAGGAGTTTTTGTACACCTAATGCCCTTTAGAGGGGCTTTTAAGGACGCAATGTGTACAAAAACTCCAATGGGGGGACGAAAAAGACCCCGCAAGCGTGATGCTCGCGGGGTCTTTTCGCGGTGACTACTTCAGGGTCGCAACGACCTTGTTGAACGTAGCCGACGGGCGCATGATCTCGGCAGCCTTGGCGGCGTCCGGACGGTAGTAACCGCCGAGGTCGACGGCGGGACCCTGCACGGCTGCCAGCTCACCGACGATGGTCTCCTCGTTGGAGGTCAGGGCTTCGGCGATACCGGCGAAGTCCTTGGCCAACTCGGCGTCCTCGGTCTGCTTGGCCAGTTCCTGTGCCCAGTACATGGCCAGGTAGAAGTGGCTTCCACGGTTGTCGAGCTCGCCGACGCTGCGGCGCGGGGACTTGTTTTCCAGCAGGAATGTGCCCGTGGCGCGGTCCAGCGTGTCAGCAAGAACCTGTGCCCGTGCGTTGCCGGTGGTGGTGGCCAGGTGCTCGAAGCTCACGGCCAGGGCCAGGAACTCGCCAAGGCTGTCCCAGCGGAGGTGGTTTTCCTTGACCAGCTGCTGGACGTGCTTGGGAGCGGAGCCGCCGGCGCCGGTCTCGAACAGGCCGCCACCGTTGATGAGCGGAACGATGGAGAGCATCTTGGCGCTGGTGCCGAGCTCGAGGATCGGGAACAGGTCCGTGAGGTAGTCGCGGAGGACGTTGCCCGTGACGGAGATGGTGTCTTCGCCCTTGCGGATGCGCTCCAGGGTGAAGGCCGTGGCCTCAACCGGGGAGAGAATCTTGATTTCAAGGCCCTCGGTGTCGTGGTCCTTGAGGTACTCGTTGACCTTGGCGATGAGGTTGGCGTCGTGTGCGCGGCCCTCGTCCAGCCAGAACACTGCCGGGGTCTGGGAAGCGCGTGCACGGGTGACAGCCAGCTTGACCCAGTCGCGGACGGGGATGTCCTTGGTCTGGCAAGCGCGCCAGATGTCACCGGGGAAGACCTGGTGTTCGGTCAGGACGTTGCCCTTGCTGTCCACGAGCTGGACGGTGCCCGCTGCCTGGATCTCGAAGGTCTTGTCGTGGCTGCCATATTCCTCGGCTGCCTGCGCCATGAGGCCCACGTTGGGGACAGTGCCCATGGTCGTGGGGTCGAACGCACCGTTGGCACGGCAGTCGTCCAGCACAACCTGGTACACGCCGGCGTAGGAGCTGTCCGGGATGACGGCCAGAGTGTCGGCTTCCTTGCCGTCCGGGCCCCACATGTGGCCGGAGGAGCGGATCATGGCCGGCATGGAGGCGTCAACGATGATGTCCGAGGGAACGTGGAGGCTGGTGATGCCCTTGTCGGAATCAACCATTGCCAGCGCGGGACCCTCTTCAAGGCCCTTGGTGATGGCTGCCTTGACGCCTTCGCGGACGTCCTCCGGCAGGTCTTCCAGGCCGCTCAGGATGGCTGCGAGGCCGTTGTTCGGGCTGATGCCGGCGGCTGCGAGCTGCTTGCCGTAGGTGTCGAACAGCTCGGAGAAGTAAGCCTTGACCACGTGGCCGAAGATGATGGGGTCGGAGACCTTCATCATGGTGGCTTTCAGGTGTGCGGAGAAGAGGATGCCCTCTTCCTTGGCGCGGGCAACCTGTGCTTTGAGGAACTCGTCCAGGGCGTCGGCGCGCAGGACGGTGGCGTCAACAACTTCGCCGGCCAGGACCGGGAAGTCCTTCTTGAGGACCTTGGTGGTGCCGTCTTCACGGACCAGCTGGACGCTGAGGGAGTCGGCGGCGTCGAGGACGACGGACTTCTCGTTGGAGCGGAAATCGTTCTGGCCCATGGTGGCGACGTTGGTCTTGGAGTCAGCGGACCAGGCACCCATGGAGTGCGGGTTCTGGCGGGCGTAGTTCTTGACCGACAGGGGTGCGCGGCGGTCGGAGTTGCCTTCGCGCAGCACCGGGTTCACGGCGGAACCCTTGATCTTGTCGTAGCGCGAGCGGATGTCCGTCTCGGTGTCCGAGGAGGGGTTGTCCGGGTAGTCCGGGAGGGCGAAGCCCTGGGCCTGGAGCTCGGCGATGGCAGCCTTGAGCTGCGGCACGGAGGCGCTGATGTTGGGCAGCTTGATGATGTTGGCTTCCGGCTGCTTTGCCAGTTCACCAAGTTCGGCAAGGGCGTTGCCCGTGCGCTGCTCTTCGGTCAGGAAATCGCCGAAGACGGCGATGATGCGGCCGGCCAGCGAAATATCGCGGGTCTCCACCTCTACACCTGCGGTCGAGGCATACGCTTCCACAATCGGCAGGAATGAGTAGGTTGCCAGCATCGGCGCTTCGTCTGTGTGGGTATAGATAATCTTGGCCATTGGCGGGGTTCTCCCTGAAAGTCTGCAGATTTCAACACTCCTAACTTACCCGAGTAGACCGCTTAGGCGGCTCTTCGTGTCCGGGATCACTCTCTGGGTTACCGCCCGGGAAAGCGATTTACCCCCGACGGCGACCTGGCCGCCACAGCTGCCTGCCGCCGTCGTGTACTCCTCCCCACAGCACGACAAAGAAATGACAGCAAATTATCACAAACTCTGAAACATCTCTTTACAAACTTGTCATACGTTGGGTAGCTTCGATTCCGTCAGTCGGCGGTCGCCATCACTGGCCGCCTCACTCCCTCGATAGGTAGGAACAACGTGACAAAAACCAAGACCCTGGCCACAAGCCTGCTGAGTCTGTCCGCTGCCGCAATCCTGGCGCTGGTAGGAACAACCAGCGCCAACGCAGCACCGTCAAAGGACGCGGACACCAGCGGCGCAGCGGTCAGCAGCCATGCAGTCTCCGACGCCGGCGCTGCAGATTACTGGACACCGGAACGCATGAAGAACGCCAAGTCCGGCGACATCCTGGCCGCAAAGGCACTGGAACGCGGCCGGCTCCTCAACCTGGGCAAAGCGCCCGCCACCGAAGCCCCGGGCGCCATCAGCAGCATCGCCGGCCAGCCTGCGGCCACCGACTCCACCACGATCGACCGGAAGGTCAACCAAAGCGAAACGCCGGTCAAGCACATCGGCAAGATCTTCTTCACCCTGGGCGGCTCCAACTACGTCTGCTCCGGCAACTCCGTGACAGCGGCCAACAAGAGCACAGTTTCCACCGCCGGCCACTGCCTCAACGAGGGTCCGGGCGCCTACGCAACCAACTTCGTCTTCGTGCCCGCCTACCTCAACGGTGCAGCACCCTACGGGAAGTGGACGGCAAAGGCGCTGTACGCCCCCACCCAGTGGGCATCGAACGGCAACATGCAGTACGACACCGCCTTCGCCGTCATGAACACCCTCAACGGCCAGAAGCTCGCCGACGTCGTGGGCTCCTCCGGTGTCCAGTTCAACGCCGCCCGCGGCCTGAGCTACAAGTCCTTCGGCTACCCGGCAGCCTCACCCTTCAACGGCGAATCGCTGAAGAGCTGCTCCGGCACCGCCACCAACGATCCCTACAACCCGCAGTTCGCCACGCAGGGCATCCCCTGCAACATGACCGGTGGTTCCTCGGGCGGTCCGTGGTTCATCGGCAACAGCTCCAGCGGCTACCAGAACTCCGTCAACAGCTACGGCTACGGCAGCAACTCCAGCACCATGTACGGCCCTTACTGGGGCACAGTAATCCAGTCCACCTACAACACCGCTGCGGCTTCGTAACTGATGTAGCAAGTCCCTGTTAACAACGACGGCGGCCGTCCCCTTCCGGGGGCGGCCGCCGTTTCCGTGGTGGGCCCACGCCGCCCGGGTTCCCTGGCCGAAGCGCAGCGAGGTTGGGGCGGCGGTGGGGACTAGTGGAAGAAGTGGCGTGCGCCGGTGAAGTACATCGTGATGCCGGCAGCGTTGGCTGCGGCGATGACTTCCTCGTCGCGGACCGAGCCACCGGGCTGGACGACGGCGCGGACTCCGGCGTCGATCAGGATCTGCAGGCCGTCAGCGAACGGGAAGAACGCGTCGGAGGCTGCAACCGCGCCGCGTGCGCGTTCCGGTGCGTTGGCACCGCTGGCGTTGGACGCGCCGCCGGCACCTTCGACGTCGGACTCCACCTGGACGCCCAGCGTGTTGGCGCGCTCCACGGCAAGGCGGCAGGAGTCCAGGCGGTTGACCTGGCCCATGCCGATGCCCACGGCAGCACCGTGGTTGGCGATCAGGATGGCGTTGGACTTGGCAGCGCGGCAGGCAGTCCAGGCAAATGCGAGGTCCGCGAGGGTGGCGGCGTCAGCGGCTTCGCCGGCAGCGAGGGTCCAGTTGGCGGGGTTGTCGCCCTCGGCGTCCACTTTGTCGCTCATCTGGACCAGGACACCACCGGAAACCTGGCGCATCTCGGACGGGTAGCGGCCATAGCCCTCGGGCAGGGCGAGCAGGCGGATGTTCTTCTTCTTGGAGAGGATCTCCACGGCTTCGGGCTCGAAGTCAGGTGCGATGACGACCTCGGTGAAGATGTCGGCAACGGTGCGGGCCATGCCTGCAGTCACGGTGCGGTTGGCAGCGATGACGCCACCGAAAGCGGAGACGGGGTCGCAGGCGTGTGCCTTGGCGTGGGCGTCAGCGATCGGGTCGGCCGCGTCAGCGGAACCGACGGCGACACCGCACGGGTTGGCGTGCTTGACCACTGCGACAGCCGGCTCGGCGAAGTCGAACGCTGCGCGGAGGGCGGCATCGGCGTCGACGAAGTTGTTGTAGCTCATTGCCTTGCCGTGCAGCTGGTCGGCCTGGGCAATGCCCGCCGGAGCGGCCTTGTCCACGTAGAGGGCAGCCTGCTGGTGCGGGTTTTCGCCGTAGCGGAGGACCTCGGAGCGCTCCAAGGCCAAGCCGGCGTAGGCGGGCCAGTCAATGACGCCGTCGCCGTCTTCGTCCAGGAACTGGCTGGCGGTCCAGGAGGCAACAGCGTTGTCGTAGCTGGCCGTGTGCGCGAAGGCCTTGGCAGCCAGGCGGCGACGGGTGTTCAGGTCGAAACCGCCGTGCGCAGCGGCGTCGACAACGGCACCGTAGAAGTTCGGGTCCGTGACGATGGCGACGGCGGCGTGGTTCTTCGCGGCCGAACGCACCATGGCGGGGCCGCCGATGTCGATCTGCTCCACGACGTCATCCTGCGCCGCGCCGGACTTCACGGTCTCGACGAACGGGTACAGGTTCACCACCACGAGGTCGAAGGTTTCGATCTCCATGCCGGCAAGGGTGTCCATGTGCGCCGGAACGCGACGGTCGGCCAGGATGCCGCCGTGCACGCGGGGGTGCAGGGTCTTGACCCGGCCGTCCAGCATTTCCGGGGAGCCGGTGACTTCTTCGACTTCCTTGACCGGGATGCCTGCGGCGGCAATCTTCTTGGCGGTGGAGCCGGTGGAAACAATGGCGACGCCTGCTGCGTGCAGGCCCTTCGCGAGCTCCTCCAGTCCCGTCTTGTCGTAAACCGAGATCAGTGCACGGCGGATGGGAACACGGTCAAGCTGCGTCAAGCTCACAAAAGTCTCCGTCTT
This sequence comes from Paenarthrobacter sp. TAF1, assembly GCF_052113825.1. NCBI lineage: Bacteria > Bacillati > Actinomycetota > Actinomycetes > Micrococcales > Micrococcaceae > Paenarthrobacter > Paenarthrobacter sp. TAF1. Next base: position 367,133 of record NZ_JBFRDO010000005.1, read on the forward strand.
AGTTCGCGTAGATGTCGCGGGTGGTGGGGATACGGAGAGTTTATCGTGTTTCGTTGGCACCCCGCTTTTGCGTCTTCGCTCCTGGATTGCGGCACCCCCGTTGCGGGGCCCGCTCTGCGCGCCATCCTTCCCACATGGAACGCACACCAGGCCCCACAAACTCGGCCCCCCCGTTGCGGGGCCCGCTCTACACGCCATCCTTCCGACATGGAACGCACACCAAGCCCCACAACTCACGACGGCAGTCGCAGCCACCCGCGCGAACTCAGGGCATCCCTGATCTTCCGCTCGGAATGTGCCCAGCCGGCATTCATCTGGACCTGCGAGAACCTCAGCACGATCCACCCCATGGCCCGGAGCCGATCATCACGTTCAATGTCCTTACCCCATTGCACCGGGTCACTCCGATGATGGTCACCTTCATATTCGAGAGCAATCTTGTACTCCTCGTACTGCAGGTCGGGCGTGGAAATGTAGATTCCACGCTCGTCGAAGATCGGCCGGGTAACCGCCGGCTCAGGCAGACCGGCGTCGTCGATCATCACGCGCAAGCGGGACTCCTGCGGTGAGTCGACTCCTGGGCGCAACAGCGGCAGGACCTCTCGAGCCATCCGGATTCCCTTAACCTTGGGGCGCCGGTCAATGACTTCCTGGATGGCATCGATCGAAGAAAGCGGGTTCGTCCGCGCCAGCAAGTAGTCGCCGGAGGCTACGAGGGAAGCCCGGCCCATGTGTCGCGCGAGATCCACCCACGTCCACTCCGGAGATGTCAGATTGATGCCCTTGAAGGCCCGGACATCCCTGGCCAGGAGTGGAGCCCGATGCCCAACCACTCCCCGACGTTTTACGCGGCCTATCTCCTGGCGTCGAGTGACATGGATCAGGCCGCTGCGGCCTTCCTCTTCCAGATAAAGGGGCAGCGGAATGGACCACAGAAGCGCGGCGGTCACATGGCTCACGGCGCTCCGTGGCGTCACTGAGGAGTGCAACCGGCCCAGCAACTCAAGGTCGGGCTCGCCGGTTCTTGGCACTCGTATGCCCCTGCTGGGGGTGATGAGGTCGCCGGCCTGAAGGCGCCATCGCGGGACTCCCTCGGCGTAGGCGTCTTTCACGAGGAAGCCACCGGGATCGAGGGAGGCTGGCAAGGGTGTCGGATTTCGCATTCAACCATGCTCCCGAAAAACGATATCCAACATTCAGTTATCCACAGATTCGTCCCTCCGAGCCGGGGCGACCCCTCCTCCACAGGGCGTTGTGAGGCCCGGTCTGCGCCTGATATCCGAACAATGGCACGCAAAGCCGGCCCCACAACGACATGCAACATAGGGTTGAGCCATGGAAGCGCCCAACGATGTCGTTCTTGTTGCCGATGTAGGAAAGAGCCGCTGCCGCGTGGAATTGCGCCGCGGAACTGAGCTGCTGGGCGCCGCAGACCAACACGGTTTTCCCGGCGTCCACGTGGAGAATGGCCCCACACTGGCGTTCGAGCTGCTCCTTGAAACTGTCGCCCTGCTTCCGCCCGCTCTTCCCCTCGGTGCGGTCACCAGCGTCGGGGCGGCCGTAGCGGGCGTGGCAGCTTCCGAGACGAAGGCCCAGGAACTGGCCACCCTGTTGTCGCAGCGCTTCAGCGTCCCCGCAGCTGTCCTGTCCGATGCCACGGCCGCCCAGCTCGGCGCACTCCAGGGCGCCCCGGGCACTACGTTGATTGTCGGCACGGGCGCCGTTGCCTTCCGCTTTGATGAAGCCGGGGTCCTGCACCGGGCCGACGGTTGGGGACCGTATCTGGGTGACCGCGGCAGCGGCCGCTGGATCGGCCAGCGGGGTCTGCAGGCAGTCCTCGAAGCGCACGACGGCGGTCCCTCCACGTCGTTGTCGGCCGCGGCAGGGGCGCTGGTCGAGTCGCCGGAACTCCTTCCGGGATGGTTGGCCGAACAGGAGAACCCCTACCGGGCGATGGCCCGGTTCGCGCCGCTGGTTCTGCAGGCAGCGGAGGCGGGTGACGCCGTCGCGCATGGCATCGTCGGTGAGGCATGCCGCATCCTGACCCGCACCGTGGAGCTCGCCTCCGGCGGGGACGGCACGTCACGGCGCGTGGCATTGCTGGGCGGAGTGGTGGGATCGGACTTCTTTGCCGCGCTCTTGCGGAAGTCCCTCGCTTCGGCTGGGATTGAGGTGGTGGCGCCGCTCGGCGATGGCTTGGACGGTGCTGCCCTCGCTGCGACGCGCCGCGGGCTCATCCAGGAAAGGTACATCCACCGTGACGGAACAAACTGGCCCGACTGACGCGGACAAACTCGCAGGCCTGCGCTCGGAACTAGCCGGATTGCAGACCGAAGCCGCCGCCGAAGGCCTGGACAACCTGGACATCCTGGACACCGAAGAACTCGTGGCGGCCATGCTCGCCCACAGCGCGGGAGTACACGCCGCCGTCGCAGCGGCCAGCCCGGCCATTGTGCACACCGTCGACGCCGTTGCGGAGCGGCTCCAGCGCGGAGGCCGCCTTTTGTATGTGGGAGCCGGGACGGCCGGACGTTTGGGTGTGCTCGATGCCAGTGAGTGCCCACCGACATTCGGCACCCCGCCGGGACTCATCGTCGGGCTGATCGCAGGCGGACCCAAAGCGATCCAGCACCCTGTGGAATACGCCGAGGACAACGCAACGGCCGGCGCACGCGACCTGCACGATATCAACGTGACCGAGGCGGACGCCGTCGTCGGAATCACTGCCTCCGGGCGGACCCCGTACGTGATCGGCGCGCTGGAGGAAGCCCGGAAGCGCGGTGCGTTCACGGCGTCGCTGGCGTGCAACAAGGGCTCGGCCGTGAGCCATGTGGCGGATGCGGCGATCGAGGTGGTGGTGGGTCCGGAGTTCATCGCCGGCTCCACCCGGTTGAACTCCGGCACGGCGCAGAAACTTGTCCTCAACATGATCAGCACGCTGGTGATGGTGAAGCTGGGCAAGACCTACGGAAACCTCATGGTGGACCTGCGTGCGACGAACGAGAAGCTGCAGGCCCGTTCGCAGAGGACCGTCCAGCACGCCACCGGGGTTTCCGCCCAGGAAGCCGCCGCCGCATTGGACTCCGTGGGCGGCTCGGTGAAAGCCGCGATTCTGGTGCTCCTGACGGGCATTGATGCTGGTCAGGCCAAGGGTGCGCTGGAGGAAGCCGGCGGTTTCCTGCGCAGGGCCATCGAGAACCAGAAGTAACGTTGCCCGGCAGCGCATAAAGTTGCATGCAGGAGGCCCAATGAATACATACACAGCCGTGCCCAGCGGCGAACAAGTAGTGCAGGAACTGCCGTGGCGGTGGAAGGTTCAAGGCAGGATTTTCTTGATCGGTGGCCTCGGGTTCATGTTCGATGCCTGGGACGTCACGCTCAACGGCATCCTGATCCCCCTGCTGTCCAAGCACTGGTCGCTGCAGCCGGCCGACGCTGCGTGGATCGGTACCGCCAACCTGATCGGCATGGCCGTGGGTGCGTTCGCCTGGGGCACTATCGCCGACACCATTGGGCGGAAGAAGGCTTTCACCGCCACCCTCCTGATCTTCAGCATCTTCACCGTTCTGGGTGCGTTCTCGCCGGACATCGTGTGGTTCTGCATCTTCCGCTTCATGGCCGGCTTTGGCCTTGGCGGCTGCATCCCCGTGGACTATGCGTTGGTGGGTGAGTTCACGCCGCGCAAGCAACGTGGCCGGGTACTGACAGCCATGGACGGTTGGTGGCCGGTGGGCGCTGCCCTGTGCGGGTTCGTATCGGCCTGGCTGGTTGCGGCTTACGGCGACTGGCGGCTCACCATGCTGATCATGGTGCTCCCCGCGTTGCTGGTTTTCTGGATCCGGCGCAGTGTTCCGGAGTCTCCTCTGTTCCTGATCCGAAAGGGCCGGCGGGCCGAGGCGGCGGCCGTCATCGATGGGCTGGTGGACGCGACCGGGGCTGAGCCGCGCGCTTACAGCCTGCCCGAACCCCAAGCCGCTCCCAGGCTCTCGGCGGGTTCCGCGTGGACCCAGTTGCAGCGGATCTGGCAGTTCAACTGGAAGATCACGACGGCTGCCTGGGCTTTGTTCTTCAGCATTCTGCTGGTCTACTACTTGTCGCTGACCTGGATGCCGCGCATTCTCATCGGCGCGGGGTTTGAGGAGTACAAGGCGTTCGTGACCACGGCGGGAATGGCCGCCGTCGGGCTTTTGGGCGTCGTGGTGGCCGCAGTCCTGGTGGAGCGTGTGGGACGCAAGTGGATCCTCGCCATCACCGGTCCGCTGTCCGCGTTGACGCTGGTGATTGTGGCGTTCGTGGTGGATGTGCCCTCCGCAGCCGTGTTCTGGCTGCTGGTGTTCGGCTTTGTGGTGCAGGTGGCCATCCCGGTCCTGTACGCCTACGTGTCCGAGCTGTATCCCACAGAGCTGCGTGGCTCCGGCTTCGGCTGGGCTTCTACGTTTTCCCGCATCGGCGCCGGATTCGGCCCGTTGGTGTTTGCTTCCTTCTTCTGGCCGGAGTTCGGTTTGGCGACGTCGTTCGCGCTGGCGGGTGGGCTGGTGCTGCTCTCCGTGCTCTGGATGGCGTTCTTCGCCCCGGAGACCAAGCAGCAGATCCTCGACTAGCCCGTTTACCCAGCGAGGGGTGGGCGCCCTTGGGCGCCCTTGGGGTTCCCGTGCGTGGGCCGGCTCAGTTGGCTGCGGCGGCGAGTTCGGCGAGGGTCTGGACCAGGAGGCGGCGCTCCACTACCTTGATGCGCTCGTGCAGGGTTTCCTCAGTGTCGTCCGGAAGCACTGATACAGCTTCCTGCGCGATGATGGGCCCTGTGTCCACGCCGGCGTCGGCCCAGTGGACCGTGCAGCCTGTGACCTTCACGCCGTAGGCCATGGCGTCGCGGACACCGTGGGCGCCGGGGAATGCCGGCAGCAGGGCCGGGTGCGTGTTGACGTACTTACCGCCGAAAGCGTCGATGAAGTCCGCGCTGACAATCCGCATGAATCCTGAGGAGACCACAACATCCGGGCTGTAGGACAGGACCTTGTCCCGCAAGGCAGCATCCCACTCCGCGCGGGTTTCGAACGAGTTGAAGTTCACCACGAACGTCTCAATGCCGGCTTCGTCAGAGCGCTCCACACCGTAGGTATCGGGACGGTCGGCGCCCACAGCGGCGATCTCGACATCCAGTTCACCCGACTTCACGGCGTCGATGACAGCCTGAAGATTGGAACCGGTACCGGAGACAAGGACAACAATGCGCATTGCACTAGCTTATGGGCGGCTCGCGTAGGCTGGAAAACATGAATCCCGACGTCGGCCCCCGGCCGAGCCAGCAACCTCGCTCCGAGGCCGAAAAGTCCGCCCTCGGCGTGACCCAGAACCTCTTCCGCGCTTTCCTTTTGTCGGCTTTGGGCGCGTTCTTTGTGTTCTCCCTGAACGTGAATTACGTGTGGTTGAGTGCCATTCTGACGCTGGCCGCGTTGGTGTTGGGCATCGCGGTTCTGGTGCGGACCGTCAAGTACAAGCACCCGCGGTTGATTCTCTTCGGGACCATTTCAGGCCTGGTGGTGACCGGCGTTATGTGCCTGCTCATCCTTACGTCGGCCCTTTTCTTCAAGCAGGTCAGCACGTACCAGGATTGCGCACGGTCAGCACTGACGGAGTCCGCGAAGACCCAGTGCCTGACGCAACTAGAGAAGTCCATGCCGGGCTCGCTCAGGTAGCCCGGCAACACCGGACCTGCGCGCTCAGGCGTGCTCGTCGTCGTACGCTGCCTCGTCCAGGTTGGCCTCACGCAGCTTCTGGCGGCGTTCCAGCCAGGGCCCGACTGCGTAGCCAATCACGACGCCGATACCCACCTCCGCAGCCAGCCAGACTGCCGTCCACAGCGGGTGGGGCCCGATTTCCGTGAGCCGCCCTATGCCGGCAGAACCGCGCGCGACCCACGCCAGTGCGCCACCAAGCATGCCCGCGACGGAACCAATGAAAGCGCCCAGGAACAGCGTGGACACGGTGGCCGTGAACCAGCGGGCCTTGATCTTGATGGAAAGCCACTCGTCGAAGTGGTTTTCGCCTTCACGGAGGAACCACCAGCCGGCCAGGATGCCTGCCACTACCGGCAACGCGAGCGCCATGGCTCCGAAATCCAATTGCCCAGCCGGCAGGCTGCCCAGGATCGGGACCGCCGGAAGTGGTCCCACGGAAGTGCCCAGCGGACCCGCGGTGGAGCCGATGCCCAGTGAGAAGCCGGCTCCCGAGGACCATGACAAAGCGAAGATCACCAGGTTGGGCAGGAAGCCGAGTTGGGCGATCGTGAGCACAGCGCCGCCCAAGGCGCCGGCCTGCAGGCCTTCGTAGACTGCGATGATGTCCGTCCAGTGCCACACAATGGTCACAGCCAACAGCACGGCTGCCAAGCACACTGCGGCCATCGCGGCCACGAAACCGGCCTTCAGTGCTGAGCCGACATACGAGCCTGCCCATCGTGAATGCTGACTGGTCTTGGAGAGCCAGGCGACGGCGTCGACACCGATCAGGCGGCTCCAGGAACCGGCCTCGCGTCGGGCGCCGACGATCATGCCCAGGCCGAACGAGATCAAGGGGATGGACATGGCCAACCACAGATTGACGACTACTTCGGGTGTGCGGCACACAAATCCGGTGGCTGCGCCGAACGCCGCGTACACAACGAAAGCGCCCAGGAACGCCTGCCACAGCTGATCGGTGTAGGAGGCACGGGCCAAGCGACGACCGGCACGCCATGCCAGCAGGAACGGGATGAGGGTCAAACCCAGCGGAATCAAAGACAACAGTCCCGACCCCGGCTGCGCAGCCGCGGCGCCCACGTTCACGTGAGCCAGTTCCAGCGGCACCCCGTGGATCAGCAACCAGGCCTGCCCACCCAGCCGTGCGAGGGTGTCGACGGCGCGGTCCTGGAAACCGTCTGTAGCCCACACTCCGACGAGCGGAAGCAGCACAACAATGGCCGAAATGAACGCTGCCTGGGCCGCTTCCAACCCGCCCTGCAGCCAAAGGGGCATAGGGAGGCCACGGTTTCCGGTCTGATCAGCGCGCAGTTTCATCGTGTTCAATCGTGCCACGACGAGCCGCTCTCCCCCGTCAGGCGCCCCTGAAATACCGCGAATTTCAGCGCTTTTTCCTGCTGGTCGCCGTAAGATGGGAGGTGTTCTCCCGGGGCAGACCACCACCCCCTGACTGACATTGAAGCCCGGAAACAAACCGAAGCCGGGAACTAGGAGCGGCCAATGGATAGGTGTCACAACTTTTAACAGAAAGTCGTACTAGCAGCTGGTGCAGCCGCCTTGGAATTCTTTCCCAGGCTGCACCAGCCTTCTTTTGCCCACGCGCCCTTTCGCCGAGGGGTTGGCTCTCGGCACTTTGGGGGCTGCCTTTCGCCGAGGGGTTGGCTCTCGGCACTTTGGGGGCGCACCTTTCGCCGAGGGGTTGGCTCTCAGCACTTTGGGGGCGCACCTTTCGGTCGAAACCTCGCCCCTCGCGCCAACCACGACGGCGGTCCGCCGGGTTGGGGCGGCCACACCTCCTGCCCTGCGCCACATTTGTGGTTCCACGCCACCCAACCTGCCCTGCGCCACATTTGTGGTTCCGCGCCACCCAAACTGCCCTGCGCCACATTTGTGGTTCCACGCCACCCAAACTGCCCTGCGCCACATTTGTGGTTCCACGCCACCCAAACTGCCCTGCGCCACATTTGTGGTTCCGCGCCACCCAAACTGCCCTGCGCCACATTTGTGGTTCCGCGCCACCCAAATTTGGGTGGCGTCAATGCGTATCCATGGCGGCCATCGGTTTGCGGGTCATAAACGCTCGACGCCGGCCGAGGCGTCGGCACTCACCTCGCCGAGGGGTTGGCTCTCGGCACTTTGCAAGCACACCTTTGGGTCGAGACCTCACTCCTCGCGGCAACCCACAAGACGCTCGAACGCTCACTCACAGCTGCGGGCCGTAGATGAACTCCTTGGCATGATTGACGGCCTTCTTGAAGGCGTCGTTGCGAAGTGTCACCTGCTCCTGGTTGGCGCCTCCTTTTGGTTCCACGAACGTGGTGGGTCCGGGGCGCAGCATCCAGATGTCACCTGCCGGCGGCAAATAGAACACCCCGAAGGAGCGATGCTCTGGATCGTCGGTCCAGATGGGGACGACGGCGACCGCGGCACCGGTGTCCGGGTTGATCCACTGCGCCCGGGGAAGGGGTTGCTCGTGGACTTCCGGGTCCAGGAACGGCGCTGTCCCCCTGCCCCAGCGTTGTTCGAACCGCTCGTAGAACGCGGGGATGATGTGGCCGTCATACGGACGCCAAGCACTCATGGATTACTCCTTGGTGTTCTCAGGTTTCTGGAAGAAGGTTCCCAACGGGTGGGCCCAAAGGTGAGCGGTGACTGCTCGCCGCTCGTCCCAGGCCGTGGTTCGCGCCTGTGCACCCGGACCTTCACGGGTGTTCCGCCGGCACCAACAATGGATCCACTCCGCCGCGCCCGATCGTATGCCTCCCGCTTTCCTGGGTCCGACAACACGACGTACGCCTGCATGATGGCGTGCAGTTCCTGGAGGTCGGCCGCGGAGGTGGTGTCGCCGTCGTCGACCTTTTGGCGGGTGTCCGGGTGGTGGGTTCGCAGCAGTGCGCGGTAGGCGCGGGTGATTTCACGCGCCGTCGCGTCCGGCGGCACGTGGAGGGTGGCGTAGTAGTCGGGTTGTGTACTCACTGCGGGTTCCGGTTCATGCTGCGGATCAGGCGATGGCCCCCAGCCTGGGCCGGGGGCCATCAATCGGGAGACGATGGGCGGGGGTCGCTTTCATGTGCGCTAAGAAACGCTGTGACGTGGCACGAAGCCTGCGCCCGACTTTTCCGATGCGGCCGCCTCCGTCGTTCCCGGTCGCTGCCCTGCCGGTCGGCCACCCCCGGGTGAGCCTTCCGGCAGGACGGACTGGATTATGCGTTGATCTCCTGCCTCTGCCCATTGGATGTGATTTCAATGCGCCGTGGCTTGGCCTTTTCGGCGACGGGGATGCGGAGTGTGAGTACCCCGGCGTCATAGCTGGCCTGGACGCCATCGGTGTCCAAAGTGTCACCCAGGATGAGTTGCCGGCTGAAGACACCCTGCGGGCGCTCGGCGGCAATCATCTCCGTGTTCTCGCCCGCGGGCGACTTCCGTTCTGCCTTTACCGTCAGGACGTTCCGTTCGACATCCAACTCCACCGAATCAGGGCTTACGCCAGGCAGATCGAAGGCAACAACGAATTGTCCGTCCTCCTGCCATGCATCCATCGGCATTCCGGCCGGGCGTGCTGTTGTGCCAAAAACCTGTTGGGCGAGCCTGTCGAATTCGCGGAACGGGTCAGTGCGCATCAGCATTGGGTTCTCACTCCTTTGGTTTTGATGCTGATTCTGTTGTAGGTTCCAGCCTGTTCGATCTGTGTTGGCTGGTATAGATTTTTTATAGCACTGGTGAGAGAGTGGTGCAAGTAGCTTTTTGAAAGATTTCGGAGGTTCTAATGGCGGTTTCGGATCGCGCGACTGCTGCCCAGGAGCACGACGGCGGCCTGCCCACCCCAGCGTCCGACGGCGGCACTGATGGTGGCCGGGACACGCAAGGGGTCTATGCGATCTCAGTTGCCGCGGAACTGGTGGGAACCGGGCAGCAGAACATCCGGCAGTACGAGCGCAAGGGTCTGCTCACCCCCGAGAGGACCGACGGCGGCACGCGCCGCTACAGCGAAAACGACCTGACCACGCTGCGCCGGATCGGGGTGCTCCTGGATGAAGGGTTGAACCTGGCCGGCGTGAAGCGGGTACTGGAGCTCGAGGAGGAGAACCGCGGGCTGAGCGAGGACAACCGTGGGCTGAGTGAGCACAACGAGGAACTCCGCGCGGACAACCGTGGGCTGCGGAAGGATTTGAAGAGGGCGCGGGGTGGGCGACCAGCCGAACATCAGTAAGTCGCTTCCGGCTTTCCTACTCCAAGCGCGAGTGTTTTCTTCAAGATTCCCCCTGCTTTCTGCGAGTCGGAGACCAACCCAACCCACCTGTTAACCCACTCTTCCCGCACAGGCCACCCCCGCGCACCCAGTAAGCCACCCGCCGCGACCACCGTGGGAGGCGTGAGGATCGCAATCGTCGCCGAATCATTCCTGCCACTGATGAATGGGGTTACCCACTCGATACTGCGGGTGCTGGAGCATCTGCAGGAGCGCGGGGATGAGGTGATGGTGATCGCGCCGTCGACCTCGGACACTGATGTTTCGAGCGTCGAGAAGGGCGCGTATGTGCACCGGCTTCCCTCGGTGCCGCTGGCCGGTTACACGAATGTGCGGGTGGCGTTGGGTGGTGTGAATCGGGTCAAGCGAATCCTTGCCGATTTCGCGCCCGACGTCGTTCACCTCGCCTCCCCTTTCGTCCTCGGCTGGCGCGCCGTGCAGGCCGCCCACCAACTCGGCATCCCGACGGTCGCGATCTACCAAACCGAAGTTCCCAGCTACGCGGGCCGTTATGGCGTGCCGTTCCTGGAGAACTGGGCCTGGAACCGCGTGGACAACATCCACCTCCTGGCCACCCGGACGCTGGTGCCGTCCACGTTCGCGCTGAACCAGTTGCGCGGACGCGGCATCCTTCGCGTGGACATGTGGCGGCGCGGTGTGGATACCGCGCGCTTCAATCCCGCGAAACGTTCGACGGCGTGGCGCAGCAAAGTAGCGCCTGACGGTCAGCGCATCATCGGCTACGTCGGCCGGCTCGCCGTCGAGAAGCAGGTGGAGGATCTCGCCGTGCTGGCGGATGTGCCGAACACCAAGCTGGTCGTCGTCGGCGATGGCCCGCAGCGCGAAGCTCTCCAAGCCGCGCTTCCCAACGCCCATTTCGCCGGTTTCCTCGCCGGCGAAGCCCTGGCGGAGGCCGTCGCCGGTTTCGACCTTTTCGTCCACCCCGGAGAGTTCGAGACGTTCTGCCAAACCATCCAGGAAGCCATGGCGTCGGGCGTTCCGGTGGTGGCCACGGGTCGCGGCGGCCCCTTGGACCTGGTGGAAAACTCCCGCACCGGCTGGCTGTACGAGCCCGGAAACCTCACCCAGCTCCGCGCCTACGTCCAGGACCTGATGGGCGACGACGCCAAGCGCCGCGCGTTCGCAACGGCAGCTGCCGCTTCGGTCCAGGGCCGGACGTGGCCGGTACTCAGCGCCGAGCTGGTCCGTCATTACAACGAAGTCATCTCCGGCGTGCCCAGCGAAACAACCGGCCCCTCGGAACTCACCTCAAGCAAAGGACCCTCTTCATGAAGATCTCCGTGATCGGCTGCGGCTACCTCGGGGCAGTCCACGCTGCAACTCTGGCGTCCATGGGCCACACCGTGGTGGGCATCGACGTTGATGCCGCCAAGGTGGAGCAGCTCAACAAGGCGCTGGCCCCGTTCCATGAACCGGGTCTGGATGAGCTCCTGAAGGACGGCCGCACCACGGGCCGGCTCGTGTTCACCACGGATTTCGCGGCTGCAGCGGACGCGCAGGTGCACTTTCTCTGCGTGGGTACCCCGCAGTCCAAGACCTCGGACACCGCGGACCTCTCGTACCTGATGGGCGCCACGAAGAGCCTCCTGCCGCACTTGGCGAAGGGCGCCGCCGTCGTCGGTAAATCGACTGTGCCGGTAGGCACGGTGGAAACGCTTCGCACGGTGCTGGCCCGACGCTCTGACGTCCTGCTCGGCTGGAATCCGGAGTTCCTGCGGCAAGGCACCGCGGTGAAGGACTCGCTGGTGCCCGATCGGCTGGTGTATGGGGTTCCGGGTGGCAAGGGCGCCGCTGCGGGGGCGCCCGTCACCGCCGTGCTGGATGCGGTATACGAACCTCTGATCTGCGCCGGCATCCCGCGGCTGGTCTGCAACTTCGCGACTGCGGAGCTGATCAAGTCGGCGTCGAACGCGTTCCTGGCCACGAAGGTCAGCTTCATCAACGCGATGGCCCAGCTGTGCGACGCGTCGGGCGCGGACGTGAGTGAGTTGAGTGAGGCGATGGGCCTGGATCCTCGTATCGGCAACCGCTACCTGCACGCTGGGCTCGGCTTCGGTGGCGGCTGCCTGCCCAAGGACATCCGTTCCTTCCGGGCGCAGGCGCGGGAACTGGACGTACCGTCCGTGGATGAGTGGATGGCGTTGGTTGATTCGGTAAACCTGGACCAGCGTTCCCGCGCGGTGGAGGTGGCCCGCGAAATGTGCCGCGGTTTCCTGTCCGGCCGCACAGTGACCATCCTCGGCGCGGCCTTCAAACCGGACACAGACGACATCCGCGACTCCCCCGCCCTGGACGTCGCCCAGCAACTCGCCGACGCCGGCGCTCACGTCACCGTCACCGACCCCAAAGCCATCAACAATGCCTGGATCCGCTACCCGCAGATCCGTTTCGAGGCCTCCACCAAACGTGCCCTCGAAGGCGCCGAACTGGTGCTGCTGCTCACCGAATGGGACGAGTACGTCGCGTTGTCGCCTTCTGTTGCCGGTTCACTGGTACGACGCCGGATGGTGCTGGACGCTCGAAACGTACTGGACGCAGAAGCCTGGCGGGGCGCCGGGTGGACGGTGCGCGGCTTGGGTACGGGCGCGTCAGTGGTTGTCGACGAGGAAGGCACCACCGGCGGTGCCGACCGGAAGCGGCACGCGCGGGCGTAGCTCGCTGATCAGCGCTGCCGCTGTGCGGCCTCTGTTGCAGACAGCAGCCTGGGCTGTTCGGGAAGAGTGTTGTCGACAACTCGTGAGGCGCGCGTCCATGGCCGGCTCTCTTCAAAGTAGAGCCGCTGCCCACCAACGTAGCGGCGCATAGAGGGGTGTTCAGGATCCGGGTTGCTGCCATCCCTGACGGACATGCGCCTGGCCGTTTCCGCGAAGGGAACATCGAGGAAAACGGAGTAGTCCCAGTGGCCGGCCATCCGGTCGCGGTGGAGGAACATTCCCTCCACCAGGATGATCGCGTTGTCCGGCGCCTTCCGGGGTTCGGGGCGTAGCGGCACATCCTTTCGGACATCCGCAGCTGCCGGACGATACACTCCGTCGCCGCCCTTCCCGAGCGGGGTGAGGACGTACTTTTCGAGCGCGTCGTAGTCATATGTGTCCAGCCAGAATCCCTCGGGCGATGCCCGGCCCCGGCGGTGTCGGACTTCCTGAAGATTGAGGAAATCATCGACGTGAATAATCAGGACCGGGCGGGCCTGGGACAACGTAAGCGCTTCCGACAACCCCTCGGCGAAGGTTGATTTGCCACTGCCATCCACGCCGTCGATGCCAACGAGCTGCCGTCCAGCCCCGAGTGCCTGCAAGTCCGCTGCCAAGAGACGGAAAAGCCCAGCCTTTCCCATGGTCTCGTTCTCACCAAGCATCCACCCATGGTTGCACAGGCCAGGCTCAGCCATGTGGCACGTAATATGCGACTTTTTCGCTCTCGCCCTTAAGGCGGGTGTTATGGTCGCAGCACGCGCCATCGCATCGGCGCACTAAAAGGGGGCATTACGTTGCAAAAACAATTTTCGCGCGCCGAAAAACAGTCAGCATCCAGCCGGAGTACTCGGCCCAAAGCACTTGGCATCGCGGCCATGGGATCACTGTTCATTCTGTTGACGGCCTGCGCACCGATTGGAACTGCCAGCTCAGTGAGCAGCTCCAGCGGGTCGCCGGCCACCACCGCATCACCAAAGCCCACGCCAACACCCAGCAAGATCTCGGGAACGTCCTGTTCTGCGGAGAAAAAGACCCAGGTTCTGGCAGGCGAGACATACGTGTGCGCCGTGGATCAGACAGGGAAACTGACGTGGTTGGATTCAGCCACAGCACAGGCACTGAATGACCAGCGTGCCGCGTCGGCCAAGGCAGTGGCGGATAAGGCAGCTGCAGACAAGGCGGCAGCTGACCAAGCCGCAGCGGCAAAGGCAGCAGCGGACAAGGCGGCCGCGGACAAGGCGGCTGCCGACCAGGCAGCTGCAGCGAAGGCCGCGGCCGACAAAGCTGCAGCCGACCAGGCAGCCGCGAACGCGGCACCCAAGGCGGTTCCCGTCGCGCCGGCACAAAGCCAATGCGACCCGAACTATGCCGGTGCCTGCGTGCCGATTGACTCCGACGTCGACTGCGCTGGCGGCAAAGGCAACGGTCCCTCATACGTCCGAGGCCCTGTGACTGTGATCGGTTCGGACATCTACGGCCTGGACAACGACCACGATGGCATCGGCTGCGAAAAGTAAATCCTCGCGCTCCATGGACAAGATGATCTATGCACAGATAGTCTGTGCATAGATCATCTTCCAGAGGAGGCAGCCATGTGGGACTACGAACACAGCGTTGAGACCGGCGCGGCACAACAGGACATCTGGCGCCTGTGGGCCGACGTCGAAAGTTGGGGCGACTGGAACGCCGAGATCGAGGGGATCGAGATCGACGGCCCCTTCGCTGAGGGCGCGACCATCCTGATGACACCTCCGGGCGAGGACCCCATCGCGCTGCAGCTCGCCGAGGTGGTGCCGGGTGAGCTCTTCGTTGACGAAGCGCGATTCGACGGCTTGCTGCTGCGGACCACCCACCGCATCGAAAAGCTCGACGGCGGCCGCGTCCGGGTTACCTACCGGATGGAGATCTCCGGCGCCGGGGCAGACGATATCGGGCCCGGGATTGGACCTGGTATCACGGCAGATTGGCCCGAGACCATGGCTTCCCTCGTCGAACACGCACAGCTCTGATGCCGCTCAGCCCCGGCGAAAGTCCAGGATTCCTGCTGTGGCACGCGACTCTTCGCTGGCAACGTGAGGTCGCGGCGGCCCTGGCCCCGCACGGCATCACCCACGTGCAGTTCGTCCTGTTGGCGTGCACCTGGTGGCTCAACAAAGAGGGCGGCCATCCCAATCAACTGGCCGTAGCCCGTCAGGCCGGCACCGATGTGAAGATGGCGTCGCAGGTTCTGCGCACATTGGAACAGAAGGGCCTCATCGAGCGCGAAGTGGACCCTGCAGACACGCGGTCCAAGCGGCTGCGAGTCACAGCGGCGGGGGCAGAGCTGGCCCCGCTTGCCATTGCCGCCGTTGAACTCGCCGATGCCCACTTCTTCGGACCTGCTTCCGGCGGTGACCTAGTCCCCCTGTTGAAGCGGTTGGCGCATCCGGAGGATTAGCCGGCGGTATTTCGCGTCATGGGTCCGCAGTTCGTCGCACTACCCCTATGCCGGGGGTAGGGCCGACGAACGACGAGGATTTTCCAGTGATTACGCACTTCTACCCTGCAGCCCTTCGAATACTCACGAGCATTGTTGCTGTCTGTTCTGCGGTGTCGGCTACCCTCTTGGGAATGGCTCCACCCCCGGAAGGCCTGAAGGTGCTTGATCCCGCGGACCTGCGGGCTACCGCGGTTGTGCTCACCATGGCATTGGGTGTGGTGGCGCCGGTAGCCGCCTTGGTAATGGACCCGTTGAGGTGTTTGCTGCTGAAAGCGGGAGTGTTTGCGGCGTCCGGATTCGGCAACGCCATGATGCTCAGTCCGTTGCTGGTTGTTCCCTTCCAGGAGACTCCCGCAGTGCTGGCGGTGATGTGTTCCCTTGCCATGACCCTCGCCAGCATTGTCACGTTCATGGAATCCGTTGAGCGCAGGAATGCCCGACGACGTGCCAACACCTAGAGCGGCCCCACCCAACACCTAATTTCATGCTCTTTGCGAACTAAACCGCGCCCAGGACCACCTAGTTTCGGGGTTTCGATACCTAGGGCCGGAAATCCGGCCATATGGTTCTTTTGTGCCTCCGGAGCAGGGATCCCGGTGTCCGGCGGGTAACCCCACCTGCTCCAGACGTAGGCGGCACTACGGCACGGCTCCACCCCACTACCCCCGGTGGAGTCGTGCCCAGCCGGACCTCATTACACTTAGGTCCGGTTTCGGCGGAGCCGCAGAAGGCGGTAGATGATCCCCGCCGCGAACATCAGCACACCAAGCCCCACGGAGAGCGGCGGCAGCGTCATCACCAGACCCACGCAGGCCACAGCCCCAGCCACCTGAAGGAACTTGGGATATCGGCGGTCTTCCTGCGGTTGGGTGTACGCGGCCACATTGGCCACCAGGTAGTAGAGCAGCACACCGAAGGACGAGAACCCAATGGCGCCCCGGAGGTCCGCCACTGCGATCACGAGGCACACCACAACGGCCAAGGCCGTTTCTGCCCGATGCGGGACCTTGTACTTGGGGTGCACGGCAGCCAGCCATGGTGGTAGGTCACGTTCCCGGGCCATCGCCAGGCTGGTGCGTCCGAGGCCCGCAATCAAGGCCAGCAGCGCCCCCAACGAGGCCACGGCCGCGCCGACTCGAACCACCGGAGCCGCCCACGCCATCGAGCCTGTCGCTACGGCGTCGGCCAGTGGCGTCGGTGTCTCCGCTACCCCTTGCGGACCGAGCACTCCGAGCAAGGTAATCGCAATGACGGCGTAGATGACAATGGTGATTCCCAGCGCGATGGKAATTGCCCTGGGGATGGTCCGCCGGGGGTCACGTACTTCCTCGCCCATGGTTGCGATTCTGGCGTAGCCGGCAAACGCAAAGAACAGCAGGCCGGCCGACTGGAGGACGCCGTACCAGCCGTGTGCCAGGAGCCCCTCGCCCACAATGTTCCCGAAGTCCGGGCCGGAACCACCCCAGACTGCTGCAATAGCGATCGCCAAGGCACCCAGCACGGCAACCACGAGCACCCGGGTAAGGCCCGCGGTTCGGGTCACGCCGTGATAGTTCACGGCGGTCAGAAGTACGACGGCGGCGATCGCCACCGGCCGCTCCCAGCCCTGCGGTGCGGCGTAGGCGGCGAAGGTCATTGCCATCGCGGCGGCACTGGCCGTCTTGCCGATGACGAACCCCCATCCGGCAAGGAACCCGGGCCATTGGCCGAGCCGTTCACGACCGTAAATGTAGGTGCCCCCGGAAGTGGGGTACCTCGCCGCGAGCTGCGCAGAGGAGGTGGCGTTGCAGAAGGCCACGAATGCCGCCATCACCAGCCCGATCAACAAGCCTGATCCGGCTGCTGCGGCTGCGGGGGTGAAGGCCGCGAAGACGCCGGCTCCGATCATGGATCCCAAGCCGATAAGGGAAGCGTCGAAGGTACCTAGGCGTCGGGCCAACGTGGGTGGCTGGTTCACAAGAGCCCTTTCAGCATCTGCCACGGCACGTATGTAAGTGCCGTGGGAGGGACGCTGACAGCATATCCAGTGTCACTCGGGCGGCAGTGAATTTCTGGCCAGGATGAAGAGACGATTGCGCGAAGTTGCGCCGGTCTTTCGCAGAGCGTTGGAAATGTGGTTCTCCACGGTCCTGGCACTGATTCCAAGTTGTTCAGCAATCTCCACATTCGAGCGGTACCCGGCCAGCAAGGCTATTTCGGTTTCCCTGTCCGTGAGGAGCATTGACTTCACCGCAATGAAGGAGACCGGTTCGAAGGCTGCCGGGAATCGGGCCGCGAACAGTGATGACTCCCCCGCGAGGACTTCCGCAGTGTCTGAGTCGCCGTCCAGAACATGACGTTTGAGGCCGCCCTGGAGCAACATGCCAACTTGGTAGAGGTCGATGTCCGGTTCGTAGTGCTTCAACAAACTGCTGAGCGTCTTGTGGTCTCCCTCCACCACAGCAGTTGCGATGGCAAGGAACTGTTCATGAACGGTGATGTTGCTTTCCCTGAGGATCCTTTTCAGCAGGTCCAGCACCGGGCGAGCCGGACTCAGGCAGGTGCACAGCAGCGCCGTCATCATTCCTTCCAGTACGTAACCGCTCTTCAGCTGCCGGTTGATCAGTTGTAAGGCGCGGCGGTCAAATCCCGCCGGCCGAGTGTTGCTGCCGGCGACCAGTGCGTAAGTCCCCTTACCCACACCAGGCAGCGGACCGACGTCGGGCACTTCCGTCCGCGCCTGAGTGGCGATGGATAGTTCCGGCGCCGCCGAAGACGTGGCGTGCCGCAGGCCCGCAAGGCGCAGCATGGCGTCGTAAAGTACGTCCACCACAAAGCCCGGCCGGCCCATCGCGAACACGCTGCTCATCAGGTATTCGGCTTCCTCGAAGTAGCCGCGGTAGAGCAGCCCGTGGACCGCGATGTAACTGCTGCTGACCACTCCAAACTGGTCGAGGTTCTTACGGGCTTCGGCACGCCAGTCCAGTGCGAACACCAGCGATTCGTCGATCTTGCCACTGGCAAAGAGGGAGAAGCCGGTGATGAATGGCCGTAGGTGCGGGAAGGTCTCGTCGTCTTTTGTGTCCTTGATGACTTCCAGGGCCATGGTCGGATTGAGGCGGTAAAGATGCATAAGGCCCTCGATCAGCTTGCCGATCCCCGGCACCTGGCCTGTTCCCGACTCAAGCCGGGCCATGGGGACGCGGCTGTGGGATCCGCTGAAAAATAGAATGGCGGCGTCCGCACCAAATTTTAGTCCTGGATGTGTTTCACCCAAGTTCTTCAGAATCCCAACGGCCGAGTTCAATCCCCTGCCCGTGTTGATGGCGAGGAGGGCCTTGGAGATGGTGAACAGCAGCAGGTCCGAAGGGTCAGCGTCGTGGGTTGATGTTTCCGTGCAGACGCGCTGGGCGCGCTTCACATCCACAGGTGCGCCCCAATAGATGCGCAACAGCGCAGCCGCATTGGCGACAGACTTTTCGGCTTCCCACCGTTCAAAGCGGGCGCGCTCACGGACCGTGCTGTGTTCATGAAAGTGCCTGGCCGTAACGGCGTCGTCGCTGCTGCGCTCTCGGCGGAGTGAGGCGAGCACACGGGAGAGGCAGTCTGCGGTGGTGAAGGTGTCGGCAGCCGCTGGCGTTGACTCCAGCACACCAGCGATTCTGCTCCGCAGCAGGTGCCTGTCCCGTAGGGACTTCTGTCCGTTGAAGTAGTCTGCGACCACAGGCGGGCTGACCGCCGCCGTGGCGCCGTTGTGGTGATCGTCCATGACGGACAGCAGGCCCTTGCGCTCGAGCGCATCCAGCACGTCGGGGTGCACGATCTTCTGAAGGACATCGATACGGGCCGTACCCAGAATGGCCATGGCGTTCAACCCCGTAAACTCGTCCGCGGTGAGCTCCGCCAACAACCCCTCGATGGTTCCGCGGAGATGATCGCTCCAAAGCGTCTCACCGGTCATGCGCCACAACCCACCACGCCTGACCAACAGATCGCTCAGTGAGGCGGTCTCCGCGATCTTCACGATGAGGCGAGGGTTGCCGGCCGCCTTGGTCAGAATCCGCGCTGTCGTGTCAGCATCGGCTGATCCGCCCAGCACTTGGGAGAGCAGGGTGTGGACTTGCTCGTAGTGAAGAGGGTCCAGCTGGAGGACGGCTTCCCGCCCGTGGTTGAGGACAGCCAGTTGGCTCTCGGAGAAGGTGACGTTCTCGGGTGCCGTGGCAATCAACGGGCTGCTCGAACGGCCACGGACAGCTTCAAGAACAGCCAAGGATTCGTCGTCAACGAAATGGATGTCATCCAGGATCAGGACATGTTTGCCACTCATGGCCAGGTGACTTGAAAGGACATCAGCCAGATCCAACACCCCGCTGCGGCCTGGCCGCAGATCGAGTCCAAGGCTCTTGATGGCCGAGAAGGGGATGTTCCTGTGTGTACGGAGACCTTCGATGACATGGACCATCGCTCCGGATTTCTCCAGGCTTGCGATGACGTTGCGCACCACCGTGCTTTTGCCGCTGCCGGGTACCCCAACGATGCGCACACCAATGCCGTGCGCTACATAGTCCAGGACACGCTGGACCTCTACATCGAACACCCGATCCAACCTTCTGCTTCTGTGCATGACCGACATTCGGCTCACCTCGCAGGTTAGATCTTGAACAGCGGACTAGGTGTTGAAAATGGCTTGCACAGGCGAGATCTGCCAAATCTAGGTGATGATTTGGGTCGATTCAGGTGGTGAGCGGCATCAACTAGGTGGTGGCGGCGGAGTTCGCGCTGGTGTTTGGTGTTCGGGCAGATCATCGGTACCCCTTGCGTCGTGGTCTCTTGCTACCGACGCTACGGTCTGCGTTGGATGAATTACATTGGTGTAATTCGCTATGTGGATATGTATTCGAATCCACTCTCCATCGGTAGTAGACATCTTCTACCCGGGGGGCGACAAAAGGAGGATACGTCCCTGACCGGCAGGGCTCAATGCCTACGGGACGCCTCATGGAGGGAGCCGCAGGCCGCTGGTGTGATCGCGGAGTAGGGGGCGGAGTCGACCCGACCTACGAACCTAGGCGGGCTACACCGAGAAACGCGGACTAGGTGGCAAAACCGTCATGCACAGACTCATATGCGGCTTTCTAGGTGGCGAAAAGAGCAAATTTAGGTGCTGAATGCTGTCACCTAAGTGGTGCCGACAATTGGGAAACTCTTATCTCATAACCCTCAAATAAAAATGCTTGACAAACTGCCGCTCCCGGCTGAGAGTATTGACAATCACCCGCGCAGTCTGCGGCGCAACGAGCCGCCAACAGTCAGAGTGATTTCTCATGCATCAGCGTGCAAATGCAACACATTTCTGCGCACAATTCTCATTTCCATTGGGGGAAACACGATCATGAAACCACGCTCCAGCATTGCCGCCGTATTTCTATCCGCAATCATTGCCACGACGGCGGTTCCCGCTCATGCCGCCAACGATCCTGACAGCACACAGACGCTCAAAGACATGACCACCCCTAGATCTACATCAAACAATGGCAACACGATGCAGCCAACCCTCAAGAAGGGAGAACCAACTTTCTCAACCACTGCACTGACCGACGCGAGGATAGGCACTCCTACCCCGTGGGGCAACGTCAACATTTATCACACAACCGTCGTCCAGAGTGCAAATGTTTACGGCGATGGCGCTTGGTACGCGTGGCAGGACTAGGCAAATAACCCGCAGTCTTGGGGCCGGCCGTCAACGGCCGGCCCTCCAATGATGAGGACTCATGCTACGCATATTAGATCTTTCCAAACGCTATGGGCGTAAGGACGTATTGCTCAATGTATCATTGACTCTTCCTTCGATAGGAATACATCTACTTCGCGGAGATAATGGAAACGGTAAGACCACTCTCCTAAAGTGCTTGGCTCGACTGGAGAGGTACCAGGGAAGCATTCTTTGGCATAATGGTTCACTGGCGAATAACGTTGCCGCAGCTTTCGATGACTCCACAGTACATGGGAGTCTCACAGGTGCACAGAACTTGGGAGCCTTACTGGACGCATCGCCTAGGGCGATTCTGGAGGAGCCTTCGGTGAAGGCATTTTTCAACCATGATCTACTTGCAAAGCGATCGGCAACCTACTCCCTCGGTCAAAAGAAAAAGATTACACTAGCGGCCGCTTTTGCATCTGGGAGACCTTGTATCTTGCTGGACGAACCGCTATCCGGCCTGGATAACACGGGCCGCACCGCCTTACTAGAGCTATTGGAGCACGCTTCAGATAGGAGCTGTGTGCTCATCTCTGATCATGAATCCTCCTTCTATCGGGACGTCGCCTCCTCTGAGTTCTCAATACGATGCGGAAAGATTCAGCGAAATGCAGGCGAACCACTAATCCAGGTCGACGACTTTGATGAGTAACCTACTCCGTTCCATACGAACCGAACTGAGGTATCAGTACTGGGGCAGAATGCTGCTGCTGCCCATAGCCGGACTATCGCTGTCTCTAGTGTTCGCATTCACTGGGAGTGTCAGCAACGTAGATGCCAGCATGACTCGTCTCCATGCGACGGAGGCCCAGGCATCCGCTAATGGGGTTTCCCTGCCACAGGCAATGGAGCAACCCGTAAGGTTGGCGGTCCAGGACGGTCAGAAGCTGGTGGACAATCCGCTACGTTACGACTATGAACGAGCCTATTTCGCTTTCCAAGCTCTTGAAGGGACGAACGCAGTCGGTACCGGGCTTGAGATGATCACGTTCTTGGTCATCCCACTACTTTTCTTCATATACGGATGCGGAGTGGCGGCTGGTGACGCTCGTCGTCGGATCCTGAAGGATAGGGTGGTGATGCAAGGCGCCAGGCCATACGTCGTGGCGAAGGCGTTTACTGTCGTAATCGTTTCCCCGGCTGCCGTGCTGATTGCAGCCACGTTGAGTCTGGTTGCGGCGCCTGTCCTCAGGGCTGCGTTTCTGCCCTCGGCCGGTGGGAGCTTTCCTTACCCTGTAGCTGAAGCCTCAGCTGGAAGCCCTGCAGTCCAGATTGCATTCAGCGCGTCAACGGCGATCCTGTTCGGGCTACTTGGTCTATTTGTCGGGTTGGTGACGAGAAGCATACTGATACCGTGCTTGGCCGCCGGCGGGCTACTTATGGTGGCGCCCTTCGCAGGGCCCTACGATCCGCGAAATATCCTTACGGCCGCCGGAGAAGGCATCTTCAACTATTGGGGTGGATTCAGTCCACGCCCGCCATTCCCTGTTCAGGTAGAAGTCGGATTGGCCTTCATGGCGGGGGGCTTGGTTTTGGCTGGCCTGATGTCCATAGTTATCTGGTCGCGCATGACGAAGTTTGTCTAACGATGGGTTGAGGGCGACAAAAAAGCAGGGCCGGTCAGTGACCGGCCCTGCTTTTTGCGTTATCCGAAGACTAGATAGCCTGGATGTTTACTGCCTGGGGACCCTTGGGGCCCTGCTCGACGTCGAAGGAAACCTTCTGGTTCTCTTCGAGGGAGCGGTAACCCGAGGAGTTGATCGCAGAGTAGTGAGCGAAAACGTCCTGGCTGCCATCTTCAGGAGAGATGAAGCCGAAGCCCTTTTCGGAGTTGAACCATTTCACGGTACCTGTAGCCATTTTTTCAGTCCTTACTGAAGGTGGAGATTCTCCCGACTTTCGGGTCTCCGGTGTGGGGTGTTCTCCACCGTTACTTCAGAAGGTCACGATCCAGATGGATCATGGGGACTGCCTGAACTACCAAATGCCAAACACAACAACACCATCAAGTCTACAGAGTTCTGAGCAGATAGCTAGTGCTGGGAAATGTTTTATCCATCGGATGTGCCAGACAGCCCCAAAATCAGCTGGATCACAGTCCCGAATGGACCGCACCCTGCGATGCAACCGCGCCTTCGGGAGCCTGCTGTTGGAGTTTTCCGTCAGCACCTCGCACCCAGTGACGACCGTCGCTGTCCATGAAGGTCACCGTGCCCATGTAGTCGATGTTCCCGGGGAGGGGCTCACAAACGTGGCTCGCGTCGATGTATACAGGCCAACGGTCTTGATGGCTGAAGAAGTAGCGGCCGGGAGGGAGGATCTTGGCCGTAGCCTTGATCGCCGGAATCGGGTGGTCCCTCCGCGTGACCCCTTCGGGCCGTTCCAGGGTCAACCGGAAGATCGGCGCCTCACTGGAATTGACCAGTTCGATGCCCCACTGCTCTTTGCCTTGAAACTTCTTCTTGACCGGCCAGAAGGCGACCCGCCCGGCCTGGCGCCGCTCCGCCGTCGTGATTGCTCTTTGGTCCCGTTCTGCCTCCAAGCGGCGCATCCGCTGGGACTCTTCCACTGTTTGCCGCGAATGTCGCGTTGCTTTGGCGACGAAGAACAGCGCCGTGGCCGTAGCCAGCGCGCCAATGATCTCCGCTATGTCAGCCCAAATCCCCATGTCCAACCCTCCTGTATCCGCGGTGATGTGCCCGGCTTTTGTCGCAAGACACCTCTGGTTAGTGATCCAAGTCGGCCGGATATGACGCCAGCAGCGTCACGACCGGGCCCGACCTTGCACTCCTCCTACAGGAACAGCACGAGCGCCCAGGGGGCCAGTCACATTGAGTACCACCGAGATCCCGCCTGGCGGATCGTTGTCCGATCACGCGCATCCCAAGAGTCCTTGGAGCAGTCATTTGCTGCGGAACTTCGACCTCGAGGTCATCATTGAGATCTCTGGATGCGAGCGCAGCGCCTCACGCCTGCTGCGCGGGGAGCCGTTGTCCGGAGTCGACGTCGGACCTCTCGCCATGGCGAATCATGCCGCCCGGCACATGGGCTACCTGCCGCTTTTCGAGCTGGGCGGCAAGGCGCCGTCCGTTGCTCCCGGTGTGGAGGATGTGCTCCGCAAAGTTCTCCCCAACGCACTGTTCCCAAGGGGTGGCCGGGCGTAAAGTCCACCCATGGGACGCATCCCGGAAACCGTCGTTATCGGCGCAGGCCAAGCCGGCCTCACGACGAGTTACTGGCTCACGCAATTCGGCGTGGAGCATCAACTCCTGGAGCGGCGCGACACTTTGGGTGGCGCTTTTCAGGATCGTTGGGACGGCTTCTACATGAACACGCCCAACCTTTCGCTGGACCTTCCCGGGATGCCGTTCGACGACGGCGACCGTGACGCCTTCATCCCCCGCGACGCCGCAGTGAACCTTTTCAGGCGATACGCGGAGCTGATTGCGGCACCAGTGCACACGGGCGTTGACGTGACCCGGTTGTCCGTTTCTCCGGAGGGCGGGTTCCTGATCGAGTCCTCCCTAGGGAGCCTGAGAGCCCGGAACGTCGTCCTGGCCACGGGCGCCTATCAGTTGCCCAAGGTTCCCGCCCCGGCCGTCAAGCTCCCCGCCGCCGTAACCCAGCTGCACACCCACGAGTACCGCAATCCGGAGCAACTGCCCGACGGTGCCGTGTTGGTCATAGGGACCGGCCAGTCGGGCGGGCAGGTCGCCGAGGAGCTGCACGACGCCGGCCGCGACGTCCACCTCGCCATCTCCGTCGTTCCCGAAGCCCCTCGCCGCTACCGCGGCCAGGACCTCATCTACTGGATGCTCGAGACCGGCAAACACGGACCTGACTACGGCGTCAACGCACTCACCCGTGAGGCACTACCCTCCCCCGCGTTGCGGTTTGCGCCCAATCCCCTGCTCTCGGGCACCGACGGCGGCCACAGCATCCACCTGCGCGAACTCGGCCGCCGCGGCATACACCTGCACGGTCACCTTGAATCAGTCGACGACGGCGTCATCACCTTCAGCGACGACCTCCCCGAACGCCTCGCCGCCGTCGAGTCCGCGTTTGGACAGCGTTCACGCAAGGCGATTGATGCGTATATTGCGGCAGCGGGGATCGATGCACCGGAGCAGGCGGCTGCGGAAGCGGATGACTGGTTGCCTGCGGAGCTTTCACGGGTGAGCCTTGCGGAGGCGGGCATCACTTCCGTGTTGTGGGCTTCCGGATACAAGCTGGACTTTGGGTTTGTGGACCTGCCGCTGGTGGATGAGTGGGGCTACCCGAAGCACTCCCGGGGAGTGACGGAGTTTCCCGGGCTGTATGTGGTCGGGTTGCCGTGGCTGACCCGGCACTACTCGTCAATCGTTGGTGGCGTGGGGCTGGACGCGGAGTACGTGGCAAGGCGGGTTGCTGGGCGCTGACATTCGCCCCGGCCTGCCGATAAACGGAGTGCGGTGCTGCTAACGTCACGGCATGACCGAGGGCCAGTCATTTCGATCTGAATTGCGGCGCATCTATTGGACGCGCCAATCCCTTCGGCTGCTCGTCCTTGTCTCCGGGGTCTGGCTGTTTGCGGCTGCTTACCTGTCCTTTACAACCCCGCGGGCCCTCGGCAACTTCGGCACTGGCTCACTCGAAAACGTCCTACAGGAAGTCTTTGGCGGCCTCTGGATCGCCATCGGGCCGCCCGCGGTCTTCATTGTGATGTTGCTGGTTGTGGCTATCACCCAGCGGACGAGCGACGTTCGGCGTCGAGATCCGCAACGTCGGTTCACGCGGTACCAGCGCCAAGATGGAATGCTGCGAGCCGGCGGGCAATGTGAGTTGGAGTCGGGTTACCGGAGGCGCTGCACGAGAGCTGCGGAACACGGAGATCATTTCTATCCATGGTCCAAAGGCGGCGCGACATCGCCCCGGAACTTCGTTGCCGCATGTGCTCACTGCAATCGGCGTAAGAGCGCCCGCATCCCGAGCCCCGGGCAATTGACGCGCCTCGAGCGGCGACGCGGATCCTATGTAGGGACTGATGTTGCGGTTCCTCTCGGCGAAAGACGAAGGCTTCGATCGGCGTGACTTGCACACCACCTCTGGCTGTCGGCTCTCGCGGCCCCTACGCCTGATCAATCTCCGCCATGTTTCCCACCCCAGGAGTCCCCTCAACCAGGGCGTAGCGTTGCATCACGGCACCCTTCGGTGAAGCAACTACGGGCTCGATAAGCCTGAGGTTCGTAGGCACCACCCCATCGGCGAACACCTTCTTCCCGTGGCCCAGGAGGATCGGATAAACCCACAGATTGAGCTGATCGAACAAGCGCTCCGCGAAAAGGGTTTGAACGAAGTCGAGGCTCCCGATGACGTGGATGTTTTGATGCTTCCCGCGGAGCTCCCGCAGCCCGGCTACCGTGTCGGCGCCGAGCAGCGTGGAGCCCTCCCACTCAAGCTCCGGCGACTGACGCGAGGCCACGTACTTCGGAATCCGGTTGAACAGCTCCGCGATTTTGCCATTCTGGTGCGGCCAGTACGAGGCGAAAATGTCATAGGTCCGCCGGCCCAATAGCAGCGCGTCCATCCCAGCCATACCGGAATCGATCTGCTCGCCGACAACCTCGTCGATGAGCGGCGCCTGCCAGCCGCCGAACGCAAAGTCGTTGGCAGTGTCCTCTTCCGGCCCGCCCGGCGCCTGCGCGACCCCATCGAGAGTGGTGAACAGGTCAATGTGGATCAGTCCCATGTCGGACTCCTTCCCTGCTGCGTGCCGCCACCCCGGCGGCAGGATCAAGTCGAGAGTTCCACAGTAGGGACTGTCAGGCAATGGTCACCGGAAAGATACGACGACGCCGACAGCATCTTGCGCTTGCACAGGCCCACCGTCTTGGCCTTATAGACGAGAAGCCGGGCTAAGCCGAGTCCCGCATCTTCTCGGCGCCCTGGCGCCGCTCAAGAATCACCCAAGCCACCGTCGTCGGGGCCCCGACCAGCACCAGGAGTGTCATGCTCCAGAACCCATCGATCACTTTGGTGAACTGCAAAGTCAAAACGGCTAACAGCAGGACTGTGGATGCAATGTTCAAAATGCGGAGCTTACGTGCCGTAGTCATTTTCGGAATCGTCCCCCTACGATGTCGTCCAAGAAGCCTAAGGTCATCCGCAGAAATCAACGACTTTCTAGGCTTCCTTCAAGTCCACTGTCTCCGTGGACATCGACTGAGCCTCGGAACGCAGCGAACCGCGACACGCTCACCCGTACCACCGGTCTATAAAACTTGCATTTACAATCAAAATATCTTGGCGACGTGGTCCCAAGTCACGTTCGCGTTCTCAACATGGGGGTTGTGCATGGGGTTTATCAGGGCTAGGTCTGCGGCATCTGTAAGCGAGTGCTCATGACAGCCGACAACACCTGTGGGTATCACCCGCAGATCTCGGACCTCGGACTACTCCATGACGGAAGCGCCGGCAGAATCCTGCTTGTGGCCCCGCAGCCAAAAGACTTGAACCTGAGCCACGAATATCGAGTACTGCACAGCCGCGACCATGAAGTTTCACTAAGGCCGGGAGTTTACTGGGCCAAAGTGAACGGCGAGATGAACGCCCTTGTCATCGACGGACAAGCTGTACCCGGTCGGACGCCAATGCCCCCCGAACAGGTCAGTCTTGAGGATGCTGACGAAAGTTCTCTGGGCGTCATCGGGATGGACTGGCTCGAATCTTGGTGGGATGAAGCGATTCATATCGAAGCACCCAAGTTCCCGGCCTCAGGTGGAGCGATCTCCATGAGTACTGGCGGAGACATCCTTATCATGCGGCGATTATTGACGGGACCCCGGTGGTCATATGTGATTCGTCAGGACGGAAGGACAGTAACGGTTTCGGAGTCAGAGCTGGAACCGATTCCGGATATCCCATCTGCCGAATCCTGGCTTCAAGAGACGCCTGCTTCCCCGGAGGCATTCTCGGCTATGGTCACAAGGGCGAAGCTCAACAGAGGTGTAACAGACGCAATATTCTCCTACGGTGTTACAAAGACAATCATCAACCCCTTTCAGTTCAAGCCGGTCCTAAAATATTTGGATTCAGCAATGGAGCGAATGCTCATTGCCGACGAGGTCGGCTTGGGCAAGACCATTGAAGCTGGTCTTCTTTGGACTGAGATGGCTGCACGAGGTCAAGCAAATCGAGTTGTGGTGGTTTGCCCGGCCGCACTTGTGCCGAAATGGCAGCGTGAGATGAGCGAGCGCTTCGGCTTTGAGCTGGAGCATTACAGAACGGCTGACCTCCGTCGAGTTGTCGAGAAGCTCGAAGCAGGGACCCTCCCTCAGAATTTCGCTATCGTAGTCTCCATCCAAACGTTCCGGACGTTCGAGGATCTGCAGCAGATGGAGGAGCTGAACTTTGCATTGGATCTGTGCATCATCGACGAGGCACATCAAATGCGCAACCAAGGCACAGCGAGCCTCAAACTTGGGCTATTCCTTCGTGACGTCTCTGGTTCCCTGGTATTGCTGAGCGCCACCCCACTCAATCTCGGCAACGACGATTTGCTGTCAATGATGCGCCTCATCATGCCCGGCGAAATCGAGACAAGAGCAGACCTCGACCTCCGTATCGACCACCACGAAGCCCTGCAAGCGCTGCGAAGGAGTGCAACGAATCCAAAGGTCTCCAATGCCCAACGACGACATTGGCTCAACCAAATAGCAAGCGCTCGAATGGGGCGCGCCCTTCGCGAGCGGGCCGCGTTCAAGAAGCTCGAGGAACTTCTCAATACGGATGAGTACTCGGTGGTTTCGGCGCCGGTTATCCGCGATGCTTGCAACCAGCTGCACGGCCTATCTTCGGCCATAACACGGACTAGAAAAACTGAGGTGCACACAGCTCGGTCAGTTCGCGAAGCAGTAAACGCAGTAGTCGAGTGGATGCCTGAGGAACAAGCCTTCTACGACGCATACGTAGACTGGCTGAGGCAGATTGCACAGGAGCGGAACCTGCCTCCCGCCTTTGCTCTGCAAATGCCTCTCCGACTTGCAAGTTCGTGCCTACCCGCCACAGCAAGACAGGTTCTGGGATCTGAAACGGAGGAAGGGAACGACGGCGACGGCTCACCGACTCCGGGCAGAGGAGGCAGCCTGCTCTCGGCTGAGGTCCCCCCAGCGCACCTCCAAACGCTCGCGCGGCGTCTCGCTGGTATCGATACCAAATTCGATGCGTTCTCCAAAGCTCTTCGAGGTTCAGAAATGACCGGGCGGTCCGCCCTCGTCTTCACTTTCTCTCGAAACACACTCAGTTACCTTTGCGGAAAGCTGTCCCAGACCCATCGTGTGGCGGCGCTGCACGGAGGAGTCACGCCTGACGCACGTGAGTCAATAATGCGGCGCTTCCGTGCCGGGGACTTCGATATCGTGATCGCCACCCGAGTGGCCAGCGAAGGCCTTGATTTCGAGTTCTGCTCTCTGATCGTTAACTATGACCTGCCCTGGAATCCGATGGAGGTGGAACAACGGATCGGCCGTCTCGACCGCATCGGTCAAAAATCGGACAAAATCCTTATCTTGAACTTCTCCACCCCGGGAACTATTGAGTCTCGAATTCTAGAGAAATTAATGGCTCGGGTTGGTGTCTTCGAGCATTCCATTGGTGAGCTGGAGCCTATTCTTGCGGAATCTTTTGAGAGCCTAAACGAGCTCGTAGTTGACTTCCGTCTGACGGACAGCGAAAGGGACCGACGGATAAATGAGACGATTGCCGCCGTCGAACAGGGCAAGGCCGACGCAGCTGAGCTAGATGAACATTCGTCCAAACTGCAAGCTGAGGATCAATTCGGCATCAACTCGGTCGAGGACAGGATCAGTCGCGGCCGCTACTTAGGGCAGATCGAGCTTGCTCATCTCGTGGCAGACTGGGCTCGGCTGCGCGGTGGTTCAGGCAAAGTGGACGTCAAGGGTAAGCAGCTACGCGTCGACGTGAGCCAAGAGATGCTGCTTAAGATTGTCGACTGGAGGAGGAGCGAAGGTCAGACCTCAGCGGAAGTTTCGCGGGTCGAAAGGGCTGGGCGGGCAAAGACTCCCCTTGTCATGAGCCTTGACGCAGAGGAAGCCCGAGTAGGCGGCGGCTCACTCCTCAACGGACACCACCCGCTGGTCCGGGTGGCCTCCCGTGACTTGAAGCCCCATCATGTTCCGAGATTTGCGACCCTTCGAGCTACAGCCGATGCAGACTGCCCATCGGGCACATATTTGTTGGCGCTGGCTGCGGCCGGTTGGTCCGGGCTACGCTCGACCAGCGAACTGTGGGTTGAGGCAGTCGATCTGGAGACAGGTGAGTCACGGAGCCTTGAAGCAGGAGCCCTGCTCATGACCAGTGTGGCTGAGGGCACACTGACAGCATCCACCAGCGCTGTGCACGCTAATGCGGATCTCTATGCCGAGCAGCTCTTAGTAGACCTGGAAGAGCGACGCCATGCCGAGCAAGACCGTCGTCAGTCGGAAAACGATGCCCTCATTCTGGAACGCAAAATCCGTGCAGAAGAAGTCTTCAAGAATCATCAAAGGTCGATCAACGGGCGGTTGGTACAGTCCACTCCCCAGACCGCCCACATGTTTGAGGGACAACTACGCAGGGCCGAGGAGCGACGCAACGATGCGCTTGCGAGGATAGCCCAGAGCGCCCACTCCAGCCTGGATCTGGAAAACCTCGCACTGTTGCAGCTGGAAGTCATCTAGCGAGTGGACGACAAGCAGCAGATCCTCGCGTACGAGAATGCCATGAACGACCACTACCTCGAACTGGTGGGAAAGCAGGAAAAGCCTCGTGTTGCCGGTCTCCGCCAGCGAAAGAGGACTGATTTCAGTCCCCTAACCGGTCGCATTTCCATAGAGGGAGACGAACCCGGGAAAGTCGAGAATTACTACATCGGACCCATGCACATGGATCAGGGTGACCTTTTTGTCATCAGCTGGACGGCCCCCGCGGCCGAAATCTTCTTCCGGCATCTCAAGACGTGGCAGACGAAAAATGTTCGGGTTCAGCGCCGTTTTGTTCAGAAGGTACGGAGGCTTACTAATTACGCCGATATCTGGGTTGGTCGGCCCGAACGGCAAGCATTTCCTCAGAGCAGCGAATCTGAAAGACCTCCTCCAGCAAAATCAGAAGGTCGCTCACGCTGGCTGGCGGGTGTTAAAGCCAGGGCAGGCACCCCGCGTACACAACCGGAACGGATGCCTTCGGCTGAACCCTTAGAACCCAGCGCTACAGCAGTTACGGCAGCGACAACCATGGAAGACCTTCTCCGGGAATCTTTATCAGCACCTCGGTCCCTGGGGCTCTCATCTGTTCTGGCGACGCTGCAACCGGAACAGTACGACCTAGTTACCCGCACGACGGAAAAGTCACTTGTAATCCAAGGACATGCCGGCACGGGAAAGACGATCATCGCCACCCACCGCGCAGCCTGGATGGTACACGAGGATCGCGAGGAGTCCCTCGGGCAGATTTTGCTTCTCGGACCTACTCCTGCGTGGGAGGCACATGTATCTACCGCTTCGACAGATTTGGGAATCAATAAGCGAAGGATCGTGGTGAGCTCCGTCCACGGACTGATCCTTGAAGTTCTGGGGTTTGAGCCCGATGCTTACCGGCCTCGCCCTGTAGATTCCGTGAGGGTTCCGGAAGGAGCTGACGAAGTTGTTAGGGCTGCAGCCCTAAGGTCGCGCCGGAGTGATATGAAGGGACTCGAAGCGCTCGGTGTTTTCTACGACGGCTTCGTGACAACCATGCACTTGGAAGGACGTTCGGCGAAATTCCGTGCTTGGGCGGGTGACCTTCCCGCTACCTTCAAGAGCGCCCGAAAAGACCCCTTGATGTGGCCCCTTCTTGCCTATATGCAGGTCCTCTTGGAGCCAGGCGAAGTCTTCGAACACGTGGTGGTAGATGAGGCCCAGGATCTGAGCCTCTTCGAGTGGCGAATACTGGAAGAAATGAACGCCGGCAACTGGACGTTGGTCGGTGACATGCAGCAGCGTCACTCACTACAAGTCAAGACATGGTCGGACATCACAAGTCGTATCCCCGCTACTCGGTGGGACGAGAGCACTATCAACACCGGATATCGCACATCCCAAGCGATCGCAGACTTTGCCGCAGCACTCCTCCCGAAGTCGGTTGGTTTCCGCAAGGCTTCGCCTCTGGGCCGTGGTATTCCACCAAGAATTATCAACGCCGCCGCGATCCGGCGAACTGTCGAGTCCATCACATTGGAACAGTGTCAGCGGTTGGCCACAATTCGACCCGATGGAACGTTGGCTGTTATAACGCCAAACATTGACGCGGTGGTCCGGGAGGCCAGGCTGTTGGGTTGGATGCCCAAGGATAAGTGGACTTGGGCGGACGACGCGGATCGGACCTACTCGTTCCTGACCCCGGAAGAGGCAAGAGGCTTGGAATTTGACGCCGTTGTAGCCGTCGAGCCTTCCATATTCCGCGCCAACTCTGGGTCAGATGGGAGACTCTATACTTCCTTGACTAGGGCCAATCTGGAGCTTGTTGTAGTCCATTCCCGCCCGCTTCCTGCGGCTTTGGCACGGGAGGCTCAACGGATTTTTTTAGCGCCCTGACCGTGGGCAAGACTCTGTGACCGCCGATCCAGAATCCTGCCACTCGGCCGACTTAAGCCCAGCCGATCTGTGTCTCGTTCCAGCGGCAGGCTGATTCGGACCGAATCACCTCGATATTTAGTTTGCACGTATCGAATCGCGGCTCAGTAGTATCTCTGAGCAAGAGTCCGACTAGACTTCTCATAGATATTTGGACCTATGAATGGGAGAGCACTTTGAGCAAGAAGCGTTACGGTACCGGTAGGCTCATACTTGATGTGGTCTTAACACTCCTCACGGGCGGCTTCTGGCTCATTGTTATTCTGATCCAATTCCTTAGGCGAAACTCACGGTAATACAGTCGTCACGTAGTTTTGCACGGTCTCCCTACACAACACTGTCGTATTTGACAAAGTGCTCCGCGCAGCGAATCACGCACCCCGAAAACGCTCATACGCATGCTCGAGGGCGCTTGCGCTTGGTCGATCAGCCCTTCGTGTCGGAACACTCATAAGCCTTTGGTCATGACGTTCTTGCAGCCCGTGCTTCAGCATGGGCCCGTCGACCTCCGCGAGAATATCACTTCGTATTTCAACTATTAGATCTGGTCGAATACCCATAATTCCAGCATCAAAAGCTGCGTGGTGAATCTTACACATAGCCATCCCGTTAGATACAGCTGGGATGCCTTCCATATGGGCATCGGGGATGATGTGCGCTGCATCCAGAAGCTGCTTGTGCTTTAGATTGCAGACGGTGCACCGTGTGTCGTAAGCATTGATGACAGTGGATCTAAACAGACGCTGATGAAGTCTTGTGCGTGCGAGGCGTGTCCCATATCTTTTAACGATTTCCAAGTCTCGCGTGTCCTCAACATCTCCCGCCCCGTCTAACGCTACGCGTTGGGGATCAATATCAACAACGAATTGCTGTTCTCCGCGCTCCTCAGCCAGTAAGTAAACCGGAAAGACTGGCTGGTACAAGCCTGGGGCTACGCCGAAGAACCAAATAAGCGGAAGCCCGTTCTCCATGGCACTGCGTAGTGCCCGGTTGTCAGCTGCGTTCGCTTCGTCACCCTGCCATTTGTAGCGGAGCAAGCCGTCGGAACCCACTTCGTCTTCGTATGGCCGTTCCTGCCCAGCCCGTCTAAATGTCGTGGTGATGGACAAAGCAGCATCAAGAGACTTCGGCTTCCAGATGCCACGCTGTCGGCTTTTCAACGGCACCCGAGTATCGCCGACTCGAAAATCCTCGAGGTCTAGATAGTGAATTGCATCTGCACCGTCATTGGTCCGGACAGCCAGCCATGCCTGCGCCTCCCGTCGAACCCTTGAATCCCAGGAGCCCGACCTCGTGGCCACAGCGTCGTCCACTTCGATCTCGGGAATCTTGAAAGCACCATGGGCGCCCGGTCCCAACTCGAGGTAGACGCGGGCAAACTTGCCGCTTTGCACCCAGTCGATAATTGTCGACTGATTGACGCCGATCCTTTCCGCTGCTTCACGCGTGCTCAGGTGTCGGCCGGGAACCACCGGCGATTCGGGAAAGGCGCGCTTCATGCTGCCAGGATATAGGAAGGAGAGGTGGTCCTTGACCCCGCTCTAATTGCCCAACATGTGCGAAGAGTGCTTGGCTGAAAACCAGCGCTCCGTCTTGCGTGAGCGACGAAATTCGTCCAAATAGCCTAAGTCTGAAGGCCGGCGGAATACCGGTGCTAGTCGCGAATACCCGTGCCGGTAGAAACAAGCCGCACAACGGCCAGTGGACCACCGTCGTGGCCCGTGGAGGGGCAAATAACAGTAACTAGAGGAAGCAAAGCCGCCCACGTCAGTCCATTCGTCAACGGCACCACCAGAGTCCCGCCCTATCCAGTCGTGAAATCGCCGTAGCCACCCCGAGGGCCATCCCCCTACCCACACAACCGATCCTGCACCTCCATCAGAGCCGACAGCATCTGACTGCTCATCAGATCGCGTTCGTCCACCAAGTCCTCACCCGCCCGCAACGACGGCTCCGGAGCAGGAGACACGGCCATTGACGCTTGGTATCGCCCATCGTCGGAACTGAGCGCGACGGTCCGGAAGTCGAGGAAACCGCCTTTCGTGAAGAAGCGCGGTGCGCCGCCGCAGTCCGGGGACCACTTGACCAGCCCCAACGCAAAGGGTCCGATCACCACCTTCTTCATCTCCGTCAACGAATTGGCGGACAAGACCCGACCACCAAACAGGGCAGCCATAAAGTCATTGACGTCGGCCATGGTCGAGACCACGACTGGCAGCGGGGAACCCAGCTGTTCCAGGACCGGGCCACCGGTGACGCGCTTGCCTCGGACGCTGACGTAGCCCTTGATCAGGTCAGGGGCGTCCGGCGCGTCCTCGTCGATAGTCGTATGGGTCAGCCCGAGCGGGCTGATGATGTCGTCGCGAAGAATCTGAGGGTATGACTTGCCACGGAACTTTTCCAGGATCAGTCTCAATGCCAGGTTGTTCGAGTCGGAGTAATGGAATAGCCCGACAGTTCGCGCTTCCCAAGGCAACGTACCGGCGAGCCGAAGAGCCTGCGGAGTGGTCAGCCCCTGAAAGGAAGCAGACACAAAGTCCTCCAAGCTCCGGATCATCACGTCTCGGTAATCTGGCATTCCCGACGTCTGGGAGAGCACTTGCCTCAGCGTGATCGGGACGGGAGGTTTGAGACCAACCCCAAAGCTCTCCAAAAGCCCGTTGACGGGATCATCAAGAGCGATCAGTCCGTCCTCAACGAGTTTCAACACAGAAACCGCCGTCATGGTCTTGGTAACGCTTGAAACGGGGACTCGATCCTGCGGCCGGGCCGGTTGCCTCGTGTCCAGATCTCGCACTCCGTAAGCCTTCGACCATTCACCACCCGGCCACCGCAGCTGGGCGAGGACAGCCACAGCGTCTTGGTCCATGAAGGTCTGCATCGCGTACTCCAGCGAGCTGATGGCCTCAGCGTCGCTGAACGACGGCGACGGCGAGTCCGAAGGCGATGGAGACGGCGACGGCGACGGGCCCGGTGATGTGCACCCGGCAAGCACCGATCCGGCCAGCATCGACGCGACCAACCCTGCAGTCAGTCGAACGAGCCAGCCATGGCGGTTCATCAACGCACCAACTTGAACGCGAAGTAAGACCTCGGGGCCAGCGCCAGTCCGGCTTACGTCCAGCCGATGAGCACTGCCTCCTGGATACGGCTCGGGGCCGCGACGACACAACACCGCGAGCGCATTCCAGCGCTAGGGCTAAATTGATCGTCCTCCCGCCACCCCTGCGGGACAAGCATCAGAACTCCACCCCCGTCAGCTAAGCACTTTCACCTTCGCCGGCACGGGCTGACCCGCCGCCGCCCCAGCCCGCTGCACCAAATACACCGACCCCAGCACCAACACCGCGCCCACAATCTGCCAGCCCGACAACGCCTCCCCCAGGAACACGAACCCCAGCACGGTCGCAACCAGCGGGCTCAGGAAGCCCAGGAACGAGACCACCATCGTCGGCAGCCGCTGGATCCCCCGGAACCACACCGCGTAGGCCACCAAGGCACCAATGACGCTGAGGTAGGCAAAGCCCGCAACGTTAGGCAAGGTAACCGACGTCGGCAGTCCTTCAACCACCAGCGTCACCGGCAGGAGCATGACCCCACCCATCGCCAACTGAAGGCCGGTAAACCCAAGCAGCCCCACGCCGTCGGGCCTTCCCCAACGTTTCGTCAGGACAATGCCGGCCGCCATGCTCAGCGCACCCGCCATCCCGGCAAGCACACCAATGACCGTCAGCGACGCGTCGGAACGCAGAACCAACAAACCGACCCCGGCAGCTCCCACGGCGCACGCCACGATGTGCGCGAGACGGATCCTCTCCCCCAGCAGCAACGCACCCAGGAAGAGCACGAACAGGGGCTGGATCGACCCAACCAACGCCGCCAACCCACCCGGCAACTGGTATGCGGTGAAGAACAGCAGGAAGAAGAACAGCCCGATGTTCAGTGCGCCCAGTGCCGCTGCTTTGAACCACCACGTTCCCCGCGGCCATGTCCGGGTGACGAGCATCAGCACGATTCCGGCAGGCAGGGCCCGCACGGTTGCGGCAAGGAGCGGCCTGTCGGCGGGAAGGAATTGAGTTGTCACCAGATAGGTGGAACCCCAGACAATCGGCGCGAGCGCGGTGATGAAGAGGTCGCGGGGAGACATCCGAGCCATTGTTCACTTCCATACATTTCGATGTCGAACTATTTGATGTATGACAATGTAGGTGTTGTACTGTTTGAGGTCAAGCATGGGAGGGCAATGGACCGCGACGCAGTGGACACGATTCTTGAGCAATGGAACCGGGAGCGCCCCGATCTGGATGTCAGCTCCATGGGCATTTTGGGCCGACTCGCAAGGGCGAACCGTTTGGCGTCACTCGATGTGCAGAGATTCATGAACCAGTTCGGGCTGGAGCCTTGGGAGTTCGACGTCCTGGCAACCCTTCGGCGGTCGGCAGCCGAGGCGCCACTCACTCCCGGGCAGCTCGCCAGCCTGACCATGATCGGCTCCGCAGCCATGACCAACCGCGTCGACCGCCTGGTGAACCGCGGCCTGATCCACCGCGAAACCAACCCCGGGAACCGCCGTCAGCTGCTGGTCAGTCTTACCCCCGAGGGACTAGCCCTGGTTGACGAGGTGGTGGAGCACCACGTGGAGAATCAGCAGAAGATGCTCGACGGCCTCTCCAAGACCGAACGCGAACAGCTGGCGAACCTCCTGCGGAAGTTCCTCCTGGCAAACAACGACGGCGGCCCCGCCTAAGCAGCCAGCCTCACCCATGCAAGGATGAGGCGTGGACACTTCCTCTGAGCAGCTGGCGATCGCAATCGGCAAGGCCATGGTGGGTGGTGACGGCACTTCCTACGATGCAATCTCACTATGCCAAGCTGGTGGGCACACTGAGCGGTACGCCATCTCAGTGCTTCCAAGAGGCTTCATATGGTCCGCGACGCGGCTATTGGACGGAACCACCCAGAGCTTTGACCCTCACACCATGACTGTTCAGGTTGACGGCGCAGCCCAGCATTCCCTCTCCATAGAGCGCGTCCCCCGCGCCTTTCCTGAGTCCGTTCAGTTGGCCTTCCCACTCTCCTTCCCCATATGGGGCCGGAGCATGGACAGCTACCATCCGGCGGCCGTGGAGATAAATGGCACAGACACAACACTGCTGCTAAGGCACCGCTCCGACCCAACAATCTTTGGATCCTTCACGTTCGAAACGGAAAGCGGAATCGCGAAAAGCTACTTCACGCCCAGCGAGGTACGGAAGCTGGAGCGCGAGTCAAAACCGGACGACGTCGGAATAGACTTCGGCTTCGTAGCGGGCATTGGGGAGAGCCTGCCACCAGGGATGCAGTATCCCACGAAATCTACGCAGACATAGAGGTGGCATCCAGTCCATCACTACCGGATCACTCAGACTCGCCGGCCTCCCGGGGTGCAGCATTCCGCTTGGCTTTCCGCAGGACATAAACTCCGTAGCACCCGAATCCCAGCATGAGCACGGCTCCCGCGGCCCGCCACCAGACCAGCGGTGGCCACATCGCAAAGATGATCGCCAAGGCAAAGAACATCACTACTTGCAATGGGCTCGGTGCGTTCTTCACAGGTCTTCCCCCCGAACTGGCGAAATCTTCCTTGAACTGTGAGTCTACGAAACAACCCGAATGTCACAGCGTAAGACGACTAACTTTTCATTTCGGAAATTTCCGACATATCATAAACCCGTGCCCTCCGACGTCTTCGGCGCCCTCGCGAACCCTTCGCGGCGGACCATCCTCGACATCCTCCTCGCCGGTCCCCTGACCGCGGGCGAGCTGACGGGTCGACTGGAGCTCAGCCGCTCATCGGCGTCGGAACACCTGGCCGTCCTCAAGGAGGCAGGCCTGATCCGCGAGGAACGGCAAGGCAGGCACAGGATTTACCACCTCCAGCCGCAAGGACTGCGTGAAGTCAGCGGTTGGCTGCAGCACTACGAGCATTACTGGAACCAGAGGCTCGATGCCCTGGCCGGTCTTCTGGATGAGGAGAACACCCATGACTGAAAACACGATCCGCCTCGAGCGCACCTTCCCCCACCCCAAAGAAGCCGTGTGGGCCGCCCTCACGACGCCGGAACTGCTCGCCCGCTGGTGGGCGCCTGGCGATATCGCACCCGTGGTCGGACACCGCTTCACCATGGACATGGGCGCCTGGGGCCAGCAGCAGTGCGAAGTCACCGCCGTCGAGCCCGGCGATTCCATAACTTTTGTCTTCGCCGAAGGCAGCTTGGATACGACCATCACCTGGACGCTGGAAACGGTCGACGCCAGGACAACACTTCACTTCGAACACGCCGGCTTCAACCTGGACTCACCCATGGGACGGCAGGCCATCGAGGGCATGGGCAACGGCTGGCCGGGCCTGCTTGCGCGTATCGAGCAGGTGTTGGTGAGCGTCAGCTAGCGGTTGCAGCGGCCGGCGATCGTCGCCGTCGTGCTTTCGGCCAGAGCACAACGGCGGCGGCCGAAATGTTCTGGCACCCGGCCGCGGAGCGGTTTCAGGGTGCTATATTGACGGAAATCTGGCCGAGGGGACAACGTGGAAGTTTGGCAGTGGGCCTTGGTGCTGTTGGCGGCGGCGTCAGCGGCCTTTGTTATGGGCTCGATCATTTGGGCAGTCTTCGACGTGCTCGGGGAAGTCCGTCTGAACCAAACAACCCGGATCCTATGGGTACTGCTTTTATTTGCTGTTCCGCTGCTCGGGCTACTCGCTTGGCTTTACGCAAAGCCTCGGCTTGCCCAGTCGGGTAACAGCCTCCGGCGGCAGACGCTTTAGTGTATAGCGCAGCATTGGGCGAACTCCTTACGGCCAGAGCTTTGTGGATCCTCAGGCAGGATGCTGCAACTCCAGCCATCTCGGCAGCCACAAATGCGCTGGTCGAAGGTTATGACAACGAATCTCTCCGCGAACTTGCTGGAGCATCACCTGACATCAACGTCTTCCAGCTCGGAACGCTGATAGTTGATGCCCTCAGCTCGCTTGGCATGGCAACGGGATCCATGACCCGGGAAGAAGCTCAACTTGCTGCCACCCACCACTACGCAAGCCAGGTCCTTGCTGGAAACCTGCAGATACGGGAACTCACCAGATGGGTCCACAGGACCATTGGTCATGAGGGACACCCCATGGTGCAGGATCTTGTGGTTCTCGATGACTCCTTTGATGCGTTCGAGGACGGGTGGGGCGCGGAGCCTGACGGAATGAGTGTGCTGACCAGTTTCGTCGACGCATTGGGACCGGAAGATCAGATGTGGATGCAAACATGAGCGATATCCCAGTGGACGACCACGTGCTTTGGTCGTGGCCGGTTACTCCGGGGCCAGACCTGATAGTCCAATGCCGGGTCGACCATGCATTCACCATCTGCACAGACGGCGGCATGATCCTCAGGATCGAGTCGGACTTCATCTTCAAATCTGCTGCCGGGAACATCCACCAGCTTGACCCCAACGGAAAACCTGCCCTTCTGGGTCCAGCTCTCTCGATCACCCGGTCATCAATCGTGGCGGGCCTGGCCGACAACCGCGGCGCCCTTCATGTGGACTTCGCCGACGGGAGCGCCATGGATGTCCCTGCGGATAAAAACTACGAGGCTTGGACGATTAATGGGTCCCAAGGATTGTTGCTCGTTTCTTGCCCCGGGGGCAGCATCGCAAGCTGGGGTTTACGGACGGGGTAGCAAACTCGACCAAGTCTTGTGCAGCGTCAGCTAGCGGTCACAGCGGACGGCGAGCGAGCGGAAGTTCCGGAGTATTGACAGCGAGACTGGTGCGCCTCGATGGAATACCGGGTATGGCAGGATGGGCGGATGCTGCCCGATGCTGAGTTCCTGCTCCGTGGCCCGCGCGGGAGGCGCCTTTGCCTTGAGCTCGCAATAGAGGCCGACCCCTTCATCCGGCGAGCCGCACTCGAGCTTGGATACAACCTCGATCCGGGGGCTGGCAGCTCCCGGGTCATGCTCAGGCTCAGCGGCTCTCCGGGACATGAACTGGAACCTGTTCCAGCCATCCCGACGGTAGCCGATGTCGCCGCCGGCATCGCCTCGCTGGACGTGGGAGCCGTCAGTTCCGCCTTGGTGCAGTACTCCCTCCAACGCAGCGTGGACACGGCCCGATACTGGCAGCCTCCCGACGGCGAGGACGTACTCGCCGGCACCGACGCCGTGACCGCCGCGTTGGCACATGTGGCTGCGGGTTTGCTGGCGTCCGACGCCACTCATTGGTGGCACCAAGGCTTCCAACCGAGCCAATGGGCCATCGACTGGCGGCCGGCAAGCGACCCCGCACCACTCCCCCGGAATCCACAACAGACCCTGGCCGAATGGGCCCGCAAGGAACGTGCCGAAGAAGCCCGCGCAGCGTGGGAACGACCCAAAGACCCGCAAGCCAACTTCAGTGGAGAATGGTGGTCCATCGCGCACGGACTCGTGCAGACCGTGCCGCGCATCCCCGAAGGCCTCAGCCTCGTGGAGGATTCCCTCGGCTGGGAGGATGCCACGACAATTCCCGTGAGTGGAACTGGCCGGATCCTGGATATCCACACCGCGGAGGACTGGACTGCTTTGTGCCGGGCGTTCCCCTTGGAAGTTTCAGCGTCCCGCCGCCACGACTGGTTCCGTACAACAGCTCGGCACGGTCGCTGGGTCATCCCTGACTGGGAGCTTGCGGCCGCGGAATGGGACGCCGTGCATCTCACGGTCACCGGGTACTTGAACGCGGCAGGACGCGCGCTTGCTGTCGACCAGGACACGGCAACTGTCATTGCGGGCTGGGACCCGGGCAGCACCCTTTGGCTCACGGACGTCGCCCGCGAATCCCAACAGCCCCGGCAGTACTGGCACCGGCCGGCAAACCAAGACGAGTGGACCCAAATCCAAACGAGATAGGCGATGCGCCGCGCTGTGACATGAAAAGCCTGCAGCAACCCCCGCATGTCCGGACCTCTGGCACTCAAGGCGCGTTCCGCCGTCGTACTTCACATACGGGAGAGATCACCCGCCCGCAATCTCCCGCAGCGTCTGCAGGTGCGCTGCCCACACTTCACGCCCAGTGGCCGAGAGGCTGGCCGACGTCCGCGGCATTTTCCCCGCGAAGCTCTTCTTGATCTTCACGTACTCGGCCTTCTCCAGGATGGCCAGTTGCTTGCTCAAGACGGAATCGCTCACCTGGATGGCATCGCGGATGTCCTTGAAGTCCATCGATTCCGCGCCGGCGAGCGCAGCCATGATGGAGAACCGGACGGGTGAATGGACCAGTTCGTTGAGCTTGTGGCGCGGGTGTTCTGCGGGAGTGGTCATGCGCGCAACTCGCGGAAAGCCGCTGCCAGGCCCACTGCACCGAGAGCAATGGCCGCCGGGAGGTAGAACCACAGGTTGCCGTCCCGGAAGAACGAGGCGCCCACCACGAGCGCAACTACGTAAAGGGCAAAGTACGCAAACAAGGACGTGAGGAAGCGCCTGGTGTAGCCAGCCTTGGTGGACCGCTGGAACATGGGCCAGACGGAGGCTGTGATGGCAGCCCAGGCACCCACCGAAATGGCTAACAGGGCTGCGCCGTAACCTGTCACGAGCACGATGTGCATACCGATCATGAGCAGCGATCCAATGATCGCGAGGCTGGTAAACGTGACGGCAACCGGCCAGGCCGCTGCGTTGGTTGAGGTGGCACTGATGGCCTCTGCCTTGGCAAGGAGCTCGCGTGCTTCTGCAGTGGAAGGGCCGCCTGTGGTGTCGTTCATGGTTCCCCCAAAGATGCGTTTACTTGATAGAGCAACTCTAAGAAAGTACTTTCCACTCTGTCAAGTACTTTCCACTGCCCTCCCGTTACCACCAGCCCCATCAGACCCGGTAAATTTGATTCCACGAGTTTGACCCTCGGTGAGCAACACCACTCGCGCGCCTCACGAAAGCAGGATCATATGACCGTCTCTCCCCTCATCTGGGGCATCACCATCGTCGTCATTCTGGCGCTCTTGGCCTTTGACTACTTCTTCCACATCCGCAAGGCCCACGTTCCTTCCCTGAAGGAAGCAGCCATCTGGTCGTCCATCTACGTAGGCCTGGCCGTCGTCTTCGGCATCCTGGTACTGGTCTTTGGCGGAGCACAGATGGGTTCGGAGTACTTCGCCGGATACATTACGGAGAAGGCCCTATCGGTCGACAACCTGTTCGTCTTCCTGATCATCATGGCGAGCTTCCGGGTGCCGCGTGAAGACCAGCAGAAGGTCCTGTTGTTCGGCATCGTGTTCTCACTGATCGCCCGCACCGGCTTCATTTTCCTCGGCGCCGCGCTCATCAACTCGTTCGCCTGGGTCTTCTACATCTTTGGCCTCATCCTGCTCCTTACGGCCGGAAACCTCCTCAAACCCGGCGACCACGGCGACGACCAAGCGAACAACTTCATCATCCGGCTCGCCAAAAAGCTCTTCCACACCACGGATAAATACGACGGCGACAAGCTCTTCACCATGGTCAACGGCAAGCGTGCCCTGACTCCCATGCTCCTGGTGATGGTGGCCATCGGCGGCACGGACATCCTCTTCGCCCTCGACTCCATCCCCGCCATCTTCGGCCTGACGCAGAACGTCTTCATCGTGTTCACGGCGACGGCGTTCTCGCTGATGGGCCTGCGCCAGCTCTACTTCCTGATCGACGGACTACTGGACCGCCTCATCTACCTCTCCTACGGCCTGGCGGCCATCCTCGCGTTCATCGGCGTCAAGCTGATTCTCCACGCGCTGCACGAGAACAACCTGCCGTTCATCAATGGCGGTGAACACGTCAACGTCATCGAAATCACCACCGGCCTCTCGCTGAGCGTCATCATCGGCGTCCTGGTCATCACCGTGGTGCTCTCACTGATTAGCCCGGCAGGCAAGGCCCAAACTGCCATCAACAACGCCCGCCGCCACGCCGTGGACTACTTGGACCTCGACTACACCGCCGACGCCAATGAGCGCGAGCGTATCTACCGGGCATTGACCGCGGAGGAAGCCCAGATCGTCCAGATGCCCCTGAAATATCGGAACAAGGCCAAGGACGTGGAGAAGATCCGCGAACAGGTGGCAGAAGCCCACCGCCAGCACGAGGCGTTCCTCAACCGCTAAGCACAGCCCTCGGTTCAGCATGAAAAACGGGACTCTGGCACCACTGCCAGGGTCCCGTTTCGATGTTCACCTGCACATTCGATGACGGGCAACGTCGAATGCGCAGCGGACCATCGAATCGGACCCAACCGATCCGCTAAACGGCCGCCGGTTTCCGCCACATCACCGCGAGCACCAGCACCACGGCACTCAGTCCGAGCATCACCAGGACCATGATGCCCCAGTTCGCCTGGTTCACACCCGGACCGTACAGCACCCCGATCAGCACGGTTGCGGTGATCGCGCCAAGGTAGCGGCAGGTCTGGAAGATGCCAGCCGCCACACCCCTCTCCTCGGGACGGGCCGAAACATACAGGCCTTGGTTCGACGCCGTACTGACCACACCATACGGAACACCCATCAAGGCAGTCAGCACGAACACCACCGGAGCCCACAACGTCGTCGTCAGGACGCCAAGTGTTCCTGCCGCGAGCGTCAGGATCCCGACGCCGGCGATCAGCACCGAACGCACACCGAACCGCTCAATGAACCGTACCGTCAGCGGCGTCACCACAACCGACAACGCCGCAAGGGGAAGCATCAGCAGGCCTACAACACCGGCGTCGTAATGGCCCGCTTCCTGCAGCAGCTGCGGCAGGCCGAAGAACGCAAAGTAATACACGCCGCTGAAAACAATGAACAGCACATAGACCAGCAACAGCGGGCGGTTGCGGCCCAGCAGCCGGAGGTCCAGGAACGGCGGCCTGAACCGCAGCTCGCGCCAGGCAAAAAGTGCGCCAATCACGGTAGCCGCTCCCAGAAGGTACCAGCGGTAGCCCGGCATCACGTTGAGCAGCGCCATCATGGCGAGCATGAGGGAGGTGACGAACGCGAGGATGCCGGGGATGTCGGAATCCCGTATCAGCGTTCCCAGCGAACCGGTCTCCCTCCCGGAATCGGCAGGTGCAGTTTGCCGGACAACAAACAACGCGAGCAACGCAATGGGCACGTTGATCGCGAACAGCGCCTGCCACCCCACCAGGCTCACCAACAGGCCGCCCA
Source organism: Paenarthrobacter sp. TAF1 (assembly GCF_052113825.1). NCBI lineage: Bacteria > Bacillati > Actinomycetota > Actinomycetes > Micrococcales > Micrococcaceae > Paenarthrobacter > Paenarthrobacter sp. TAF1. Next base: position 411,870 of record NZ_JBFRDO010000005.1, read on the forward strand.
CCACGGGACCCACAGCAGCGGCCGAGGTGTTGGCCATCTGGATCCGGCCCAGCGGCCGGGTGGACGGCAAGTTCGCCAGCCGGCTTAGTTCGGTGACCATCACGACGGCGGACGGGTACGCCGTCGCGGTCCCTACAGCCATGAGCGCGCGGGCCACGCAAACCAGCGCAAAGTTGGGCAGGAACGGTGCGATCGCACAAGTAACAGCGACCAAGGCCATGCCGAACATGAACAGCCGCCGGGGCCCGAAGCGGTCAGCCAGCCTGCCCATGAGGGGTTGCCCTGCCGCGGACGCCAGATAGAACGAGGTGATCACCCAGGTGACTGTTGCGACGTCGAGCTCAAAATGCTCCCGAAGGACCACCAGTGCCACAGCGATCATGGACGAGTTCAGCGGGTTCAGTGCAGTTCCGAGGCTCAGCGCAGCAATCGCGAGCCCGGGACGGGGTTTCTTGGCGGTCACCCAACCCAGTCTGCTCCATGGTTGCCTCGGGTTACGAAACGGGTTCGGTGGGCGGACTTACTGGTTCAGGCAAATTTTGCTGGATCATCCGGCGTGGCACCGGCACCCAATCCCGGAATTCCGCGGGTGCACCGATGTGCGGGCGACGATGATCCAGCAGAATGTACTCACTCCTCGAAGTGCGTCGTGATCTTCCCCGAAGACACAGCCGCGATGATGGACTTGGCCAGATGCCGCAGCTTGATGTTCCGGTTGCTGGAGGCCGTCCGCAGGATAGTGAAAGCTTCCTCCTGGCTGCAATGGTTTTGCGCCATGATCGCCCCGACCGCGAGGTCGATGACGGTGCGCGACTGCATCGCCGTTGCCAGGTCGTTCCGGGCATCGCTGAGTTGTGCGATTTTCAAGGCGAGACGCAGCGACTTGGAGGCGTGGGAGGCGAAGACCTCGGCCCGCTCCATGTCCTCGGCTTGGAACGCATCCGGTTTCTCGGAGTACAGGTTCAGGGCAGCGCGCGTATCGCCCTCGACCAGGAGCGGAACGCTCAGGATGGAGCGAAGCCCTTGGTCGGAGGCAGCCTGGATATAGGCCGGCCAACGCTGGTCGCTCAGGAGGTCCGGGACCAGTACGGGGGTGAGCTTGTCCATGGCCGTGAGGCAGGGGCCTTCGAAGGTGCTTTGGAGCTGATCCATGACGCGGGCGCGCTCGTCACTGCTTGCGGCAGTTGCCGACTTCTTGCGACGTAACACTGTGATGCCGCTGTATACCGGGCTCTCCGGGTGAGAGAGGCTCTCGGCTGAGAAAGCCGCGAGGTCGCTGAGAAAAGCCTCAACGTCCTCGCTTCCCAGGACGAGATCCAAAAAGTATCCGTTCTGGAGAGCTTCATGCTCGGGGAGGGGGTTGACCATGCACGTTCCTACTGACTGAAATGCGTCCCCAGCAGACAGCAAAGGAGCGAAAAGGGCCGCCCTCTGCAAAACGGTCTGGCAATACCTTATCGCCCAACGATCGACGGTACAAAGTGCGGCGCAAGACGTCGTTGACCTGCGGCTATGGTGAAACGCCCCCTGATGGTTTGCCCCCTCACCCTGAGTCGGGCCCGCTAGCCGCTGGCCACGAGGGAACGTCCGTTCAGACGTCCACAGGGTCCTTGGAGAAGCGCGCTGCACGAGCGTCGAGCTCGTTTCCCTGCTGGCGGCCGAGGATGCCGTACAGCTCTGGCCTGCGGCCACGAATCCATCTGCGCCCGGTTGAAAGTGGCACGAGATCAAAGTCCAGATCTGCCGTTACCACGGCTTCGTCCGCCACCCAGGTCTCGGCCACGATCGTTCCGTAGGGATCGATGATCATCGCATTCCCCGTCCGGATCTCGTCGTCGTCGCGGCCCACACCGTTGCTGAAAAGGATGAACATGCCGTTGTCGTGGGCACGGGCAGGCAGCCACCGCATAAGCCACCCACGGCCGTTGACCCCCCGGAACGCGTCCTCGATGGCCGCGGGATCCGCTGCACGGTTGTCCCATAGCTCTGCAGGGACAGGCTTCATGCCCCGGGGACTGGCCGAGTTGGTCCCGCCCGTCTGGTGGGGAGCGATAAGCACCGTTGCCCCGAGGAGGGCCGTGGCACGCACATTCTCCACCAGGTTGTTGTCCCAACAAATCAGAATCCCTGCTTTGACACCCCAAGGTGTATCGAACACTGTGAACTCCGAGCCGCTACTGATGGCCTCGTGCTCGAAGGCGTGGAGTTTCCGGTGGGTGTGAACGGTCCCGTCCGGGAGGCAGACGGAGTAGGAATTGAAAAGCCTCCCGTCGGCCTGTACTTCCAGGAACCCGATACCGATCCCCAGTTCGAGGTCTGCGGCAAGCTTCCTGATGGTTTGGACGTGTTCACCGTCCTCGGACTGTGCTAATTCATACAAGCGTTCCGGGGTCTGCTTGCGTAGATGCCAGTAACCGATCAGGCACATTTCCGGGAACGCAACAATCCGGGCGCCGTCCCTCGCCGCCTTGATGGCCAGCCGGCGAATGGTCCTTAGATTGAGGTCCGGGCGATCCGGGGCGGCTTCGAACTGGACAACCGAAGCGCGAAGGGTGGGGGCGGTGATCATTGGTTTCTCCTTGGTTGGGACACCTCCCATGCTCGCCGCCACCTAGCATTCCGTCTAATGAAACTTTAAGGACTTTTGATTCCCTTCGGGAATGAAACTAGGATCCCCAGAATGGAACTACGGCTGATTCGCTCCTTCGTTGCTGTCGCCGAAACCGGGAACTTCGGGCTGGCGGCCAAGGCGCTTTCCACCACGCAATCCAACCTCACCAAACAGATTCAGCTCCTGGAGCGTCAGGCCGGAAGCCAGCTGTTCACCCGGGGTCGGCACGGGGCAGCACTCACCCGTGCCGGAGAGGCGCTGCTTGCCGATGCGGTCGACCTCGTGCGCCGCGCCGACGGGCTCGCACAGCGCATGGAACGTATCGCGGCGGGGGCTGAGGGTGCGTTGAAGGTGGGATTCGGCATGTCCGCGATCGACGTGGCTCCGCGTGCTGTGGCCGCCTTCAGGACCGAACATCCGGCCATCGACATCGGATTGGACGACATGTCATCCACAGCGCAGTTCGAGGCACTGCGCAACGGGACGCTCAGTATCGGATTTGTTCGGCTGCCTGCCCCACCGGACATTGCCACCCGGATGATGCGCCGCGATCGTCTGGCCCTTGCGATTCCCAAGAGTGAGTCGGCTCCCCTATCGACCCGGGATGCGCTGCATCGGTTCATCGATGGTCGTCCTCTCATTCGCCTTGATCCGGCGCGCGGCCCAGGACTCACTGCCCAAACCAGCAATCTCTTCTCGGATCTGCGCGCACGGCCAGGCGTCCTCTATGAGACCTCGGACCTTCTCACTGTGCTGGCGCTCGTTGCAGCCGGAGCCGGCTCCGCCGTGGTTCCCGCCAGCACCTCCGCCACCCTTCCGGAAGGCGTGCAATTGGTGCCCATCGACCTCGAGTCCTCAGTGTGGAGCGTTGGAACCGCGTGGCTGCGCGGAAACAACGACCCACTCATCCCATTGTTCCTGCAATCCATCGACGCCCTCAGTCTTTAGCCGGCGCCGCCGTCGAGCCCCTCACCACCAACTCAGTCCCCAGCTCGATCCGCTGCGGCAGCTCCTCATCTCCTTCGAGGTGGCGGAGGAGCGCGCGCATGGCAGTTTCGGCCATCTGCACCACGGGCTGGCGGATGGTGGTGAGGCCGGGTTCTATCCATTCAGCGGCGGGGATGTCGTCAAAGCCGATGATGGAAAGATCATCGGGAATGCGAAGGCCTGCTGAGCGTGCAGCCCGGTAAGCACCGAGCGCCTGGGCATCGTTGCCGGTAAAGATCGCGGTGGGCCGGTTGGAAAGAGCCAGCAACGCTTCCGTCCCATGGGAACCGGACTCGGTGGAGAAATCGCCCGGCACCATCAGGGAATGATCCAGCTCAATACCACCCCGCCGCAGCGCTGCCACGTAGCCGTCCTCACGGGCGCCGCTGCATTGGAGGTCCTCGCGGCCCCCGATCATTCCGATCCGGGTGTGGCCCAACTTCAGCAGATACTCGGTGGCAGAGAAAGCGCCGTCCCAGTTGGCGGCACCCACGGTCATGAGGTCCGGCCCGGGTTGCCCCACAGGATCGATCAGAATGACGGGGATACCCAAGGATTTGATGCGCTGAATCTGCTTCTGGTCCAGACCGAAAACTGCAAGCAGCACGCCGTCGGACTTCCGCTCAGCGAGGTTCGCCAGCCAAGGACGGATCCTGGAACCGTCCAGGGACAGGCTGCTGACGACGGTGCCGTAGCCGGCTTCCTGCGCCACGCGCTCTACGCCTTCGATAATCTCGCAGGCCCATTCGGAGCCCATGCCTGGGAACACAAGATCCACGAGCCCGGCCTTCTTGCTCCGTTTGGCCGGCCGCCGCGCATAGTCACGCTTGGCGATGATCTCTTCGACCCTGGCACGTGTGGCTGCGGCAACATGGGCATGGCCGTTGAGAACCTTGGATACGGTGGGCACCGAGACTCCGGCCTCACGGGCGATCTCGCTGATCGTGGCCCGTCCAGAGTCCTGCTTGGTCACCATGGGTCCCCACCTTTCCAGCCCGGGATCACCCCGCGGCGATGTCTGTTTCGGAAAGTTCCCACGCCTGGATCCGGCCGCACATGCCATAGATCCTGCGGGTTTTCCGTTCGCCCATCGTAGTCCTCGCATCCTGCAAGTAGAAACTTTCCATGGACTCGAGAGACTCCAACTGCCGCCCCGTCAGCTCCGCCTGCCGCGCAGCGCCCCCAACCAAGTAGTCTCGCCAGTTTCCGGTCTTGCCGCTCACCAACCTCGCGGCCGCGGCATGAAATTCCGCCAGCGCCCCGACCCCCGACTCCTGCACGGCCGCCTTCAGGGCCAGATAACCTTCCAAAGCCAGGTCCCGACGACGGCGCGCGGCCGCCTCCGCCGCCGCGTCACCGCCGTCGGCATCCCGGGACGGAAGGAACGCAACACGCGCGTAAGCGTCAACGTCCACCAGGTGCTCGGGCGGAAAGGTCATCACCGCGTCGCCGTTCTCCGGAAGGCCGGCGTTCTGCATGACAATCAGCACCCTCAAATCGCCCGAGTCGTTGATGGCACGGTGGACGGTACCCGGAGTGAACCAGACCACCGTTCCGGGGGCCAACGGCGTGGAGGTGAACCCTCGCGAGTCCAAGGTTTCCAAGCGACCAGTCCCCTGCTGCACCACATATGCCTCCGTAGAGGCGGTGTGCACGTGCGGTGAGCCGCCGGCTCCGCCATCCGCCCCTGGCCAGTCATAGATACTGACTTCGGATACGGCGGTGGCCCCCGGAAATGTGTTGCACATGTCAGGCCCAGCCCTCCAGTGCTGCCTTGGCGGCGACCGCGAGCGCGGCAGCTTGCCCGCCTTCCAGGTCGCCGTCGGCAATCACGACGGCGTACCGGTACGTGAGCGGTTCGGCCTCCGTGAGCGGGACTACTTCGCTGAAGAATGGAGCCGACCCGAGGCAGGCGAACATGGAGGAGCGGGCGAACCACTGGTTGGAGGCACCAGGGTTGGCTTGGTCCTCGACGAACAGGATGCTGGACTTCCGGCATGTGACGTCGTGCTGACCGGTGAAAGCGATCCACTCTGAGCGCGTGCCCATGAATTCGTCAGCACCGGTCCCTGCTTCGGAGCGGAATTCCCCGCCTGTGAATGAGCGCGGCCCGCGCCAGAACAGCCCGCCGTAACCTGCGTTGTCGCGACCCTCTGTTGTGGGGCTCCCGATGCCGATCTCGGCGCCGGAGACGTTGCTCATCTCTGTTTCGAAGAGGAGTGCCCACGCATTGAGGGTGGGAAGGAGCTGAATGCCGAACCGGCGCTTCTCGACGATGAGCGGCTGACCATTCTGCCCGGCGCCGGAGGGTTGCGCACTCCAGAGCAGTGTTTCCGCAGCGGTGATGCCTTCGCCGGAGTCTTCAATGGACGTAAATGCCTGGTGGTTCATGGCACCGTTATTGTCCAGGTTCGCGTAGCCGGTGTCCCGGGTGTAGGTGGCACCGCCCCAGAAGTTGCGCTCTCCCACGTTCGGCAGCGCCCAGGACAGGCCTTTGTGCCAGACGTGGTCCCACGGCCTGGAGATGGTAACTTCATCGCCTTCCAGTGTCTTCAGTGGGTGGAAGAAGGGTCGGGGGCTCTCGTACTGCTCATCTACAGGCAGATAGGTGTACGTGGCGATGTCCTGGGCGCCGACCGTGAAGGTCAGGGCACGGCCGTCGTCGGTGTAACCAAGGGTTTGAGTGTAGGAGCTTTGGGTTGTGCTGGTCATGGTGTTCTCCGTTTACGTGGTGGTTAGGCGCGGGCGGTGGCGGCCAGGACGCGGGTCCCCCGGCCATCCCCGTCCATGCCCTCATAGAAGGCGTGGCCGGGGACGATCTCTCCGCGACGAACGGGGGCACCTGTGAAGGCCGACGCGTAAATCGCGGCAGCGAACTCCAGTGTCTGCCGGGCTGAGTCCGCCCCGGCTGGGAGCGGCAGGCCGGCGTCGAGCGCGTCATACATGGCGAGGAACTGCGCAGAGTGCCCACTGCCCCGCTCCAACGGTTGGCAGGACCAGGCGGCGGAGACGGCGGCCTCGTGGCCAGGCGCGGGCGTAATGGTCCAGTCCTTGGTGCCGTAACCGTAAAGGTGGCTGAGTTCGACGGTGGCGTATTCGCAATCCACGCGGATGTCCGAGGTTTCGCGCGGTGAGAGCAGCGAGTTGATGACCGTTGCGGCCGCGCCGTTTTCGAAGCGGACGAGCGCGGCGGAGAAGTCCTCGGTCGACGTGGCCCGGGCTTGCCGCGAGGCGATTGCGTGCACCCCGTCCCATGGCCCCAGGAGGTGCAGGAGGAGATCGAACTGGTGGATGCCGTGGCCCATCGTGGGCCCACCGCCCTCCGCTTTCCACGTGCCGCGCCACGGAAGATCGAAATACTCATCCGGCCGGTACCACAGCGTGTCGCAGCGGGCTACGAGGGGTCGTCCGAAATCGCTGCCACCAATCAAACCCCTTGCAGCTGCTGAGGCGTCACCGAAGCGGTGCTGGAAAACGCACGAGAACTGGGCGCCGCCCTTGGCTTCTGCGGTGTTGAGCCTGTCGAAGTCGGCAAGGCTGAGTGCCGGAGGCTTCTCGGACAGGACGTGCACACCGGCCTCAAGGCACTCGATCGCCTGGTCAATGTGCATCATGGGCGGAGTACACAGGTGCACGATGTCCGGTTTGGCCTCGGACAACAACTCCGTGAGGCTCTGGTAGCGGCCGGCGATCCCATGCTCATCCGCGAAGGCCTGCAAGCGTGCGTCTTCGACATCGCACGCGGCGATCAACGTCGCTCTGTTGTCGGTGCGGGCCAGGTTGGACGCGTGAACAGCTGCGATCCCGCCTGTTCCGATGATGGCCACCCTGTAAGTCTGCATATGGGTCTCTCCGTTGAGCGTAGGCAATTATGTCCGAAAGTTTCTGATTTTTTAGTGAGCAACTTATCCACAACGGCCCACCAGTGACACAACGCTATGAAGAAAATCCTCATAAATCAACAGAAAATCTGCCTAGCAAGTTGATTAAAGTTTCTGATACTTTCTAAGAACCAACCCAGATCCCGAGGAGAAGCTTGTGAGCACCGGTGCCGCCGATCAGCACGCACTCGCCCGCGTTCCAGCGTCCGGCATCGTGGAGCATCTCATCCGTGAAATGACTCTGGAAGAAAAGCTGGCACAGTTGGCAGGCGTGTGGGTCAACGCCTCCACAGATGGTGATTCCGTTGCGCCTTTGCAGAGCCAAATGGCCGGAGACGACCGCTCCTGGGACGACATCATTGCCGATGGCCTGGGACAGATCACCCGCATGTACGGGACTGTTCCCGTGGAGCCCGCGGAAGGTGCGCGACGGCTGGCCGCAGCCCAGGAACAGATCATGGCCGCATCCAGGTTCGGCATTCCCGCCCAAGTCCACGAGGAATGCCTGGCCGGGTTGGCCGCCTGGAAGGCCACAGCCTTCCCCGTCCCCCTGGCTTGGGGCGCCACTTTCAATCCTGGCCTGGTGAAGGAGATGGCCTCCCGGATCGGTGAAAGCATGCGGTCCCTCGGGGTGCATCAGGGCCTGGCTCCGGTGCTGGACGTTGTCCGTGATCTCCGCTGGGGCCGGGTCGAGGAGACGATCGGCGAGGACCCTTACCTGGTGGGAACTGTGGCAACCGCTTATGTTCAGGGCCTGGAATCAACCGGGATCGTTTCCACCCTCAAACACTTTGTGGGCTACTCGGCCTCGCAGGCCGGCCGCAACCATGCCCCTGTCTCCATGGGTCCCCGGGAACTCGCCGACGTCATGCTGCCGCCTTTCGAAATGGCCCTCCGGCATGGTGGCGCCCGGTCGGTGATGCACGCCTATACCGACATCGACGGCGTACCCGCCGCCGCGAATCGTGCCCTTTTGACCGGGCTGCTCCGTCAGGAGTGGGGTTTCAACGGCACAGTGGTGGCGGACTACTTCGGCGTCGCGTTCCTCGATGTCACCCACGGCGTTGCAGCAGATTCCGGAGAGGCGGCCATATTGGCCCTCTCCGCGGGCGTTGATGTGGAGCTCCCGACCGTGAATTGCTTTGGCGCGCCGCTCCTCGCCCGTGTCCAAGAGGGCGCCCTGGACGTAGCTGTGGTTGACCAGGCACTCCGCCGGGTCCTGACGCAGAAGGCACAGGTGGGGCTCCTGTCCCCCGACTTCTCCCCTGCTCCGCCGGCCTTGTCAGCAGCTATTGAACTCGATCGCACCGAAGACCGGGCCCTTGCGCATGAGTTGGCCGCGCAGTCCTTGGTCCTGTTGAGCAACGGATCGTTCGACGGAGCTCCAGCGCTCCCGTTGCCATCCGGCGGATCTCTGGGTGTGGTGGGTCCCTTGGCCGATGACCCGTTCGCCATGCTGGGTTGTTACTCCTTCGATGCCCATGTCGGCGCATCGCATCCTGATGTTCCCATGGGCATCTCCGTTCCTTCGGTCGCGGCTGTTGCGGCCGGGCGATTTGATTCTGTGCTCAGTTCCGTGACCGGAAATTGTGAGGTGGCAACGGAGACTGAAATTGCCGAGGCATGCCAGATAGCCGCCTCCGTGGACACCTGTGTGGTGGTGGTCGGTGACAATGCGGGACTCTTTGGTCGCGGCACCTCAGGCGAAGGGAACGACGCCGCCGACCTCCACCTTCCCGGCGATCAGCACCGGATGCTTGACCGGGTCCTTGCGGCCTGCGCGGATTCCGGATCCCGTGCCGTGGTGGTCGTCCTGAGCGGGCGACCCTATGCACTCGGCGACTTCGTCGACCGGGCCGACGCGATCGTTCAAGGGTTCTTCCCTGGCGAAGCAGGCGGTGAGGCACTCTGGGACGTGCTCACCGGCGTCGTCAATCCCTCCGGCAAGTTGCCAGTCTCCGTGCCGAGGTCGTCCGGTGGCCAGCCCGGCACCTACTTGCACTCCCGGCTTGCCGGTCGCACTGAAGTCAGTGCGCTGGATCCCTCGCCGCTGTATGGGTTCGGGCACGGTTTGTCCTACACCAGCTTCGAATTGTCGGGTCACCACAGCAGCGTGCCGACGATGTCGACGTCGGACTCGGTTACCGTCAGCTGTACGGTCACGAACACCGGTCTCCGTGATGGCGCCGAGGTTGTCCAGCTGTATCTGGAAGATCCCGTCGGCGAAGTAGTGCGTCCGGTCCGCGAGTTGATCGGGTATGCGCGGGTGGAGTTGCCAGCGGGAGCTTCTTCCGAGGTGGAGTTCGTGGTCCATGCGGACCGCACGTCCTTTACCGGATTGGACCTGCAGCGCGTCGTGACGCCCGGCCTGGTGAAGCTGCACGTTTCCACCTCCTGCGCCTCAGATGCGGCCACCCACGAGGTGATCCTCCACGGGCCACGCCGTGTGGTCGGGTTCGAACGGGAGATGCTCACTCCGGTGCGGGTTCGGGCTACGGCTTGAACGGGTACCCGCGTGGGCTGCCTGTAGGTTCACGACCCACTTTGGCATTCGGTGGCCCCAAATTCAGCCGATTCCGGTTGCATAAGCGTCCAACGGAGTTCAAAGAAGGTAGCGGAAGCACGGCCCACGGCGGGGTCAGCTGCCGGTAGGCTTCGGAGATGCTCCCCCTCCCAACCAAACGATTGCGCTTTCGCGAGATGACGCCTGCTGACATCGAGGGGATGAGCAGCCTGCTCGGTGACCCCCACGTCATGACGTACTACCCGGCGCCCAAAACCCGGGATGAAGCAGCCGCCTGGATCGACTGGAACCAGGCGAACTATGCCCGCCACGGGTACGGGTTGTGGATCGTGGAAACCCACGACGGCGATTTTGTCGGCGACTGCGGGTTGACGTGGCAGAACGTCAATGGCCGGTCCGAGCTTGAGGTTGGTTACCACGTACGCCTGGATCTTCAGCGGCGGGGCTATGCCACGGAAGCCGCTTTGGCCTGCCTCGAATACGCCCGGGATGTGGTGGAAGTTGATCGCCTGGTAGCCATCATCCACCCCGACAATATTGCCTCCAGGCGCGTTGCCGAACAGATCGGAATGCGGCACCTTGAGGACGACCTTGCGGGCTCCACGGTTCGGACCGTGATGGGTGTCAAGCTCCGTTAGCTGCCTCTCCGGCGTCACGCGAACTTCACGTCCGTGTCCGGGTCCTTCCGGGTATCCAGCATTCCGGCGATCTTGCCTTCCAGCGCGGCAACTGTTGCTTCGGGAAGGACGATCAGGCCGTCGAGTTCCTTGCGTGCGCGCTTGTACGCAGTTTGCCGTTCCGCAGGTGTAGCTGCGGTGTCCTCGGCAATGCGCAGCAGTTTCCGGGCCGTAGCCAGTCGTTGCCGCTCCGGGCCGCTGAAGTTACCGTCCTTGATTCTCCGGGCTTCGCGCTCGGCTACGTCGAAGGCCAACTCGTAGCTGTGAACGGCCGCCCGATATTCAGCAAGCCGGGCCGGCGTCGAGATCTCCTCCGGCGCGCCCGGCCGCAGGCCGTCGGCTTCCTTCTTGGCGCGCAGGAACGCGACCGTGAGCGGTTCACGGACGTCGGTTATCAGCGGAAAGTCGATGAGATTGCCGACGTCGAGTTCGTACTCCAGCCATCTGTGATTGACCGAATCGTGGGCGGTCATCAGTGAGACCACCTCAGCCTGGTTTGCTTCCTCGTGCACCGCCAGCTGGTTGCGCAACTTCAGCAACTCGACCTTGCGGCGGTGCCGCTCTTCACTCGCTTTGGACCACGATCTCGCCCAACCGCCAGCCATCCCGCCGATGGGGAAGATGAGCCACCAGTAACTGCCAAGGAAGTCGAAGAGGGGTTCCACCGCTCCATCCTCCCACCGCTGCCGACGGTGCCTCAACAGGCCATGGCGAGTCGCTCAATCATCTGGATTTTTGGGCCCGCAGACGCTGCCACCGATCGGAACTTCAACGTCAAGCAGCCACACTCACTGGCTTGCTTAGAGGACCCAATACGCACTGAGCATTAGATCCTCTATCCCTAAGCTAATCTAGGCATAAGCCAACCTTGTCCACCCGATATGCTCCTTCCGACCGTGATTACGTCTTGGAAGGACACACCTTGCCTACTACGAATGACCACAACGACGTGGCATCCACCCCGGCCCTCAACGTTGTGGTGGCAGGATCAACCAGTGCCGCCGGCCAGGCAGTTGTGGCGGCACTGCTCGCTGCGGGAGCCCGGGTTGCCGCCGTCGACCTCGACGCCGCCCGCCTGGAGGAACTCGCCCAGAACCACGACGGCGTGATCCCCTACACGTGCAACCTCGCGAACCTTGAGTCTGTGGAGAAGCTGGCCGCCGCAGTTCGAAGCGATCTGGGCCCAGTGGACGGACTCATCCATCTGGTCGGCGGATGGCGCGGAGGCGACGGAATCACGGGTCAGAAGGACGAGGACTGGGACGTCCTGCACACCAGCATCATGACCACGCTCCGGAACACCTCCCGCGTGTTCTACCCGGATTTGGAGGCATCACCGCGGGGTCGCTTGGCTATTGTTTCCGCCACGGCTGCAGCGAACCCTACCGCCGGCGGCGCGAGCTACTCGGCGGTCAAGGCCGCCTCTGAAGCATGGGTCCTCGGTGTCGCGGACGGCTTCAGCACAGCACAGTCCGGTCACAAGACCGAGCCCAAGGAACAGACCTCGGCCGCCGTGGTTTTCATTGTGAAAGCCCTTTTGGACGATGCCATGAAGGAGGCCGCGCCGCACCGCAAGTTCCCCGGCTACACGCATGTCAACGAACTTGCCGAACACATCGCCGCGCTCTTTGACGCCCCGGCTTCCCACCTGAACGGTACCCGTCAGCACCTTGCCTAAGTCCCGGCGTCGTACCCTGTCGCTAGCATGTCCGTATGGACCAGCGACTGCACTTCATCACGTTCGCCACGCCTGATCTCGACCGGGCCCGCGCCTTTTACAAGGACGGGCTCGGTTGGGAGCCGCACATGGACGTGCCCGGCGAAATCCTCTTCTTCCAAGTTGCCCCGGGTTTGATGCTCGGCCTGTTCGACGCCGAAAAGTTCGATCAGGACCTGGCCAGCGGCATCCAAACCCCTGGCGTGAGTGGGGTGGCGCTCTCCCATAACGTCGGCAGCCCAGATGAGGTTTCCAGCACCATCGACGCACTTGTGACTGCGGGCGCCACGCTGATCAAGCCCGCACAGGCAGGTGCTTTCGGCGGCATTTTCCACGGGCACATCAAGGATCCCAACGGCATCGTCTGGGAGGTCGCGCACAACCCCGGCTGGCGGATCGACGAGGACGGAACGGTGGTTTTCGCATGAGCGCCTCCACGCAGGACGTCACCCACGACGACATCCGGACGCAGTTCGAGGCTTTCCTGGACGAGCACCGCCGCGCGCTGAACGCCAGCTTGGACGGACTCACTGAAGAACAAGCACGACGGCGGCTGGTCCCGTCGCGTACGACGCTTCTGGGCCTGGTGAAGCACGCGACTTTCGTGGAAAAGGTGTGGTTCGACGAAGCCATCACCTGCAGGTCGCGGGCCGACATTGGCATCCCCGCCACACCTGACGAGTCCTTCATCCTTGGCGCAGATGACACCATCGCCAGCATTCAAGAGGCATACTCGGTGGCCTGCGAAGCTTCGCGGAAGGCCACGTCCAACCTTGGGCTGGACGATCTTCTCCACGGGAACCGCCGTGGACCGCTACCCCTCCGTTGGGTGTATCTGCACATGCTGCGGGAACTGGCCCAGCACTGCGGGCACGCGGATATCTTGCGGGAGCAGATCACAGGAGATTGAGGGGGCTGCCACCAAGACGGCTTACCCAAAAACTGGATAGGAAAGCAGTTCTCGGCGACATGCCCCCTCTGAGTTTTGACGACCTAGGAACCCTTCACCGCTGCGGCGAAGTCTTCCAGGGTGCCCTCAAACTTTGTTCCCTCAGCGTCGAAAGGTGTGACCCTTCCGTTGATGACTTCAAAGCGCCCTGACGGTCCACCGATTACATAAAATAGGCCAGGCTCCGGCTCTTTGAGGAACAGGACGGCATTTTCAGAAATCTTGAACAACGGGTCGTCTGAGATCTGATGAAGAACCCCGTCAACAGACCCGCCGGTCTGTCGCACGGTTATGCGGGTCCCCTCTTTCAGGGTGCCCGCGGGATCATGGATTACTTCGTCAACGGTGAACTCAAAATCCGTGATAGGGACAGTTTTGATCTTGGATTCGTCTATGATTCGCGTGAAGCTTCCCTCGACAGCCAGCGCGCTGTGCGCTTTTAGATCCGTCAAATTGTCGTAGCTCTCCGCCCAACTGGCGTCCATGCCTACAGTGTTGGCGGAGCTGCTGGGATTAGCCGCCTCGGGCGAACCTGCGCATCCCGAGAGACCCGCAATAGTAACTAGGGCGATTATCGTTGAAGCCATACGTGGAAATGCGGACTTCTTTATGAATTGTGTCCTCATGATTTCAGCATCCTCTCTGAACAGAGCAATTAGTACAGGGCAATAGTGCCGTTGTTGTCATCATTGGTTGGCCCAAATACCCCACAGCTATTTCGTGTGGAGGTGGAGGAAGTCATGAGAACGCAGCCGCCGGCGTGGCCTAGTCCGATAGCGTGACCCAGCTCGTGAGCTGCGACTCCTTGGATCGTGGCCGAAGAGTAGCCTGACGTGTAGTAATAGTTCAGATACGCGTTGGCATAAGCAAAGCAGTTTCCTGTCGAGCAGCTGTGCCAGCTGTAATAGGTGACACCATCCCATCCCACGGTAGAGGCGTACGCATCGTCAACCGTCAGCGCGCCGGGTCCGCTGGGAAGGTAGATGTTGTCCGGAGCGACGTTCCATGCATAACGACCATTATCCCAGCCTGCTATGTTGATGCTGTACATACTTGGCTGGTACTGAATGTAAATGGTTGCGCAACAACCGCTGGTCGGCGTGCCTTCCCACCGAACGCCCTCAAGGACATATGCCTTTGCAGGGCTCATGCCAAGTGCTGTCATCAGAAGTATCACCAACCCTACGGTCAGCGATTTAAGCCAAAGCGACGTCGGCCCTTTTGTGCCGAGTTGAAATTTGATCCGCGGACGCAATTCTCCCTGTTCATATTTTTCCCCATCACTTGCCACAGAGGACGCCCATTGCACCCCCTACTCTTTCTGTGGGGCCGCCCTCGAGAACGTGACGCAGATCTCTTGAAAGAGTGCTGATTGATTTCTGTCGGTTCGGATAGGACACCGCCAGGCAGGATCCTGCGCCGTCCTCAGGTGAACCTGGCTTCAACGAACCTCAGCATTGAAAGGGAATTGAGGCAGACGAGGTACAGCACCAAACCGGCTGTAAAGAGCATCAACCAGACGGTGGTCATTCCCAGAATGAAGGCGGTCACGAACAGGATCCCGGCGGTGCCCAACGACACCCTCTTCTCCACGCCCAAAGCGTAGAGGGACAACCGGTAGACGTCCCGGGCGCGGAAGCTGAAGCGGGAAAGGATGAGCATCGCGTTCATGGCGGCAGTGCAGACCAGGAGCGCGAGACCCACCAGACCTATCCGTGCGGCGAACTGTATCCCGAATCCTGAGGCAGCGTCCGGTGAGCCGGGGAGGACGCTCAGGTTGAAAGCGATGACACCCAGGAACAGCATGTAGGGCAGCCAAACGAGCAGTGCCTGCTTGAAGTTCAGACGGTACGAAGCCAGGAAGTCACGGAACACTCCCCTGTCCCCGCCTGCAAGAAGTCGATTGAAGGCATAGCAGGAAGCCACAACAGAAGGTCCCACTAGGACAAACCCCAGCAGCGCACCTGGCCCGAGTACACCGACCAGCAACGGCATGAGAACCGCCGGTGCATTGGCCAACACCAACAGAGCACTCCCGGTCATGATGCCATATACAGTGCCGGCGGCTTTGAACAGTGGTCCCGTTCCGAATTCTGGCTTCCTGCCTGCCATCGGATCTACTTCTTGTCCGCGTACGCTTTGTAGGCCTTGTTCGCCAGCTCCACGTATTTCGTCTGGCCTTTGCTGTCGAGTTCCTTGACGTAGGCGTCGAACTCGCCGAGGGGACGTTGGCCGGTGATGAACTTGAGGGTGTTCTGCTTGACGTGGTCTTTCAGCGGGGTGAGCGCCAACGTGGCTTGTTCGCGATCGACGTCGTTGAACGGGACCGGCGGCGCGACCGGGCGCGGCTTCTTCGACTTCATCGCTTCCTGGAAGGCCAGTTCTTCTTCATTGAACGTGGACTGCAGGAGTTCCGTCGTGCCGCCGTAGGCGAAGTTGCCGCCGGAGAACCCGTAGTCAACACGAAGATCCTTGGTGCCTGCAGGGTTGAGCCCCTGGAAGTTGATGTCGGCCGCAAGCTTGCGCTTACCGCCTTCCTTGGTGAACGTGGTTCCTTCCACACCCCATTTACTGAATTCCTGCCCGGCATCACTGTAGAAAAGCCAGTCGATGTACTGGATAAGCGCCACGAAGCTGTCCTTATCCTTCACCGAGGAGTTCAACATGATGCCGTTCTCCAAGCGACTGCCGCCAATAATGTCGCCCGCAGGGCCTCCTGGAACAATGATCTTGCCGATCTCGAAGTTGCCCTTGCCCAATGACTGTTCCATGGAGGTCCGATAGGTAATGACATTCTGGGAGTTGGCGCTGATGACGAAGGACTTACCCGAGACAAACTTCTGGATAGCGGAATCGTCCGTCTGGGTGAAGCTTTCGGGATCCATCAGTCCTTCGGATATGAGCGAGTTGAAGTACGTCACCAGGTCTTTGAACTTGTCCGACCCCGCGGCGAATGCGAACTGCTTCTTACCTTCATCGAACTGGAGCCCGTCAACCAATCCCCAACCGGCCACCGTCCCGAACGCTGCGCTGGCGATGTTGAGGACGCTGTCACCCTTGAACCGGTCGGAGAAGGGAACAACGTCCGGGTAGGCCTTCTTCAGCGAGCGCAGCACATCGCGGAACTCGTCCCACGTCTTCGGCTCAGAAAGACCTTCCTTCTTCAGCACATCCTTGCGGAAACACAGGGAATAGTCCGGCCACAATTCCTCATGCAATCCGGGAAGAACGTAGTACTTGCCGTCTTCCTGGGTCAGCGCTTCAATTTCCGGTTCGAGCTTCCACTTCTTCACTTTCTCCTGGAAGTGCGGCATCAGGTCCACATAGTCGCTGACGGGCAGCACCGCTCCCGCGGAGACAAACGCCGACTCCTGTCCCGGGTAGGTCTTGGCGATGATTTCCGGTGCACTGCCGGAGCTGATGAGCAGGCTGCGCTTCTGCTCGTAGTCACTGTTGGGGACGATGGTCGGTTCCAGTGTGACGTTGTTGTCGCTGGCCATCTTGGTGAACAGCAGCCAGTCCTTCTTGTAGGGATAGGTGGGTTGGTCGGAGAACAGGAACGTGAACGTCAACGGCGTCGTCGCCTTGAATGTGTCACCAACCTTGAAACTCTCCATCGCACCGTTGCGGGATTTGGAAGTGTCCACCTTCTCGGAGGTGTCGGAATCACAACTGGTCATCATCAGGCCGATGGTGACAACGGATGCGAGGCCGAGGAAGTCCCTCCTGCGGAACTCTCGTGTGCTGATCATGGGGTTTCCTTTCATAGGTTCATTCCTTGACGGAGCCGAGCATGACGCCCGAGAAGAAGTACTTCTGGACGAAGGGGTAGACGCAAAGGATGGGAATGACGGTGAGCACGATGGTGACCGACTGGATATTGGCTGCGATCTGCCCGACGTTTTCAGCCGTCCCACCCGCTGATCCGGCCGTGGTGACACCGGCAATCATGTTGCGCAGATAGATGGTGACCGGGAAGAGGTCCGGGTTGTCGAGGTAGAGGAAGGCCTGGAACCAGGAATTCCAGTTGGCCACCGCGTAGAACAGCACCATGGTGGCCACAATGGCTTTGCTCAGCGGCAGCACTACCCGGAAGAGGATCCCGTACTGGGTAAGCCCGTCAATCGATGCCGCTTCCTCCAGCTCACGGGGCATGTTCTCGAAGAACGACTTCATGATGAGCAGGTTGAAGACGCTGATGGCGTTTGGCAGCACCACCGCCCAGATGGTGTCCCGCATTCCCAAGGAACTGATGAGTACGTAGTTCGGGATCAGGCCGCCGTTGAAGAACATGGTGAAGACTGCCAGGCCGATGAACACACTGCGGCCCTTGAGGTCCTTCTTGGCAATGGCGTAAGCGAAGGCCGTGGTCAGCACCATGGAAATAGCCGTTGCCACCACTGTGTACAGGACCGTATTTCCGTAGTTGGTCCAGAACGTGGAGTCGGCCAGGATCAACTTGTAGGTCTCCGTGTTGAAACCCATCGGGAACAGGTTCACCTGCCCGGCGTTGATGAAGCCTTCACTGGAGAACGACTGGGCAATGATGTTCAGGAACGGATACATCGTCAGGAACACCACGAGCAGCAGAAACACCAGGTTGAAGGCCCGGAAGATCCGCATCCCACGGGAAACCCGCATGTTCTTCAAAAGGACCCCTTGGGCCGCAGCGCCCTTGTTGGCAGTAGCTGACTTGTTCACCACAGGCTCGTTCCTGCGAGGCGCTTGGAAATCGCGTTCGCTGAGAGGATCAGCGTGAGGCCGATGACGGATTCGAACATTCCGATCGCGGCCGCGTAGCTGAAGTTGCTGGATTCCAGGCCTACCCGGTAAAGGTAGGTGGAGATGACGTCTGAGGTTGCGTAGTTGAGCGGGTTGTAAATGAGGAGGATCTTCTCGAAACCCACAGCCATGAACGTTCCGATGTTCAGGATGAGCAGGGTGATGATGGTGGGTCGGATGGCCGGCAGGGTCACATGCCAGGTCTGCTGCCAGCGGTTGGCGCCATCGATCCGTGCCGCCTCGTACAACGATTCATCGACCCTGGTGAGCGCGGCGAGGTAGAGGATCGCTCCCCAGCCCATGGTCTGCCAGACTTCCGAGCTGATGTACATCGGCCGGAACCAACCTGGGTCCTGCGTGAAGTTCACCGAAGTTCCGAACAGGGACTCCGCGATCTGGTTTACGGTTCCCGTCATGGAGAAGTTCTGCAGGATCATCCCGGCGATGATCACCACGGACATGAAGTGCGGCAGGTATGCCACGGTCTGGACGAACTTCTTGAACTTCTGCGACCTCAACTCGTTGAGCATCAGCGCGAAGATGATGGGCATCGGGAAGCAGAACACCAGGGTCAGGACACCCAGGACGATGGTGTTCTGGAATGCCTGCCAAAAGCTGGGGTCATTGATGAAGAGGGTGACGTACTTGAGGCCAACCCACTTCTCCCCGAAGATACTGCCACCGGGTTGGAACTGACGGAAGGCAATCACATTGCCGGCCATCGGCAGGTATCTGAAAATCAGAAGATACAGCAGTGGCAGCGCCAACAGCGTGTAGAGTCGCCAATCGCGTTTGAAGGCCAGCTTCCAGCTCCCGGGCTTGTCACGCCGCCTCTTCGCTTTGCCTGGCTGGTCGCCCGGCACCACCTTTGGTGGAACATCCAGTCTTAGTGCCATGGTCCCCCCCTCTCCTGCTGTTCTTCGAGGATCAGCACGTCGTACGCAGGGAGCTCAACCGCCCCCTGAAGCGCACGACCGCTGATCAGGTCCGTGCCGCCGTCGAGGACGTCCACCCGGGACGGCGCATCATTATGGTTCAGCACCATGAGAAAGCTTTTGGCGGTGCCGTCGCCGCTGGTGCCGGCACGACGGCGGACCTGGACTCCTGCGGGTGCCTTCAGTTCCGGCTCAACGCCTGCGGTCCGCAGTTCGTCGTCGAGAAGTTGCTTGAGGAGTCCGTCGTCGACGCGGGCCGACACGTACACGGCCGAGCCTTTTCCGAACGAGTTGCGCGTCACTGCCGGTGCGCCGTTCAGGCGACCGGACGCATACCTGGCCAGGACCTCCGCGGTTTCGGCGTGCAGGTGCTCGGTCCAGTAATCCGCGGAGAAAGTACCGCCGTCGGCCGTGGTCAGCTTCACTTGCTCTCCGTCCCCTGCCAGTGGATGCATCTCCTCGCTCCAGGCACCAAGGACATTTCGCAACGCGCCCGGATACCCGCCCAGGCGGATGGTGTTGTCGCGGTCCACGATGCCGGAAAGGTAGGACACCACCAGGCGTCCACCCTCGGACACGTAGTCTTCGACCTTTTTAGCGGCTTCGTCCGTGAGGAGGTACGACGCCGGCATGAGCACCACGCCGTAGGCGGAGAGGTCGCTGTTGGCATTGACGAAGTCAACAGTGATGTTGGCGTCAAATAGCGGGCGGTAGAAGCGCAATACTTCCTGCGCGTAGTTCAGGTCCGAGCGGGGGGAGTTACCCAGCTCCAACGCCCACCAGCAGTCCCAATCGAAGACGATGGCCACTTTGGCAGCGGAACGGGTCCCCGTCAGCCCGCCCAGTGCTTTGAGTTCCTGGCCCAGCTCGCACACTTCGCGGAAGATCCTGGTGTTGGTGCCCGCATGGTTCACCATGGCCGAGTGGTAGCGCTCGGTCCCACCCTTCGCCTGCCTCCATTGGAAAAAGAGGATCGAATCGGCGCCTTGGGCAATGGCTTGGTAGGAGCCGAGCCGCATCTTGCCAGGAAGCTTGGACACATTCACGGACCACTGGCTGACCGCGCCCGTGGCTTGTTCCATGACCATCCACGGTTGGCCGTGGCGGAGGGAGCGCATGAGGTCGAAGTTCAGGGCAGCCGCGATGTGAGCGTCTTCTTCCCGCGGGTCCGGGTAGATGTCCAGGGCGGCGGCGTCTTCTTCGGCTGCCCATGCCCAGTAGTCGTTGGTTTTGTAAAAGCGCATGAAGTTGGTGACGATCGGCAAGTCCGGGCTGTGGCGCCTAAGAATGTCACGTTCGGCTTTGAAATGTTCCAGCATGCTGTCCGACGTGAACCGATGAAAGTCCAAACGCCGCGACGGGTTGGACCACGTTCGGGGCTGGGCCGGGACCCGGACCTGGTTCCAGTCCGAGTAGAGCTGGCCCCAGACGGTAGTGCTCCAGGCCTCGTTCAGTTCATCCAGTGAGGAATACTTCCGCTGAAGCCATTCCCGGAAGGCCTTCTCAGCCCACGGTCCGTAGGAAACGGGCCCATATTCATTGCCCACATGCCACATTCGCAACGCCGGATGGTTGGCGTATTGCTCCCCCATCCGCTCGGCCAGTGCCAGCGACTTGGCCCGATACACGGGGTGTGACACGTCAAAGTGCTGGCGGGAGCCGAATCCGAAGATGCTCCCGTCCGGGCGTTCCGGCATGATGTCCGGGTGCTGCTCCACCAGCCAGGCCGGCGGGACGGCATCCGGTGTTGCCAGGTCCACGCCGATGCCGTGCTCATGCATGAGATCCATGACCTCGTCCAGCCAGCCAAAGTCGAAAACGCCATCGCTGGTTTCCAAGCGGCTCCAAGAGAAGACCGCAAGCGTCACCAGGTTCACCCCGGCCTGCTGCATGAGTTTGGCATCTTCCAACCAGACTTCGCGCGGCCATTGCTCAGGGTTGTAGTCCCCGCCGTACGCGATACCGCCTAATCGCTGATGCAGGTGCTGCAGCCGCGTTTTTGCGGTCCGCAAGTCCTCAGGGTGGATGGTCATCATTGTCCTTCACTCGGGGTTCGTCGCTCCGACTTACAGTGCGACGCACATCACAGAGAGAAACTATCGTAAAGTTTCAGCAATAACAACAGTCCAGTATCCGAAACTCGCAAGTAACTTAGAGGCCTGAAATCTGCGTTCGAGTACGGCTTTCGGGCGTATGGCCTCGAGTAATTGATTCGGAATCGCGGAATAGTTTTGAAACGAGCGGACTTGTTTCGACAACAGTTCGGAAACTTTCGGAGCTTGTTAACAACTGTCTTGAATTCGCGGGAGGCCTGCGAGCGGCCAGGGGATGTTCAGCGAACTCGACCGAGCACCCGCGATCTCGCCGAGCCCCCACGAAAAACCGTTGACACGTGACCAAAAGGTCACCTATCCTGATGCCATGGACGCCGTGTTCAAGGCCTTGGCTGACCCCACCCGCAGGGAACTCCTGGACGAGTTGTTCCGCGCGGATGGCCAATCCGCCACCGCCCTCGGAGCCCGGTTCGAGATGACCCGTTTCGGCATCGCAAAGCACCTCAAACTGCTTGAGGATGCCGGGTTGGTGGTTGTCCGCCGTCGAGGACGCGAGAAGCTGCACTTCCTGAATCCGGTCCCCATCCGCCTCATCCACGATCGCTGGGTGAGTAAATACGCAGAACCATGGGCCGCTGCCCTCAGCGACCTCAAATCCAGATTGGAAAGTCCCATGGAAAAGATCTTCGAGATTTACATCAAGACCACGCCGGAAAAGCTCTGGGAAGCCATCACCGACAGCGAAATCCGCAGCAAATACCAGTTCGGGAACACCTTGACGTCGGACTGGACGCCGGGCAGCCGCTTCGAGATGCGCAACCCCAAAGCGGACGCGCCGCTGGGTGAAGGCGAGAACATCGAGGTCGATCCCCCACGCAGGCTCGTCCAGACCATGACGGCGCTGTGGGGCGAGGACGTCAAGGCCGAGGGAACATCGCGGATCACGTGGGAGATCGAGCCAGTCGGCGATTCCTGCCACCTCACCGTCACGCACGATCAACTCCGCGAAGGGGCGAACGACCAGCTCTACGGCGGCTGGCCCATGATCCTCTCCGGCCTGAAGACCTGGATGGAAACCGGGGAAAAGCTCACCACGCCCGGTTCGCTGATGTACGCATAAGGCCCTTAAAGAAGGACGACGACGGCGGGCCGCTGCCGCCGTCGTCGTCGATACCTCAGTCTCCCGCCCGTCAGGCGACGGGCTGTGCTACCTGCTCTTCGCTGAGCCATGCCGCCTGCAGGGTGCCCAGCAGGTGGGGAGCGAAATCCTCGCCGATCTCCAGGACGACGCGGCATCGCGCGCCGCGCTGCTCCGGGAACCCGGCGTACTGTCCTCGGAGATCGCAGACCGTCTGGCCCCGGCCCGGGCCGTCGGTGGTGTCCACTTGGACCCGGACGGTCGGGGCCAGGGTGGGTTCTACTCCCCTGACGGCGATGGCGGCGGCAAGGGGATCGTGCATGGCCGAGCAGGCCCGTCCGAAAATGTCGACGTAGAAGCCGAAGTAGTAGCCCAGCATCTCCCCCAAGGCCTGGGACACCGGGTGTTCGGTGGACAGCAGCTCCTGGCGGTGGTTTTCCTCCAGGACGTTGGTCATGGTGACATCCAGGGGAACCAGCGTCACGTTCCAGTCCGCGGCCAGGACCTCGGCTGCGGCCTCGGGGTCGTTGGCGATGTTGGCTTCGGCCACAGGAGAGATGTTTCCCGGTGCCAGCGCAGCGCCGCCCATGATGGTCACCTCGGCAATAAGCTCAGGCAGCTTCGGTTCCAGCCGCAACGCTTCGGCGATGTTGGTCAGCGGACCGATGGCCACCAACCGCAGCTCCCCGGCGTACTGGTGGGCCAACTGGACCAACAGTTCGGCAGCCGTGGCCTTCACCGGTTCGCGGTCGGACGGAGCCAGGTCCACGCCGCCGATGCCGTTATCGCCATGGACGTGCGGTGCGCCGCCGTGGAAGGTGCCCACCAGCGGATCGTGCGCGCCGACTGCCACGGGGATGTCCGGGTGGCCCGCAAGGTTCAGCAGGTCCAGGGTGTTGCGGGCGCCGCCGGCTGCACTGACGTTGCCGCTCACGGTCCCGATTCCTACGAGCTCGGCCTTGGGTGAGGCCAGGAGGTAGGCGAGGGCGAGGGCGTCGTCGATGCCGGTATCGCAGTCAAGGAAGAAGGGTGCAGGCTGGTTCACAGGTCTCTCGTTTCAGGTGTAACGGTGATGGGGGTTCTGCTGGGTGTCCGCGCGGAACCGGCGGACCGGCGTCGCGCGTTAGATCTTTTCGCCCTTCGGCGCGGCGATGAACAGGCTGACAATGAACGCCAGGGCGGTGATCGATACCGAAATCCAGAGGGCAGCAGAGTACCCGGCGGCGGTGCCTTGGCCTGCGAACGGCGCAACAACCACGACGCCGAGGCTCGCCCCGATCCCGAAGGAGGCGCCGTTGATGCCCGGCAGAGCTGCGGGTGCTTCCTTGGGCGAGAGCAGGACGGACAGGCCGTTGATGGCAGTGAGGAAGAATCCGTTGTAGAAAATGCCCAACGCGGCGATGGCGATGAGGACCGCGATCTGGTTGTGGGCGAACAGGGCGGCGATGATCGCGCAGGCGAGGCTGGTTGCGGTGCCTACACGGACGGTCTTGATCCAACCGCGGCGGTCGGCGATCCAGCCGGCCAGCGGAGCGGCGAACACGCCAATCAGTGCTGCAGGGGTGAGGAACAGCAGGGCTGCCACCGACGCGGACAGTCCGAAGCCGTTGTCCTTGTCCTGGCTGAGCAATACCACGGTGAAGTTGATGATGGCGAAGATGCCCGCAAGTGTCAGCACGGTGGTGGCGATGACAGGCCACACCTGGCGGGAACGGAGGTGGTGGACTGCAACCAACGGGGTTTCGCGCTTTTTCTCGATGAGCCAGAAGGCCGTGAACGATGCAATACTGCCGGCCAGCAGTCCGAGGGCCGCCGGTGAAGTCCAGCCGGCAGAGGAACCCGTGGACACGAAGTAGGTGATGAACACCAGGAACACGGACAGGGAACCCGCTCCCCACCAGTCCATCCGGCCCGGAGCCACGCTGGACCTACCGCCCGGGACTACCTTGATGACACAGACGACGGCGATGGCTGCCAGCACCAGCACGGCGACGAAGATCGACTGGAAGCCCAGGGTCTCGGCCATGAGCCCGCCGAAGTAGCCGTCCACGCCACCAACTCCACCGTTGATGGCGGCAATGATCCCAATGGAGGTGCCGAAGAGCCGGGCGGGCAGGTACTCGTTCAGGACGATGTAGGAGAGGGCGAAGATCGCGCTGGAGACGCCCTGCATGAAGCGGCCCGTCACCAGCAGCGGCAAGGTCGGGGCGAAGATGCACAACACGGTTCCGGCGCCCATGATGGCCAGCACCAGCAGCAATGCGTTGCGGCGGCCTATGAAGTCGCTCCACCGGCCAATCACAGGACCTGAGATGGCGCCGGCGAGGAAGAACATGGATTGAACCTGTGCGACGGCTTCCGGGGTCTCGCCGAAGAAGGAGCCGATATGCGGCAGTGCGGGGGTGATCATGCTGGCGTTGAGTTGGAAAGCCAGGACGGCCAGGACCAGCGTGGTGATCAGCAGTGCGGCAGCCTTGCCGTGGACCCTGCCTTCATCGGGAGCGTCAAGATCGCCGGCCGGGGTCTGCGGGTCTACGGCCTGCGGATCTGCAGCCTGCTGGCCTGTGGCGGTGGGGATGTTCACATCAAACTCCTTTGTCCAGGGGCGCGGGGCGGCGCCACGAGATGTGAGTTGTTATACAAGCATGTATTACGAGCTTGTGCAACCTGTCACATTCATCCGGTACAGTGTCGGTAACCCATTCCAAGTGAGGCCTCCCTTGACCGACAAAGCCGTCCAGTTCCTGTCCCGCCCCATAGCTACCCAGCCCGGGCAGCCCCTTCGTGTTGCCGCGTACTCGCGCATCGCAGAGGCGATCCGGACAAAGATCTTGCCGCCGGGTTCGCTGCTCCCCACCGAGACCGAGCTGGGCACCATGATGGATGTCAGCCGCACCGTGATCCGGGAAGCGTTGATGTTGCTGGAAGAAGACGGCCTCACCCGGGCACGCCGTGGAGTCGGACGGTTCGTGGCTGATTCACTGCCCAGGATCGGGATTGAACACATCCGCCCGTTCGATCAACTCCTTGGCGGGCCGGACCAGGACATCCAGGTCAAGCGCGTGGCAGCCATCAAACAACCGGCGTCGGAGTTCGTTGCGCCGGGTATCGGAGTGGAGCCCGATGAGGACGTCTGGTTCTGGGAGAGCGTGCTCATCCGCAACGGCGAGCCCGTGGCCCACCTCCAGGAAAACGTTGCACAGAGAATTCCCGAAGCCGACCAACTCGCCGAGGCCGCAGAGGCGCCCACGCTTTCCGCGTCCACACTCCTGGAGGTGCTCAGCGGACTACCCGGCGCTTCCCTGGGACCCGGCGAATGCGAGATCAGCCTCAGTACGGCCGGGCCAAGCCGTGCAAAGCTGCTGGGACTGCGCCCCTCTGATCCGGTGCTGGTCCTCACCCAGTACGTGCGCCGGAACGGCTCCCCGTTCTACCTCGCAAAATGCCTCGTAGCCGCGAAAGCCGGCCACCTCTCCGTCATCCAGTCCTCCTGACATTCAGCTGATTTCTTCCAAAAAGGACCTTCCATGAGCACTCCCCTGCACTCTTCCGCGCCCATTTCCAGCTCCACGCTCACGGTGGTGGGCAGCATCAACCTCGACATCACGGCAACGGCCAGCCGGCTGCCCTCCCCCGGTGAAACCGTCGGCGGAGCAGTCCTCCGCCAGCAGCCCGGTGGGAAGGGCGCCAACCAGGCAGTTGCTGCGGCCCGGCTTTCCGGCCGCTCCCGCATGGTGGGGGCCGTTGGCCAGGACGACGCCGGCCGGACACTTCTGGACGCAATGGCCGGCGCCGGCGTCGACATCCACAGCGTTGCCCGCGTGGAAGCGGCGACAGGAACTGCCTTGGTGCTGGTGGACAGCGACGGCGAAAACCAGATTGTGGTGTGCCCCGGCGCCAACGGCTCAGTGGCCTTGGACGGGGTTTCATTCGGCGAAGAAGAAGCCCTGCTTTGCCAGCTCGAAGTGGACCAAGACGTGGTTCTGGAAGCTGCCCGCCGCGCACCGGGATTCTTCGCACTCAACGCCGCACCGGCAGCGCCGATCCTGCCGGAACTCCTGGAGCGCTGCGATCTGGTGATCGTGAACGAAACCGAATACGAGCTGATCCCCGCCCTCAAGAATGCGCCGCTGGTCGCGGTGACCTACGGCGGCGAGGGCTCGGCAATCTTCGTCGACGGCGAACGCGTCGCCGAGGCTCCGGCGGTAAAAGTCACGGACATCGCCAACACGATCGGCGCGGGCGACGCCTTCTGCGCAGCCCTGGTCCTTGCCCTGCAATCCGGATTGGACCACAGCCATGCCTTGGCCGTAGCCAACGCCGTGGGCGCTGATGCCGTCCGCGATGCCTCGTCCCAGCCCGCCTTGCAGTCCCTGGAACACTACATTGAGGCGACGCGCCTGCCCGATGCAGCGGGTTCCGCCGCCACCAAGTAATCCGCCCACCGCTTCAGGGCAGTCTCCACAGGCGGATGATGCAATCCGTGTGCCTCAGCCAAGGCGAGCGCTGCCGCGGTGGGATACCGCTCTTCCGAGAGGAACGACAACGTCTCCGGATCCGCGCCGGTGAGTTTGGGCGGGAGCCTCTTCAGAAGAGCACTGGGGATTCTCAACCACGGGACCCTGACCTTCAGGTGCTTCCCGAGCATGCGCAACAGTTCCGGCAACGGCGGCGTGGCGTCATCGAGAACCCAGTACGAGGCGTTTTCCGCCTCGGATGTGATGGGGACCAGCGCCATGAATGACGCCAGGTAGTCCACAGTCACCACGGGGACGAACGTGCGGTTGTTCCCGGGCAGTGCGGGCAGCTTTCCACGGGAGAGGTCCATGACGCTCGCCGCGAGGCCCAGACCCTGCTGCGACTCGCCGTTGACGGAATCTCCGATCACGGAGGCCGGATTGACCACGGTGAAAGGGACGCCCAGGGAACGCGCTGTCGCTTGCACCACGGCGTCGGACTCCACCTTGGAGCCTTCATAGGCGCCCAGGTGTTTGTATTCCCTGGCGCGGCGCGAGTCGTCCCACGGCACCTCGTTCGGGTCTTGGCCGCCCACCCGGTAGCCGGACAGATGGACCAGCCTGGTCAGCGCCGGCAGCTGCGAGGCGAAACGAACCACGCGTTCTGCGCTGGTCACGTTCGCGGAGTACGCTTCGTCGGCCGTCATGCCAAACGCGAACGCACCGGCGACATTGTGGACTTCAGTCACGGACCGGAATTCGTCCGACCCAGGATCAACACCCAAGCCGGCGTCGTTGAAGTCCACGAGCACGTGCTTTGCGGTGCCGTCGGCATCGTGACGCGCGAGCCAGCCCGCCAGCCGGTGGAAGGAATCTTCGCTGCGCACCGCGGCGGTGACGGTCACCCCCTGGTGCAGGAGTTCCCGCACCAGCCACTGCCCGATGTGGCCCGTGGCTCCGAACACCAAGGCATGGCGGAGGCTCACGCGCCTGCTCCGGCCTGGGTTGCTGCCAGCAATGTCTTGAGCGCCCCGGCGGCTGCGTCCATTGGCTGGGTGGACTTGTGGGCGCGGGACAGGATGAGCGAGCCCTCCACCAGGCAAATGATCGATGTCGCCAGGCTATGGGCGTTTCCCTCTTCCACCCCGAACGTGGACAAGTAGCCGGATACGGCCTGGATCCATCCGTCGTAGACGCGGCTGCACGCCTCCCTCAGCGGCTCATTCTCCGATGCCGCGTCCAAGGCGACGGAGGAAACGGGACAACCTGCCTGATAATCGCTGGTTTCCAGGATGTTTTTGAGTTCGGCAATGAGTGCGTCCACTACCGCCGCAGGTGAGGTGGCCGTCGTCGTGGCCTTGCCAATCAGTTCTCCGAAGTGATCGCCGGCCAGCGCCACGGCGGCAACACCGAGCCCCGTCTTTCCTTCGGGGAAATGGAAATAGAGCGAGCCTTTGGGAGCACCGGACCGGGCCAGGACAGTGTTGAGTCCGGTTCCGTGATAGCCGTGAAGTTGGACCAGATCAAGCATGGACTCGACCAAACGCTGCCGGGTTGCGATTCCTTTGGGGTATGAAGAAGACATATCTAGATAATAGACCAGTCTATATATTATTTCCACAAACAGCCGGGGTGGATGCTACAGTTGCTACGATTGCTACGGAGGATCATCATGACAACTATTCCCCACCGGGAACTGCGCAACCAGAGCAGCAAGATTCTGGAACGCGTCAAGAATGGCGAAGTCATCGACGTCACCAATAACGGCCAGGTCGCGGCCACCCTCATTCCGCCATCCGCTTCGCCCTTTGAACGATTGCTCCAAGCAGGAAGCATCCGGCCTGCCATCGAGTCACCCGTGGACTTCCGCCTTGTGGCGCGTGTCAGCAGCGATATGACCACGGCCGACATCCTGGCTGACCTCCGCGGGGACCGGTGATCGTTTACGCGGACACCTCCGCGATTCTTAAGCTTGTTGTGGATGAGCAGGAATCTGAAGCTCTGGCCGCGCATCTCCAGGGAGTCCGGTTAGCTGGAGGTCACTTGGTGGCTTCCATGCTCCTCTACACCGAGCTTCACTGCGCTGCACGCCGACGCAGCCTTCCCTTTGACCAAGTCAACGACGTCCTTGCCGGCCTCAACCTTGTTGATGTCACCCGTTCGGATCTAATGTATGCCTCAGCGCTGCCCAGGCAACTTCGGAGCGCAGACGCCATTCACTTGGCAACCGCCATCCGGCTTCAAGTGGACTCCGTGGTGGCCTATGACCAGGAACTGTGCTTGGCCGCGAAGGAATCCGGGCTCACGACCACGTCGCCCGGAACCTAGCCAGGCCTACCCCACGATCCGGAAGTCATCGAACTCCCCTGTACCGTCGGAGAGTTCGAAAGCCACCTTCTCAACGTGGCCCGGCGCCTGCGTGGACTGGAGCCACTTCACGAGGCGGTCAACGTCGGCTGCCGAACCCTCGGCAAGCAACCGGACGGAACCGTCGTGATCATTACGGACCGTCCCTGTCAGCAGGAGTTCGTCGGCCTTCCGGGCAGTCCAGTAGCGGAAGCCCACCCCCTGGACGACGCCGGTGATGCGGGCTGTGAGCCGAACGGTCCCGTCAGTCATGGCTCCACTTTAACCAGATCCGCCCTTGTCCGGCCCGTTCACCGTATAAGGGCGTGCGGGCCTGACAAGGGCGGGATCCGGCAGCAAACAAGCTAGCCGATCACGATGTCGCGCGTTTCGTGGCTGTAGGTGATGGTGACCGTGCCGCCGTCGTGGTTCAACTCGTGGTTGGCGCCGTCACGGACGCCGAACGCACCGTAGTTCTCGTCCCACGAGCGGTTCAGGGCCACTTTGTAGGTGTAGAAGCCGGCAGGCAGTTCAGCCGTCAGCGTCCATACCTGGACCAACGGGTTGAACGTCATCTGGGCTTCGTCATACTGCGGCGCCCAATCCTCGGGGGCACCAAGGATCTTGTTGAAGTCCCCGGCAATCGCGACGGCGTCCGGCTGCGGCAACGTCTCGACGGCGGTGGCCGCCTTGCCCTTGGCCGGCGCCTTGCGCGTGGTGGCCTTCTTTGCCGCAGGTGCGGCTTTCGCCGCGGCAGCTTTAGTGGCTGTGGCCTTCGGGGCCGACACCCTGGCGGCGGCAACCTTCGGCTCGGCCACGTCGGTGGCCGCTTCCTTGGGTGCGGTCACTTTCTTCGCAGCAGCACGCTTGGTCGCCGCTGCCTTCTTCGCCTGGGGCTTCACCGGCGGCGCGGTGGGAACCGGGACGTCGGCTGGTACCGGCGTTCCGGCGTCGAGCGCTGCTGCAAAAGCTGCAACGTCGCCGAACGCGACCGTCGCACGCAAGCCGTCCTCGGGAATGGTCCAGCCCGAACGTCCCTTGACCAGCCAGCCGGCCTTGACCAACTTGGCCGAGGCGGAGGTGAGCGTCTTGTGGCCGCGAGGAATTCCGCCACTGAGCAGTTCGGCCTCGTGGTCGTTGAAAGGAACGCGCGCAGTCGCTTCGGCCAGCACTTCGCCGGCGTTCAGCGTTGCCCCGGACCATACGCCCTCTGCGAGGATGTCCAGGACGGCCTTCAGACGAAGGTTGGTGTTCTCGGCGGTGTTCGCGCCCATGCTTCTCCTTCTACGGTGGTTATTCCCTTGCAGTTTGCCAATGAATTGTTAATTCCCGCGACTGCAGTTGGTAAACACCGTGTGTCGTGACTGAGTGTGACATCACAAGCGCCGCAAGTGATCTACGGGTCTCGGCTGGAGCGGTTCAGGCCCGCGTCACCGATGATTTGACCCACTCTGTGACCTCGTCCAGGAGCTCTGTTTTGCGCGCCTCGCTGGCGAAGGATGACCGGATCGAATTGGCAGCCAAGGTAGCCTGCTCGGGCACCGAGAACTTCAGGACCTCAACCAGCTTCCCGAAGTTATCGTCCACGTACCCGCCGAAGTAGGCGGGGTCGTCCGAGTTGACGCAGACGTTCAGGCCGATCGCCAGCATTTCGGGAAGCGGGTGGTCCTCAAGCTTGTCCACGGCGCGAAGCCGAACATTGGACAGGGGGCAGACCGTCAGGGGCACCTGCTCGGCCACCAACCGCTGCACCACGTCGGTGTCTTCCATGCACCGGATGCCGTGATCGATCCGCTCAACATGCAACACGTCCAGCGCCTCCGTGATGTAGGAGGCGGGGCCCTCCTCGCCGGCGTGGGCGATCCTTCGCAGCCCGGCCTCGCCTGCGCGCTGGTACAGGCGCTCAAATTTCGACGGCGGATTGCCCACCTCGGCCGAGTCCAGGCCGATGCCAGCAATGGGAGCATGCATGGCAAGGAGCTGGTCCAGCACTTCCAGCGCGGATTCCTCGGACATATCCCGCAGGAAGGCGGCAATGAGGAGGGTGGAGACACCAAAGTCCTCTTCCGATGTTGCCAGGGCCTTGGCCACGCCGTTGACGCAGGTCTCCAAGGCCACCCCGCGTGAGATGTGGGCCTGGGGGTCCATCATGATTTCCGCGTGCCGTACTCCTCCGGCGGCGGCGCGCTCCAGGTAGGCGCGGGTCATGTCCGTGAAATCCTGTTCGGTCTGCAGGACGGCCATGTTGGCGTAATAGAGGTCCAGGAAGGACTGCAGGTCGGAGAATTCATACTTCCCGCGCAGTTCTTCGATGTCTTCATAGGGCAGTTCAATGCCATTGCGTTCGGCCAGGGCAAARATCAGCTCTGGCTGGAGGGTCCCTTCGATGTGCAGGTGCAGTTCGGCAACCGGAGGTGCCGGGGTGGTTGTTTTCTCGCCAATAGTTTCCACCCTGCAACTCTAGGCCCGAACACGGGCACGTGTCCCGGAGCACTCAACTTGGTTCTCACGCCCGGCACCCTCAAACTGAAAGGATGCAGACTTTCCTCCCTTTCGCCGATTTCCGTCAGAGCGCTGCGGCACTCGACACGTCAAGGCTCGGCAAACAGCGCGTCGAAGCACTCCAGGTCCTCCGCGCGTTGGTGATCCCGGAGTACGGTTGGCAGTCCCACCCGGCGGTCCGCATGTGGATGGGCCACGTTCCGGCACTCACCATGTATGGCCTGGCCATGGCCGACGAATGGATGGAACGCGGCCACCCGGACAACACCCGCACCAACATCGCGGAGTTCGCGCCGCAGGCCGCCCACCCGGACTACGCGTCCAGGATCATCATGCCGCCGTGGCTGGGACACGAGGACCTGCACCTCAGCCACCGTTCAAAATTGATCAGCAAGGACCCCAAGCACTACACGCAGATCTTCCCGGGTACCGAGGAGAAGCTGGAATACGTGTGGCCGGAGCCCAAGCATGAGTTCCACCCGGAAGATCCCGAAGAGGACAGCCTGTGGATCCTGCGCTCCAACGTTGAGGACCTTCGTCCCGAAGAGCTCACCACCGTCAGCATGCCTCCGCATGGCAAGGCCCGTTCCGCGGCGCCGGCGGACCCAGACGAGTACCAGTTCGTCTACGCCGAGGAAAAGTCGCGGCGGCAGGTGAAGGGCCCCAAAAAGCGCCCGGTGAAGCAGCTTGAGAAGAAGCCCACGCGCAAGCGCCAGGCCCAGGAGCAGGCGTTCAACACCCTGCCCGGCAAGACCGAACTGGCCGTCCCGTTCGACGGCGGCCAGACCTTCGCCGTCGGCCTTATCCATGGGCGCCCCCTCACCGTGAACGGCCGCTTCGCGCGCAACTTCGAGGTCACCAACGTGATCAAACGCTCCGACTTCGACTACCCGGCGCTGTTGCAGGATCCCCGGGTGTTCTTCCCGGTCCCCGCACCCGCGCAGTAGCGGCACGTTTCCACCAACGCAGGGAGGGCCATGGATTTCCAGCACATCATCGAGGCCGTTGGCAGGTACATGGATGCTGCGGGGGTGGCCGTCATGGTGGTTGGAGCTTTGGTTTCCATCCCCATGGCCCTGCGCGGCTACCAGCCGGAACGGGCCAGGGGCTTGGCGCCGTTCACCCCATACCGGGCCTACCGGCAGTTGCTGGGCCGCTCCATCCTGTTGGGCCTTGAGCTCCTCGTGGCGGCGGACATCATCCGTACCGTCGCAGTGACGCCAACTTTCGAGAGTGTCGGCGTCCTGGCGATCATCGTGCTCATCCGGACCTTCCTCAGCTTTTCGCTCGAGCTGGAAATAACCGGCCGCTGGCCGTGGCAGAAGGAAAAAAGCCCGGACGCCACCGAGCCGCTACGATCGGATGCATGACGCAGCCGTGGGGACCGGACATTCTTGGCGAAGGCTTTGAACAGCAAACGCTGAAGCTCGACGGCGACGCTGTCGCCACCTTGGTGCGTTACGTCGGTTCCGGTCCGCAATGGCTCGATGCTCCGGAGGGCGTTGGCCTCGACGCAGACGTCCTCTACGTTCATGGCTGGTCCGACTACTTCTTCCAACGCCACCTCGCCGAATTCTGGCACCGGGCCGGGGCGCGCTTCTACGCCCTGGACCTGCATAACTACGGCCGCAGCCTGCGGCCTGGACTGGTACCGGGGTTCGTCACCAACCTCACGGATTACGACGCCGACATCGCGGCCGCCYTGGACGCCATGGGGCGTTCAGGTGTGCCGGGTGAAGACCGTCCACTCATCCTGCTGGGACACTCCACCGGCGGGCTGACACTAAGCCTCTGGGCGCACCGCCATCCCGGTATGGCCTCGACACTGGTCCTCAACAGCCCGTGGCTGGAGTTCCAGGCCACCGAACTTGGCCGCCGCGCAATTGCGCCGCTTGTGGGTCTGCATGCCCGGCTCCACCCGCTGGCGCCGCTGCCGCCCGTGGATCCGGGAATTTACACCCGTGCAGTCTCAGCAGCCCTCGACGGCGAATGGGACTACAACCTCGACTGGCGCCCCGACCGGGGATTCCCCATCACGCCGGCATTCCTGGACGCTGTGTTCCGCGGCCAGGCAACAGTCGCCGCAGGTCTGGGCATCGACACACCCGTGCTCGTGTTGCTCTCCGACAAGAGCTACCTGCAACCGAAGTGGTCCGCCGATGCGCTCACTGCGGACGTGGCACTGAACGTGGACGCCGTGGCCCACCGTGCCCTGTCCCTGGCGGACACAGTCACAGTGAGCCGGCTGTCGAACGCCTTCCACGACATCTTCCTCTCCCCGGAACCCATCCGCAGGGAAGCGTTTGAGCGCATCGGCCGCTGGCTGCCCATGGCCCTGCAACCGGCCGACGCCATGGAGTGGGAAGCCAGGACAGCGGGCTTGTAGCCCTCGCCCGGTCCCGCCGTTGTTGGCCCGCTGCAGTGGGCCTTGCAGCCCGTAGCAGCACGGGAGGGTACGCAAACGAGGGCAGCCCGCGGGGATCCGTAGGCGGCAGGCCTACTTGCCAAGCCCCGCCCGGCGCAAGGCCTCAGCCATGGCGGTGTTGGCCGGAGCTGCTTGGGTCTGCTGGGGTTTGCCCTGACGCGGGTTGCGTTGTTGCGGGCTGCCCTGGCCTTGCCGCTGGCCCGGCTGACCGCCGCGCTGACCCGACTGGCCGCCGCCCCGCTGGCCCGGCTGACCGCCCGAGTCGCGCCCTCCTGCTGCACGCCCACCCGAGGTGCGGCCACCCGCAGAGCCGGGTTCGTCGTCGAGCCTGAGCGTCAGGGAAATGCGCTTGCGCTCCGGGTCGGCCTCCAGCACCTTGACGCGGACCACTTGGCCGGACTTCACGATTTCGCGCGGATCAGAGACGAACTTGTTGGACAGGGCCGAGACGTGCACCAGACCGTCCTGGTGCACCCCGACATCCACAAAAGCGCCGAACGCGGCAACGTTGGTGACCGTACCTTCCAGGATCATGCCCGGCTTGAGGTCGGAGATCTTCTCGATGCCCTCGGAGAACGACGCCGCCTTGAACGCCGGACGAGGGTCGCGGCCGGGCTTCTCAAGTTCGGACATGATGTCCTTGACCGTCGGCAGGCCGAAGGTACCGTCAACGAACTCCTGCGGATCCAGCGCCGTGGCGGGACCCCCGCCCGCTGCCACCAGGATCTTGCGGGCCACGGAATACGCTTCGGGGTGCACGCTGGAGGCATCCAGAGGCTCCGCTCCCCCGGTGATGCGGAGGAAGCCGGCGCACTGTTCGAACGCCTTGGCCCCCAATCGGGGAACCTTCTTGAGGTCGCTGCGCTTGGCGAACGGACCGTTCTCGTTCCGGTAGGCCACGATGTTTTCGCTCAGCAGCGGCCCGACGCCGGCCACGCGGCTCAGCAACGCAGGCGAGGCGGTGTTCACATCCACGCCCACGGCGTTCACGCAGTCCTCCACCACCGCATCCAAGGACCGGTCCAGCTTCGCGGCAGTGACATCGTGCTGGTACTGGCCCACGCCGATGGACTTTGGCTCGATCTTCACGAGTTCCGCCAAGGGGTCCTGGAGGCGCCGTGCGATGGATACGGCGCCACGCAGCGAAACGTCCATCCCGGGAAGTTCCGAAGCCGCCAAGGCAGATGCTGAATAGACAGAAGCTCCGGCCTCGGAGACAACAAGCTTCTGGATCCCCTTGGAGCCGGCAGCTTCAAGGGACTTGATCAGCTCGGTGGCAAGCTTATCCGTCTCACGGGATGCCGTTCCGTTGCCGATCGCCACGAGTTCCACGTTGTGCTGCTTGGCGAGCCGGCCCAGCGTTGCCAAAGCTTCGTCCCATTTCCTGGCGGGAGCGTGGGGGTAGATCGTGTCCGTTGTGACCACCTTGCCGGTGCCGTCCACCACAGCCACTTTCACACCCGTCCGCAGACCCGGGTCCAGTCCCAGGGTGGCCCGGTTGCCTGCCGGGGCGGCGAGCAGGACGTCGCGAAGGTTGGCCGCGAAGACGCGCACAGCCTCGTCCTCTGCGTCAGCGAACATGCGGCCGCGAAGATCCGTGGTGAGGCGGTCCAGGATCCTGCCACGCCAGGCGAGCTGAGCCGTCTGCATCAGCCAAGCATCGGCGGGACGGCCCTGGTTGGCGACGCCGAGGCACTTGGCCACAGCGTTCTCGTACTTGCCGCGGGCGGCGGCCAGGGCGTCGTCGTCGGCCGGGTCTGCTTCGGCGAGATCCAGCTCAAGGACGCCGTCCTTCTCGCCTCGCAGCAGGGCAAGCACGCGGTGCGACGGCATCCCGGACGGCACCTGCGTGAACTCGAAATAGTCCTTGAACTTCTGGCCCTCGGCCTCCATGCCCTTCTTGACGCGGGACACCATGCGGCCTTGCTTCCACAGGCGTTCCCGGAGGTCCTCGGCGAGGTCCGGGTCCTGCCCGACGCGCTCCACCAAAATGGCACGGGCACCGGCGAGCGCCGTGGCGGCGTCCTCGATGGAGTGCTCGCTGTTCAAGTACTTGGCGGCTTCGGCGGCGGGGTCCAGCTGCGGGTTGGCGAGAAGGACGTCAGCCAACGGCTCAAGACCGGCTTCGCGGGCGATCTGCGCTTTGGTGCGCCGCTTGGATTTGAAGGGAAGGTAGATGTCTTCGAGCCGGGCTTTGGTATCGGCCCCGACGACGGCGGCCTCCAGTTCCGGGGTCAGCTTGCCTTGCGAGGCAATCGCCTCGAGGACGGCCTTGCGGCGTTCTTCCAGCTCACGAAGGTATCTGAGGCGCTCTTCGAGGTCACGCAGCTGGGTGTCATCGAGCGTCCCGGTGACTTCCTTGCGGTAGCGGGCGATGAAGGGGACGGTGGATCCGGCGTCGAGCAGTTCCACCGCGGCCTTGACTTGCCAGGCTTTGACGCCGAGTTCTTCTGCGATTTGTGCGTGGATGGCGGAGTCGGCTGACTGGTGTTGGAGATTTGAAGTCACCATGACAGTTTGCCTCACGAGGGCTTGCCTGTGGGAACGGGCCGCGAGGCGTTCCCGTGGCGGGAGTGCCTCGCGGCAGCTGGCCTTGCCCTCCGGCGTGGTTTAGTGCGCCATGTGCTCCTTGGCGGAGATGTGCTCCACCATTTCGCCGAGGCGCTGCTCGGCGTAGTGGTTGCGGGCAATGTCACCCTGGCTGATGATGCCCACCAGTTTGTGGTCGCTGATGACGGGCAGGCGGCGTACCTGGTGCTCCTCCATCATGGCCACGGCGTCGTCAACGCTGGCATCGGCGTCCACCCAGTAGGGCTTGCCGCCGGCGAGCTCGCTGGCTAGGACTTGCCGGGCGTCCTTGCCCTCGGCCAAACACTTGACCACGATGTCGCGGTCCGTGATGAAGCCGGTGAGCTTGCCGTCATTGCCGCAGATGGGAAGCGAACCGCAGTCCAGGTCCCTCATCAGCACGGCGGCTTCCTGGAGAGTTTTGTCCTCGGCGATGCACTGGGCATTCGTCGTCATGAATTCACGCACGGCACTCATGGGTCCTCCTTCATCGATTGGGATTATCGACGCGGGGCCCTTCGGCTCCAACGCCGATGATGCCAGACTACGCCCGCCAAGTAGCCGTGACCAGAAGGATTTCAGTCCTCCGCGATGTCCTCGGCCCAGAGTTCCGGATGCTCATCCTGGAAAGCGCGCATCATGTCCACGCAGCGTTGGTCATCCAGCACAATGACCTCCACGCCGCGTGAGCGCAGGAGTTCGAATTCGCCCGGAAACGTCTCGGCCTCCCCCACCACCACGCGCGGAATCTTGAACTGGATGATGGTCCCGGTGCACATCGCGCACGGGGCAAGGGTGGTGTACAGGGTGGTGTCGCGGTAACTCTTTTGCCGGCCGGCCGCACGCAGTGCCGACATTTCCCCATGCGCAATGGGGTCGCCGTGCTGGACGCGCTCGTTATGCCCGCTTGCTATGACTTCTCCGGCCCTCGCCAAGGCGGCTCCGATGGGGATTCCGCCCTCGTTGAGGCTCTTCTGCGCGGCTTGGTAGGCGGCTTCGAACGCGGGATCTGCTGTGGGCATTGTTTCGGTCATGGGTGCAGTCTAAATCGGAGGGAGGCTACATTGCCGGGCTATATTGTCGGGGCCCGCTGATAGCTTGGCTTGCAAGGGTATTCACAGCAAGGAAGGCAGGTGGCCCGCGGTGTTCTTTCTCGATCCGGAGCCGGCAGGCGCCCCGCAGGATCTGGTCTTCTCGGCCAGCGATCTGGTGATCGCGGCTACCTGCGAGTACCAATTGCTCCGCAAGCTCGACGAAAAACTGGGCCGCACTCCGAAGCCGGATTTCCCTGCCGATGCCATGCTGGAACGCACTGCGGCACTCGGCGACGTCCACGAACACCGGGTTCTGGAGGAATTCGTGGACCGGTTCGGCCAGTGGGACCCGGCCACGGGAACCGGGGTTTACGACGTCGTTCCCGCCACTGCGATGGACCGCGGCACGTTG
The DNA here is from genome assembly GCF_052113825.1 of Paenarthrobacter sp. TAF1. Classification (NCBI taxonomy): domain Bacteria; kingdom Bacillati; phylum Actinomycetota; class Actinomycetes; order Micrococcales; family Micrococcaceae; genus Paenarthrobacter; species Paenarthrobacter sp. TAF1. Next base: position 449,869 of record NZ_JBFRDO010000005.1, read on the forward strand.
AGGGCCAAGCATGCGGAATCCCTCGATGCCTTGCGTGCCGGTGCGGATGTCGTTTTCCAGGCCGCCTTCTTTGATGGCACGTTCCACGGTCGATCCGACTTCCTGGTCAAGCGGCCAGGCGGTCAGTATGCAGTGTTCGACACCAAGCTGGCGCGCCACGCCAAAGTCACAGCCCTCCTGCAGCTGGCCGCCTATGGGGACCAACTCATTCAGGCCGGCATCACACCGGACCCCCAGGTCACCCTGGTGCTGGGCAACCGGGTCCAGAGCGATCATCCGCTTTCCCAAATTTTGCCCGTGTTCAAGGAACGCCGCGAACGGTTCCTCGGAATGACCGCTGCGCACCGTTCAGGCAGCGAACCGGTTGCCTGGGGCGACCCCCGGTACTCTGCGTGTGGCCGCTGCGACTACTGCGCGGAGCAGGTCCAGCTGCACCGGGATCTGCTCATGGTCGCGGGCATGCGTATCAGCAGACGCAAGAAGTTGATCGAGGACGGCGTCACCACCATCGACCAGCTGGCCGCCCTGCCGGCCACGGGCGATCCCACGCTGCTGCGGTTCCGGGAACAGGCGAGGCTCCAAACGGGAACCGGGACCCCGGACGGCACTGTGGAGTACACGGACGCGTCCGGAGAAGCCAAAGCAATCAGTTACAACGTGCTGGCTGACAACACGCTGGGACGCCTCCCGACGCCGGACCCCGGCGACATCTTCTTCGATTTCGAAGGCGACCCCCTGTGGCAGGATCCAGCTACCGGAAAATGGGGCCTGGAATACCTGTTCGGTGTCGTGGAGAACCCTGTTGAGCCCGGCGCATCTCCGGTGTTCCGTCCCTTTTGGGCGCACTCCCGGACGGAGGAAGGCCAGGCGTTCGTGGACTTCCTGGAATACGTCGCCAAGCGCCGCGCACAATATCCGGGCATGCATATCTACCACTACGCTGCCTACGAAAAAACTGCACTGCGCAATCTTTCCCTGACACATGTGGTGGGTGAAACCGCCGTCGACGACCTCCTGCGCGAAGGCGTCCTCGTGGACCTTTACGACACCGTCCGGCACAGTATCCGGATTTCCTCGAACTCCTACAGCATCAAGAAACTTGAGCCCTTGTACATGGGCCAGCACCTCCGCTCCGGTGACGTGACCGACGCTGGCGCGTCCGTGGTGGCCTACGCGGATTTCTGTACGGCCCGGGACACCGGACAGGCTGCCGTAGCCGCTGAGATCCTGGAAGGTATCCGGGACTACAACGAGTACGACTGCCTCTCCACGCTGGAACTGCGCAACTGGTTGCTTGCGCGGGCGGCGGAACGCTCCATCACTCCCGGATCGTTCCGCGACGAGACCAATGACGCAGCAGATGCTGAAGAGGACAGCAGTAAAGACACTCCCAAGTACGAGGCCGCACCCGAAGAGACGGCACTGTTCGACTACCTCGCCGGGCTCCCGGAGGCCGAACGAGCCACTCCGGATGCCCTGGCCATCCGCATTGTCGCAGCGGGTGTCGGCTACCACCGGCGTGAAGACAAGCAGCATTGGTGGGGCCACTTCGATCGTCTTGAGAAACCCACCTCCCAATGGGACGACGCCCGTGACTTGTTCATCGTGGACCATGCCGAGTTGCTGCAGGACTGGGCCAGGCCAACGCCCCGCAGCAACCCGGTCCGGATCGTCAAACTGCTTGGACGTTCCGGTGACGGTGCGGGGTTGGATCCGGGCAAGAGCTACTTCAGGATGTACGGCCCCCCGCTGCCGGAGGCCCTGTCAGCGAAGGAATCATCAGTTCTCGGCCGCGCCGGCTGGAGCAACACCAAAGTCACTGAGGTGGGCGAAGACGGGGACTTCGAGTCAGTCATCATCGCCGAAAGCCTTCGCAAGGACTCCACGGAGTTCACCCAACTGCCCATGGCTTTGACCCCTGACAGCCCCATTCCGACGAACGGTCAGAGGGCAGCGCTGGCAGCATTGGCCACCAAGCTCCGGGACGGGTTGCCCGCATGGCCCAAGGACGCGGCGCTGGATCTGGTCCGCCGGCAACCACCCAGGCTGCGCAGCCTCGACGCACTGCCCGCTGTTGGGTCCGGGCCCGACGGATACATTGACGCAATTACCGCCGCAGTGAAGGACCTTGACCATTCATACCTGGCGGTCCAGGGCCCTCCGGGGAGTGGAAAAACCTACGTTGGCGCGCACGTTTTGGCCCGGCTCGTGGCCGAGGGCTGGAAGGTCGGCGTCGTGGCACAATCACACGCCGTGGTCGAGCACATGCTGTGCGCCGCCGTGGAGAAGGCCGGGGTGGACCCGATGCGGGTGGCCAAAGAGGTCAAACACAACGACCCCGTGCCGTGGAACGGGTGCGGGAAGGCCGACGTGGCGGAGGCGTTGTCCATGCCCGGCGGTGCCCTGATCGGCGGCACAGCCTGGGCCATGGTGGGCAAGGAGGTCCCTGCGGGAGCCCTGGACCTGCTGGTCATCGACGAAGCAGGCCAGTTCTCCCTGGCCAATACCATGGCCGTCAGCCGGGCAACCAAGCGGCTCCTCCTGCTGGGTGATCCCCAGCAGCTCCCGCAGGTCACCCAGGGGACGCACCCTGAGCCCGTTGACGAGTCAGCTCTGGGCTGGTTATCCGACGGTTACAACACACTGCCGGCTGAGCTTGGCTACTTCCTGGCGCTGTCATGGCGCATGCATCCGGATCTGTGCAGTGCCGTGTCCGAGCTCTCGTACGACTCCCGGCTGGAAGCGGCACCCGCAGCCTCAGAGCGCTGGCTGGAAGGTGCCGACCCGGGAATTTCGACCGTCTACGTCCACCACACCGGGAACTCGACATCCTCAGCCGAGGAAGCGGCGGAAGTCCTCCGGCAAGTGCAGGCCCACCTCGGCCTGACATGGCACGACCCCTCCCAATCCCCGAAAAGCCCATCACCGGAGGGCCGTGCTTTGGAGGGCCGTGCTTTGGAGGGCCGTGCCCTGGACGAGAGCGACATCCTGGTGGTCGCGCCCTACAACGCGCAGGTACAGCTCATCAAGCATGAACTCCACGCTGCCGGCCTGATTAAGGTCCGGGTAGGGACAGTGGACAAGTTCCAAGGCCAGGAAGCTCCCGTGGTCATCGTGTCCATGGCTGCATCCGCCGCCGGAGAAGTCCCTCGCGGCATGGAGTTCCTGCTCTCACGCAACCGGATCAACGTGGCGGTCTCCCGCGGACAGTGGCGGGCCGTCGTCGTGCGTTCCCCCGAACTGACCAACTACCTGCCGACACATCCGGAAGGACTGGAAAACCTGGGCGGCTTCGTGGCCCTCTGCCAGCGGAGTTTTAGTACACTTACTGCCCTTTAGAGGACGTCTTAAGGGCGTCTGCTGTACAAAAACTCAGGGCCTCATCCAGGACACGTCCAAAGTTAGCGGCGTCGTGCGCGAAGCGGCCAAGGAAGAGGCCGGAAACACCCGTAAGTCGGGGCAGGAGGCCGGGTTTCGCCGAGCCCCCGTAGATCACGGGAAGGCCCGCCAAAGCGTGCTGCGCCAAAGCCTCCCGCAAGGCGCCGACCACCTGGGAAACGTATTCGGCCGAGGCCGGTTCGGGAGCGCCAATGGCCCACACCGGCTCATACGCAATCACGAGCCGGGCTGCCACGGCCCAGTCGCCGGACACGGCCGCCTTGATCTGGTGGAAGACAATCTCTGCTGCGGCCTCCGGGGCGCAGGCCTCGGTCTCGCCCACGCACAGCAGCGGAGTAAGGCCGGACCCGACGGCGGCGCCCACTTTCAGGGCCACCACCGCATCGTCTTCGGCAAAGTGCCGGCGGCGTTCGGCGTGCCCGATTTCCACCAGGCCAACACCAAGCTCAGCGAGCATCGACGGCGCTACCTCACCAGTCCAGGGCCCGTCGGACCAACCACAGTTCTGCGCGCCGAGGGCCAGCGGCGAGTCAGCCACCAGCGCAGCCGCCGCAGGGAGGACCGGGAACGAGGGGATGACAAACGGGACTACCCGCCCGGCCGCGAGGGCCGGACGGGCGTCCACTTCTGCCACCAACTGCTCCAGCCACGCGAGGCTGCGGGCGTACCCCATGTACATCTTGGTACTGACTCCGATGTACAGGGCGTCCTGAGAGGTCATGGCTGCTGCGTTCATCACTACTTGTCCAGCAGCTCGTCGGCCTTGTTGGAGAAGACACGGGTGCCGAACATCATCACCGCGGCCAGGAAGGGCAGGACCCCAAGGGCGTAAACACCCATGGTCCCCGTGTCCGAGGCCGTCATCTGGTTGACTGAGGTGCGCAGGATCGGTGCGACGAAACCGCCCAGGTTACCCAGGGAGTTGATGAGGCCAATGCCTGCAGCTGCAGCCGTTCCGGTGAGGAACGCCGTCGGGTATGACCATGCGATCGGACCGATCGCCAGGAAGCTGCACACCGCCAGGGTGATAAAGATGATGCCGAGGACCGGCTGGTGGTTGGCGCCGGCCCAGGCGGAACCGAAGATGCACAGACCTGTGGAGACGAACAAAGCCGTGCCCCAGCGGCGCCGGCGGAGGACCGTGTTGGCTGCCTTCCCGATGAAGAAGCAGGCAAAGATGCCAAAGAACCATGGGATGGCGGTCAGCAGTCCGACGGCGAGCCCTACCTTTTGTCCTGTCAACTGGGACACCTGTTGGGGAAGGTAGAACGTGACACCGTACACCGCGATCTGCAGGCAGAAGTAGATGACGGTGAAGTACCAGACCTTGCCATTCTTCATCGAAGCCATGACGCCGCGGGGGCCGGATTCTTCCTTCACGGTGTCTTCCAGCGCCATGACATCGGTCAGGGCCACCTTTTCTTCCTTGCTCAGGAACTTGGCATCCTGGGGGCTGTTGATGAGGAAGAAGAAGGCAGCAATACCTGCCAGGACAGCGAGCATGCCTTCGACGAAGAACATCACCTGCCACCCGGCAACCCCCGGAACCTGGTCACCAATGTTTATGAGCCAGCCCGAGAGCGGGGCGCCGATCATCTGCGAGAACGGCTGGGCAAGGTAGAAGATGGCGAACATCTTCACACGGACCTTGTTGGGGAACCATGCGGCGAGGAACATGATGACGCCGGGGAACAGCCCGGCTTCAGTCACGCCCAGCAGGAACCGGAGGATGATGAACGAGGTTTCACCCTGCACGAACGCGAAGCAAGCGGACACTATGCCCCACGTGACCGCAATGCGTGCAAGCCACATTTTCGCGCCGAACTTGGTCAGCAGCAGGTTGCTGGGGATTTCAAACAGGGCGTAGCCGATGAAGAAAATACCGGCACCCAGGGCGTAGGCCCCGGCGGTGATGCCCTTGTCCACACCGAGTGCCGCTTCGGCGAAGCCCACGTTGGTGCGGTCAAGGAAAGCTACTACGTACAGGATGACCAACATGGGCATCAGCCGGAATGAAGCCTTGGATATGGCCGATTTCAGGACCGGCGAATCCAGCAATTCCTTGGTGGAACTCGAGGCAACAGACATCGAAACTCCTCTTTGAGTAGTCAATTGGGGGGAGATAACCTCAGCGGGCTATCAGCGCGGGAAGAAAATGAGCACCAGGCCCACGACGCAGACGACGACGCCCACGGCAAGGTAGATCTTTCTTTCTCGGGTCCAGGTCTTCATCGGCGAAGGCCTAGTGCATGTACAGTCCGCCATCCACATTCAGCGTCTGGCCGGAGATGTATCCGGAGTCCTCGCTGATGAGGAAGGCGATGGCGRCGGCGATGTCACGCGTGGAGCCCACGCGGTTCACTACCAGGTCCTTGGTGAGTTCATCCTTGCGTTCCTGGCTCAGCGTGCCACCCATGATGTCGGTGTCGATGGGCCCCGGTGAGATGGCGTTGACGGTAATGTCGTATTCCCCCAGCTCGCGCGCCGTAGCACGGGTCAGTCCGATGACGCCCGCCTTGGCCACGGAGTACGGGGTCTTGGAGAACGTGCCGCCGCCACGCTGGGCGGAAACCGATGAAATGTTGACGATTCGTCCGATGCGGTTCTTCACCATGGATTCGGCAACGCGCCGGGTGGCGTAGTGGACGCCGTTGAGGTTGATGTTCAGCACGCGGTCCCACTCGGCCGGCTCGAGTTCGAGGTAGCCGATGGGCGAGCTGACGCCGGCAACGTTGGCCAGTGCCACGATCTGGGGCAGTTCTGCTTCAAGCTCGTCAATGGCTGCACGTACTTCGGATTCGCTGGCAACGTTGGCGCCTACGCCGTGGGCTAGGACACCGTATTCGGCGGCGATCTCCTTCGCGGCAGCCTTGCAAGCAGCGTCGTCGAGGTCGATGATGCCGATGTTCCAGCCCTGCGCGGCGAGGTAGTTGACGGTGGCGCGGCCGATGCCGCGCTCGGAAACAGCACCCGTGACGATTGCGGTGCGTTCTGCGGGGAAAGTCATGTGGTTTCTCCTGGATTAGTTGATCGGGGCCGGGCCAAGCTCTTCAATGAGCTTCTGCATGGCGACGTAGGCCTTGTTGCGGTAGGCGATCAGTTCCGGGGTGCGTTCTGCCGGAACATTGAGGAAGCCCGCACCGGTCTTGGTGCCGAGCTTGCCGGCCTCCACCAAGTCGGAGAGGATCTTCGGCGTCGCGAAGCGCTCCGGGAATCCGGTCTGCAGCGACTTGTAGCAGAAGTTGTAGACATCCAACCCGGCCATGTCCGCAATGGCGAACGGACCGAAGAAGGGCAAACGGAAGCCGAACGTCGTGCGCACCAGCGTGTCGACGTCGTCGGCTGTTGCGATTCCCTGCTCCACCAGCTGTGCCGCCTCGTGGAACAGCGCGTACTGCAGGCGGTTGAGGACAAAGCCAGTGACGTCCTTCACGACGGCGGTCTGCTTGCCGGCCGAGTGGACGAGGTCACGCGAAGCGGACACCGTTGCCGCGGAAGTACCTGCGTGGGGAATGACCTCCACGCCGGGAATGAACGGTGACGGGTTGGAGAAGTGGACGCCCAGGAAACGCTCCGGGTTTGTCACGGCCTCGGCCAGCGCCGCAATGGAAATCGTTGAGGTGTTGGAGCCGATCACTGCATCCGGACGGGCTGCGGCGCTGATCCGTGCGAGCGTCTGGTGCTTGATCTCCAGCACCTCGGGAACGCATTCCTCAATGAAGTCGGCGTCGGCAACAGCTTCCTCGATGTCCTTGGCAGCCCACAAGTTCTGCTTGAGGATCTCCGTGGAGCCATCAGGGAAAAGGCCGTCCGCGATGAACTGCTCGGACTCCACCAGGAGACGGTCATAGTTCTTCTGCGCAACTTCGGCGGACACGTCAGCCAGCGCAACGCGTGCTCCACCGAGTGCCAGGACCTGCGCGATTCCGCCGCCCATGTAGCCGGAGCCAACGACGGCGATCTTCCGGGCTGCGTTGTTCACAGCGGCTTCAGTGGTTTGAGTGCCTTCGGAAACGGTCATGATCAGACTGCCTTTGTGTAGTCGGGCTCGTACGAGCAAATGGCGTCCACCTTGGCGGCGGAGGATGAGTTTTCGTCAAAACGGTGGCTGAGCCACTCTCCGACCAGTTTCTTGGCCAGTTCAAGGCCAATCACCCGTTGGCCGAGGGTGAGGACCTGTGCGTTGTTGCTCAGGACCGAACGTTCCACGGAGTAGCTGTCGTGCGCGGTGACTGCACGGATGCCGGGCACCTTGTTGGCCGCGATGGCCACACCCAGTCCCGTTCCGCAGATCAGCAGTGCCCGGTCCGCTTCGCCTTCTGCCACCTTGCGGGCGGCGTCGACGGCCACGTGCGGGTAGGCCGTGGAATCGTTGGGACCCACGCCGACGTCGGTCACTGACGCAACACGCGGGTCAGCTTCCAACAGGGCCAGGAGGGCGTTCTTGTATTCCACTCCGGCTTCATCGTTGCCGACGATGATGCGCCAGCCTGGTGTGTTGCTCATTCTGAAGCTCCGTTTCCGGCCGCTGTGGAGGGAGCCGCGACGGCCAGTTGTGAATCGATGTGGTGGGAGATCCTTGCGGCGATCAGGCCGAAGGACACTGCACCGGGATCAGGGTGGCCGATGCTCTTCTCGGCGAGGGGACGTGCGCGGCCCTTGAGCGGCCGGAGGTCAGCGGTATTGGCGGCAGCGGACTCGGCCGCTGCAGCGGCGACTGCCAGTGCGCGGTCAACGGGAGCTCCGCCGTCGAGCTCTGCAAGGAAGGCGTCCCGGAACGGCAGGAGGGCATCCACCATGGTCTTGTCACCGGGGTCGGCCTTGCCGAGTTCGGTGATGGCGCTGGTGAAGGCTTCCACCGCAGCAGCGGCATCCTTGGAACTGTAGGACTCCCGGTTTCCGAGCGACAACCCGGCTGCGATGACTGCCGAACCCCACAGCGCCCCCGAAGTGCCACCGGCCCGCTCACTCCACGCCTCACCGGCGCTGGCAAGAATCCGCGCAACGGAAGAACCGCTCGCAGCTTCTCCGGCCTGCGCGGCGGCATCCACGCCGCGGCGCATGCCGATACCGTGGTCGCCGTCGCCGGCGACTGCGTCCAGCTTGCCGAGCTCCTCTTCATGCTCGACGACGACGTCCCGCACCTGGGCGAGGACCGCTACGGCCTGCCGCCCGAGTTCGGCGGCAGCCGGGGTGGGCTGTTCGATGTCGGCGGTTTCGGCGTCGTCGATGGCCGCAGCCGCACGGGCTGCGCGCGGTGCCATGCTGCCCTTTCGGAAGGCGGGAGTGTCAGCGGGTGCTGCCCAATACTGTTCGAGTTCTTCGTCCAGCCACAGCAGCGTCAGCGAGAGTCCGGACATGTCCAGGCTGGTCACCAGCTCGCCGCATTCAGGTTCAACGACCGTCAGTCCTGCGGCACTGAGCAGTTTTTCGATCTTCCCGAACAGCAGGAAAAGTTCGTCGTATTTGACGGTGCCCAGTCCGTTGACGATCGCTACGACGCGGTCCCCTGCGTCCTCCGGCTTGTCGGCCAGCAGCTTGGACACCAGGAGATCGGCGAGCTCGGAGGCCGTGGGCATGGGGTGCTCGGAGATGCCGGGTTCGCCGTGGATCCCCAGGCCGAGGGACATCTGGCCGGCAGGGACATGGAACAGCGGATCCGTGGCTCCCGGGAGCGTGCAACCGTCGAACGCCACACCGAGGGAACGTGTGCGGTAGTTGGTCTTGATGGCCAAACGCTCGACGTCGTCGAGGTTCAGTCCTGCTTCTGCGGCGGCGCCGGCGATTTTGAAGACCGTGAGGTCCCCTGCAATGCCGCGGCGCTTTTCGATCTGCTCAATAGGCGCACTGGCGATGTCGTCGGTGACGGTGACCGTGCGGGTTTCGATGCCCTCGGCGTTAAGCCGCAGCTGGGCCTGGCCGAAGTGGAGGACGTCGCCGGCGTAGTTTCCGTAGCTGAGGAGGACTCCCCCGCCCGCATTGGCTGCCTTGGCCACGCGGTAGACCTGGCCGGCCGCCGGGGAGGCGAACATGTTGCCGCACGCCGAACCAGCCGCAAGGCCGGTTCCGACGAGTCCTGCGAAGGCCGGGTAATGCCCGGAACCTCCACCAACCACCAGCGCCACCTGGCCGGCGGGTACTTCGGTGGAGCGCACCACTCCGCCGTCCACCCTGGCTACGTAGCCGCGGTTGGCAGCGACGAAACCGTCGAGGGCTTCGTCGGCGAAGTCTGCCGGGTTGTCGAAGATCTGTGTCATTTCGCGGCTCCTGCCAACGCTGCCGCGGGCTGCTGCCGTCCCTGGGCGACCTGGCTCGTGCCCAGCGCATAGCCATCGGACTTCGGGAGGACGTGCCGGCGGAGGTAGTCCTGGTTGCTGGCGGTCACGCTGAGGCCGTCTCCGCCGTAGTGCTCAGTGCAGAGGATGCCCTGGAAGCCCACCGAAAGCGCCACTTTGAAGGCCTCGCGGTAGTTGATAAGACCGCTTTCCATCGGGGCGGGCATGGTGATGTAGCTGTCGCGGGCTACGTCTTCGTCGCGGATGTAGTTCTTCATGTGCCAGTAGTTGGAGTACGGGAGGGTCTTGGCCACCATTTCCCGCCAGTCCTCAATGGGCCTGTGCAGGCGGATCAGGTTGCCAAGGTCCGGATTCAGGCCAACGTTGTCCAGGCCGATGTCCTGGACCAGCTGAACGGAGGAGTCGGAGGTGCCAAGGTAGGTGTCCTCATACATTTCCAAGGAAAGCAGGATGCCGGCCTCTGCGGCGTGCTTGCCGAGTTCCCGGATACGGGAGACCGCGTTGCCCCATGCTTCCTTGTCCCCGACCGGATCCTTGTAGCCCTCCACGGTCCAGAACCAGAGTTGTTTCTGCTGCTCGGCAGTGATGGCCTGGTGGAGTCCGATGGAGACAACTTCGCAACCGAGCTCTGCGGCGGCGTCGATGGTGCGGTGGCTGTAGGCGAGGTTGTCGGCCCAGTCCGTGCTGTGGATGACGCTGCGACGAATTGCTGAGATCACCGGCATCCCGATGCCCACATGGTCCGCGGTCTGCTTGAACTCGGCGAGGCGGTCCTTGCTGAGGTCTCCCGGACGGACCCAGCTGTCGGTCAGGTCGGCGTTCGCGAACCCTGCTTCCTTCACTTCCTGAAGGACTTCGGCCCAGACGGAAGCATCGGCGTCGTTGATGTCCAGGCCCGTGCTGTCGGTGCCCGGGAACTGCAGGAGGGCCGCTGTAATGGGCCAATTCTCGGCGGTATACGCCATGATGATCACTCCTTCGTGGAATCCTGTTTCCTATAGGATTTACGAACAGAGAAGAACTGTCAAGCTTTTTCGGAAACTTCCTAGATCCTATATGTCTTACATATGTCTGTGAAGGGGGTCACTGGAGCTGGTGACGGGGCGCACGGGTCTCTGCGGGCATGGACGTGCGGTCAGCGGGCAAGTCCATGCCCAAACCAGACGCGGGCTGGTTACTCTGCCGGCGCGTCCGCGATCGCCCGGCCGCGCACCTTTTCCACGTGCTCGGTCATTTTCCGCGCGGCTTTCTCCGGATCGCCGCTCATCATCGCATCCAGCACGGCCTGGTGCTCGGAGATTGCCTGCTCAGCATCAGTGATGCCCACTCCCCCGAACAGCCTGAAGCGCTGAATCTGTCCACCCAGGGTGTTATAGGCCGCCAAGAGGAACTGGTTGCTGGCCTGGGCCGCGATGAGCTGGTGGAATCGCTCGTCTGCTTCGAGATAGTTGCGGTATTCAGCGAACGTCCCGCCCCTGGGAGCTGTCTTCAAGTCCTCCACAGCCTGCTTCAGCGCTCCCAAGCCCTCCGGGGTCATGCGGGCACACGCCAGGCGGGCGTTGACGGGCTCGATTGAGAGCCGGGCTTCCATCAATTCGGCGAAGTCTTCGCGGGTGAACACCGGCGCCACCCGGTAACCCTTCAGCGCGACACGACGCACCATCCCCGTATGCTCCAAGCGGGCCAGCGCCTCACGCACCGGCGTCGGCGAAACGTCCAGTTCCCGCGCCATCCCGTCGATGCTGACGGCAGCTCCGGGCTCCAACCGGCCGTCCATGAGCCATTCGAGCAAGGCTTCATACACGTGGTCGGCCAGGACTTGGCGACTGACAGGAAAGCCGGGGCGGGCGACTGCCGGCGAAGGTTGAGACATGCCACAAATCCTATAGGAACGCGGACCCATGGCCGATAGGGAGACGTCGTCACATTGCGCTGGATGCCGGTAGTTACAGGTGACCGGTACCTAAGGCAAGACGCCGGCACGCACCACTGGAAACGAGTGGTGAGTGCCGGCGTCGCGGCGTGCTGTGGGTTAGTTCGCGTAGAACGGGTAGTCCGTGTAACCCTCGGCGCCGTCCGCGTAGAACGTCGAAGCGTCCGGTTCGTTCAACGGCAGGCTTTCACGCCAGCGGCGGGCAAGGTCCGGATTCGCGATGGCGGGACGACCAACCACTACGGCGTCGGCGAGGCCTTCTTCGATGATGGCGAACGCTTCATCGCGGGTAGTGATCTCGCTAAAACCGGTGTTGACCAGGAAAGTGCCGTTGAAACGCTCGCGAAGATCCTGGACCAGCGCACCCTTGGGCTCGTGGTGCAGGATGCTCAGGTACGCGAGGTTGAGCGGGGCGATGGTGTCCACCAGCACTTCGTAGGTGGCCCGGACATCGGTGGCATCCGTCTCGGCGATCCCCTGCACGTTGTGCTCCGGGGAGATCCGGATGCCAACGCGGTTGGCACCCAAGGCTTCCACCACAGCGTTGACGGTCTCGATCACGAAGCGTGCGCGGTTCTCGGGAGAACCACCGTAGCTGTCGGTACGGACGTTGGAATTCGGGGCAAGGAACTCGTGCAGGAGGTAACCGTTGGCGGAGTGGAGCTCAACGCCGTCGAAGCCGGCCGCAATGGCATTCTTGGACGCGGTGACGATCTCCTGGATCACTCCCGGGAGCTCGTCAGTGCGGAGTTCACGCGGCACGGGGTAGGCCTGCTTGCCCTGCGGGGTCCGTACCTCACCGTCAATGGCTACCGCGCTGGGAGCCACGATCTCGTGGCCACCAGTGATGTCGGCATGCGAAACCCGGCCGCCGTGCATGATCTGGGCGAACATCCGGCCACCCTCTGCGTGAACGGCATCAGTCACCTTTTTCCATCCGGCAATCTGGTCCTCGGTCACGAGGCCAGGCTGCCCCGGGTAGGACTGGCCTGCCGGCGTCGGGTAGGTTCCTTCGCTCACGATCAAGCCCAAGGAGGCGCGTTGACGGTAGTGCTCGGCGATCAAGGAACCAGGCACACCCTGTTCACCGGCGCGGAGTCGGGTCAGCGGGGCCATTACCAGTCGGTTGGAAAGTTCAAGCTCGCCGAGGGCCAAGGGGGAAAACAGCATGCGCAGTTCCTTTCAGAATGAAACAGGTTCATTGCGCACAACTGCATGGCGTCTGCAACTATTCCGACTGAGTGGCAGATCACATCCTCGTTGCCGCTCCTGCTTCGCCAGGTCCCCCCGCTTGCTGATCCAGCAACGCATTCACTCTGCGGAGGTAGGAGCCCCAGTAGCGGCGGTATTCTTCTCCTTCCAAGGAGAAGTCACCAGAAACTTCAAGGTCGCTCTCAATGGTCAGCCGGGATCCGCCTCCGGTGCCCTCCAGCCTGTACCTCGTCAGCATGTCAGGGCCGACCGGCACCCGCGGGCGGGTGACGGCCAGCTGCTCCGGAACCTCTTCGACGACTTCCAGTACACCAACGTAGCCGTTGCGGTAGAAGAAACACTGAAGTTCGCCCGGCCCATCCGGAATAGCCGGCACGGACAGGGCGTGGTACACGCCGTCCTCCAAGGAGAGGGACGATTCAGCAGGGCGAATGACGGCCCACACGGCGGACGGTGAGTGTGCAAAATCCTCGGAGGCAACGACGGTGGTCGTCGTCGACTCCCGCGCGATGGCCCCGGGATACCCAACAGCGCACCCGGCCTTGCTTTTCCGCCCAAGCAACACCCCCTGAACGAAGGTCAGCAACAGGCCACCGACCACCAAGGCAAGAACAGGGATGCCTCGGTTGTCGTTGCGCTGCAGCATGGATGCACCAAGGACACTAAGGGACACCAGCCCTGAGAGCGCCAGCACCGCAAAATAGCCAATAACAGTACTTTTCACAGGGATAGAGTGTCACGGCCACGCGCCCAGCCCGGGCTGACACACGCCGCCGCTGTTACTTGGTCAGCTCCCGCATGGACTCGTCGAAGCACTCACAGAGGGCAAGGACGGCCACCAGGTGCGCTTCCTCGGCATGTGGGGGGTCCGTGTTGATGTTGATGGCTTCACTGACGGATTGGGCCAGGTCCTTGGAGTCCCTGCCTGTCAGAGCCCACACCTTGGCGCCGGCGGCTTTGGCAGCGGTCGCGGCGTTGCGGAGATCGTCCGTAATCCCCTTGGCAGCCAGGAGCACCACGATGTCTCCCTGCCTGACCACTGAGGGAATTTGGTCACTGATGGTTTCCCCGGTTTCCTTGCTGGCGACGATGGCCGTGAACGAGCCGGGGCTGCCGTCGTGAGGATGCGCAGCGCCATGGGCGGTCAGCTCGGAGGTAAACCGGTCGGCTTCGTGGGCTGAGCCGTCGCTTCCGGCAGCGAACACACTGCCTCCCCGCAGGCGGACACGGGCCAGCTCTTCGCCCCACTCGGCGAGCCTGGACGACTCCCGGCGCAATGCCGCCACGGCCGGGCCGATCTCACCAAGGTGGCCAAGGACGACGTCGACCGCATGCCGGTTCGCCTTCGACTCCGTACCGCGGATCGCCTGACCTGTCCGTCTCACCACAATGCTCACTTTCCTACCTCCGCTTCGTCGTTGAAACTACAGGTTCCTTTCATCCTCACGCGTCGAGCCGTCGCGCCTGCTCCGGTCGCGTGTGAGTCGCTCACCCTCAGCCAGATTGGAGCGGTCAGATGCGTCGGCACGGTCCCCGTCATGGGAACCGTTTACGTCCTCGGCACGGTCCGCGCCGGCAGTGCCGCGGTCGTTTGCGCGGCTGACATCGGCGGGTCGGGCCGAAGCGGCATTCGGATCAAGCTTTTCGGCATGCCGAAGATGTTCCTCGACGCGTCCGTGCGCTTCGTCGGCCTTTTCCGCGTGCTTTTCGGCGTCCATACGAAGCCGGTTCGCTTCGGCTTCAGCTTGCAAAGCATTGGCCTCGGCTTGGGCAGCATCCGCTTTGGCTTGATGGGCGCCAATGGCTTCTTCCTGCGCCTTTTCGCGCAATTCCTCGGCCCTGCGATGGTTGACTTCGGCCTTCTTGCGGCGTCCGACGACGACCGCGAAGATCACAGCGGCGATGACCACCACGGCCAGCACGATGATCAGTACCAGTTGTCCTGTATCCATAAGGATTACCTCCCTGGTGAGCGGGCTTCTGTGGGCGCCGCTCGCGGCCCTCGCTGTGCTTAATATCCGAGTCGTACCCAGATCGGGTTATTCCTAAACGTTTCCGGGTCCGGCTCTCCTTTATGGTAGCTAGTTATCAGGTTACTTACTAGTTTCAGCTGCCGGTCTCCTCCGGATCTTCCCTGGCGCGCTTCGCGTCCGGCGTCTCCCCGGAGTCATCCGGGACAAAAGTAGGGTCCAGTTCAGTTGTGAAGTCGCCCGATCCGGCGGTGCCTTTGTCATGTTCGACGGCGGCAGGCGCCGCTTGCCCGGACTGTTCCGCTGGCGTCTCTCCAGCCTTGTTTGCTTCCTCGCTCATGGCCTCAATGTAGGCTTCGCCGGGGAAGCGTGTCGAGAGCGGGCGACCTTGTGCCTCGGCATGATCTCTGTTTCGCTGGGAAGGTCTCCAGAAGAGCGGGACCCACCCCCAGCAGCACAGCAGGGAGATCCAAAAGTGAAAGCAGTGACATGGCAAGGCCGGCGCTCACTCAGCGTCGAAGACGTTCCGGACCCCTCCATCCAGGAGCCCACGGACGCGATTGTCCGCATCACCTCCACAGCCATCTGCGGCTCGGACCTTCACCTGTATGAAGTCCTGGGACCGTACATGCATAAAGGCGACGTCATTGGCCACGAGCCCATGGGCATCGTGGAAGAAGTGGGATCCGGGGTCCATCGCCTCAAGAAGGGCGACCGCGTGGTTGTCCCCTTCAACATTTCGTGCGGGCACTGCTACATGTGCAACCTCGGCCTGCAGTCCCAGTGCGAAACCACTCAGGTCAAAGCAAAGGGTTCAGGAGCGGCTCTGTTTGGCTATTCCGAGCTGTACGGCTCCGTTCCGGGCGGACAGGCCCAGTACCTGCGGGTGCCCTTCGCGGATTACGGTCCCGTGAAAGTGGACTCGGACGCGCCGGACGAGCGCTATCTTTTCCTCTCCGATATTTTGCCCACCGCGTGGCAGGCAGTGGAGTACGCCAATGTTCCCGAAGGTGGAACCCTGGCGGTCCTGGGCCTGGGACCGGTAGGCCAGTTTGTCACCAGAATCGGCCTGCACAAGGGCTTCCGGGTCATTGGCGTCGATCCCGTTCCGGAACGGCGTGCCATGGCAGAGTCGCGTGGTGTGGAAACACTGGACTACAGTTCGGACGTTTCCGGAAAAGTCCGCGAGGAAACGCTTGGCCGGGGGCCCGACGCCGTGGTTGACGCCGTGGGCATGGAAGCGCATGGCTCCCCGGTGGCTTCCTTCCTTCACCGGGCAGTATCCCTCCTTCCGGACAAGCCCGCACAGGTCGCCATGGAGACCATGAGTGTGGACCGGCTTGCCGCGCTCCACACGGCCGTGGATATGGTCCGCCGCGGTGGCACCATTTCCTTGAGCGGCGTCTACGGCGGCCAAGCCGACCCCATGCCCCTCATGACCATGTTCGATAAGCAGATCCAGCTCCGCATGGGTCAATGCAATGTACGCAGCTGGATGGACGACCTGCTCCCGTTGGTAGAGGACGACGCCGATCCCCTGGGAGTGATGAACCTGGTCACGCACACCGGTGGCCTGGAGGAGGCGCCTGCACTCTACGAGAAGTTCCAGAAGAAGCAGGACGGCTGCATCAAGGTGGTGCTGAAGCCCTGACGGCGGGACGGGTTTCCCGGACGCCTACGCCAGATGCTTTCCGCCCGTGACACCGATGACCGAGCCCGAAATGTAGCTGGAATCCTCGGTGGCCAGCAGCACATACGCAGCCGCGAGTTCGGCGGGCTGTCCGGCCCGGCCCAGCGGAATGCCCAAAGGGGACTCCCCCCGTTCTTCGTGGGCTGGATTCTGCGCGGGCCGGGCGGACGGTTGCGCCGTTGTTCCTATATCCCCGGGAGCAACGGCGTTGACGCGGATCCCCCGGGGTCCCAAGGCTTCGGCCAAGGAAAAAGTCATGCTGTTGACGGCTGCTTTGCTGGCGGCAAAGTCGATCAGCCACCGGCCGGGTTGGTAGGCCTGGTATGAGGAAGTGTTGATGATGGCAGCCCCGGGCTGCAGATGCGGCAGTGCAGCCTTGCAGAGCCAAAACAGGGCGTAGACGTTGGTTTTGAAGGTCCGGTCGAACTGTTCGTTGCCCAGGTCTTCAAGACCATGGCTGGTAAAGAGCTGATAGCCGGCATTGTTCACCAGGACATTGAGTGCGCCGAATTCGGCAACGGTCTGCGCTACGGCTTCCTGGCAGAACTCCTCGTCCTGCAGGTCACCGGGAAGGGCGAGCGCCCGACTTCCGGCGTCTTCGATGAGTTTGACGGTTTGCTCGGCCTCCTGCTCATCCTCCGGAAGATACGTAAAGGCGACGTCGGCGCCTTCACGGGCGTAGGCGAGCGCCACGGCCCTGCCGATACCGCGTTCACCGCCGGTGATCAACGTGCGCATGCCCATCATCCGGTGGTGGCCAACATAGTTGCGCTCGCCGTAGTCCGGGCGGGCAATCGCGGCCTCAGCCCACCCCGGGTCCTGGAGCTGAGGCCCGCTGGCTGCGGCCGGGTTTGCACCGACAGGAGCTTCGGATTCCCGGGCGTCGTCTTTGGGAGGATCCTCGGAAGGGCGGATTACCTGGTTCACCAAGGCCATCGCAATGTCCTCGTCCAAGTCCGTTTGTCCCGATTCCCCATTCGGGGTGTCCTGAACCATGGCTTCAGTGTAAGCATCCTGGCCGCTGGCGGAGTACGTTCAGGAAGTACCCAGAATTGCTCGTTAGCCTAGCAATTGTCAGCGTTGGACTACATCGAAGGAGATCCCATGGGACTCGGAGACAAGATCAGCAACAAGGCACAGGAAGTCACCGGCAAGGCCAAGGAAGCCTTGGGTGACGCCACGAACAACGAGAAACTGCAGGCCGAAGGTGTTGCCGACCAGGCAGCAGCCAAGACCAAGCAGGCAGGCGAGAACGTCAAGGACGCCGCGAAGGACGCCTTCGACAAGTAAGCCCCACAGCTCGACCAACAAACGCAGAACACACAGCAGAACGCCCCGGCTCCCCCAAAGGAAGCCGGGGCGTTCTGCGTCGGCCAAGCAGGTAGCAATCAATGCCGTCCGGGTTCTGATAACCGCGTCGGCCGCTCCCCGTGGGGTGGGTCCGGCTACTTTTGAGCGGGAAGGACCAGGCCGCCCGACTTGTCCGTGGACAAGGCGAGGGACGAGATGTACTGCGGTTCGCCGTCGGGACCGTCCTGGCCGGAGCGGAGCATGTCGGGGCGTTCGAACTCCAGGCCTGTGACGTGGCAGAGGAGCTTGGCGTCGCTTGGGTTGCCGTCGGCGTCGAACATCGGCAGCTCGATGCCGTCGTCGGTGCGGCGCAAGTAGTAGCGGCCCTTGGTCGCCAGAGCCAGCACCGGCGGCAGCACCAACGCCAGGCCCACAGCGAAGATCGGCGAGAACGGCTGGACGGCGGAGCCGAAAGCACCGAAGAACACCGCGATGGAAACTCCGGCGGAAACCAGCATGGACACGAAGCCCACCGGGTTCACGGCGTACAGCATGCCGCGCCGGAATTCCGGAACCTTGGGCGAGATCTTCAGCAGGTACTTGTTGATGGCGATGTCCGAGGCTACCGTGACCACCCACGCCATGGCGCAGTTGGCGTAGAAGCCCAGAATGGTGTTGAGGAACTCGAACATGTTCGACTCCATGAGGATCAATGCGATCACCAGATTCACCACCACGAACACCATGCGGCCCGGGTAGGTCTTGGTGATGCGGGTAAAGGAGTTGGTCCAGGCAAGTGATCCGGAGTAGGCGTTGGTCACGTTGATCTTGATCTGCGAAATGACCACCAGCACCACGGCCAGGGTCATGGCGAGCCAGGCCGGCATCATCTCTTCGTAGACGCCCAGGAACTGGTGGACCGGCTCATTGGCGTGGACTGCGGCTGCGGGGTCGAGCTTGGCGATGAGGTAGATGGCGATGAACAGGCCGATGATCTGCTTGATGGCGCCGAAGATCACCCAGCCCGGCCCGGCGAGGATCACTGCACGCCACCAGGCGCCCTTGTTTTCGGCGGTCTTGGGCGGCATGAAGCGCATGTAGTCGATCTGCTCGGCGATCTGGGCCATCAGGGACAGACAGACGCCTGCGGCCAGCATCACCGACGCCAGGTTTGGTCCGCCGTCGCCCGAAGCACCGGTGAACGCGAAGAAGGCGTCGATGCTCTCAGGGTGTGAAAGAAGAAGGTAGCCCACCGGAACCACCATCAGAAGGAGCCATAGGGGCGTGGTCCATACCTGCAGCGTGGCCAGGGTCTTCATCCCGTAGATCACCAGCGGAATGATGATGATGGTGGACACGGCATAGCCGATCCACTGCGGAATGCCCAGGCCCAGCTGGAGGCCCTGGGCCATGATGGAGCCTTCCAGGGCGAAGAAGATGAACGTGAACGTGGCAAAGATGATGTTGGTGACCACCGAGCCGTAGTAGCCAAAACCGGAGCCACGGGTGATGAGGTCAAGATCGATGTTGTACCGGGCCGCGTAGTAGGCAAGCGGAAAACCTGTGGCGAAGATGATCACTGCGGCCACGATGATGCCGAAGATGGCATTCACCGTCCCATAGGCAATCCCGATGTTCGCTCCAATGGAGAAGTCGGCCAGGTACGCAATTCCACCCAGGGCGCTGGTTGCCACCACGCCGGCGCTCCACTTCCGGTAGGAACGCGGTGCGAACCGGAGCGTGTAGTCCTCCAGGCTTTCTTTCGCTGCGCTCATTGCGTCGGCGTTGCCTGACGCTGGAACGGTTGAGGTGCCGTTGACGACGGCGGGGCCTGCCGCCGTCGTCGGCTCCAGCGTTGCGGTACTCGTCGTGTCGTCGCTCATGCGGGCTCGCTTTCTTCGTGGGTCCTGGGCTCGTCCACGACGCTAGTCACGCAGCGCGTCAATTCAGTCACGGGCGTGTTTCGCAGTTGTAACTTCTGCATCAGGGCTACCAAAGCTTCCATCACCAAAATCCCGGATCACCCTTTGTGCGCACCCCACAAAATGTCCTTCCACCTGCACGGATACCGTCGAGGACATGACCCACGCACCCCAGGAAAAGACCGTCCACGCCATTCTTGACACCGCCCGTCGGCAGGTCCTGAAACGCGGCGAGGGCCTGAACGAAGACCAGCTTGTCGAGATTCTGCGGCTGCCTGACGACGCCATCCCGGCGGCCCTGCAACTCGCGCACGAAGTTCGGCTGAAACACTGCGGCGAGGACGTGGAGGTGGAAGGCATCATCTCCATCAAGACCGGCGGCTGCCCTGAAGACTGCCATTTCTGCAGCCAATCCGGGCTGTTCGACTCCCCCGTCCGCGGTGTGTGGCTGGACATCCCGGAACTCGTCAAGGCAGCCAAGGAAACCGCCGCGACAGGTGCCACGGAGTTCTGTATCGTCGCCGCCGTGCGTGGCCCCGACATCAAGCTCATGAACCAGATCAAGTTCGCGATCGACCGCATCAACGAAGAAGTGGACATCAACATCGCGTGCTCCCTGGGCATGCTCACCCAGCGCCAGGTGGACCAGCTGGCCGGGTGGGGCGTGCACCGGTACAACCACAACCTCGAAACGGCCCGCAGCTACTTTCCCGAGGTCGTCACCACGCACAGCTACGAAGAACGCCTCGAAACCTGCGCCATGGTCAAGGCTGCCGGCATGGAACTCTGCTGCGGCGCCCTGATCGGCATGGGCGAATCCGTGGAGCAACGCGCCGAACTGGCCACCCAGCTCGCCGCCCTTGAACCGCACGAAGTCCCCCTGAACTTCCTCAATCCCCGCCCCGGAACGCCTTTGGAGAACCAGGGGATCATGGACGGCAAGGACGCCCTCCGCGCCATCGCCGCCTTCCGCCTCGCCATGCCACGCACCGTGCTCCGCTACGCAGGAGGACGCGAACTGACACTCGGCGACCTCGGCACCCGGGAGGGTCTCCTCGGCGGGATCAACGCCGTCATTGTCGGCAACTACCTCACCACCTTGGGCCGTCCGGCCAACGCCGACCTCAATCTCCTGGTGGAGCTGAACATGCCCATCAAGGAGCTCCAGAAGTCGCTGTGAGGGCCGCGGTGCCGCCCGCCTACTGCGGGCACTGCGGAGGTGAGGGCCCGACGTCGGACGCTCACCAAAGCTGCCGACAGCAGTTGGTGATGGAGCCGCCGCGCTATTGCCCGGCGTGTCGGAGGCGCATGAAGGTCCAGGTCACGCCGTTGGGGTGGACGGCCGAGTGTTCACGCCACCCCCTCACGAGTTTTTGTACAGATAATGCTCCTAAAAGCGCTCCATAAGGCCATTATCTGTACAAAAACTCCCTGGGTAGAGTGGTCTTATGGGCGAAAGCCGGGACCTGTTGACACCGGAGCAGCGCAGCCGCAACATGTCCAAAATCCGGGGAAAGGACACCAAACCGGAGTTGCTGGTCCGCAGGCTCCTGCATGCCAAGGGCTACAGGTATCGCCTGCACGGCCAATCCGGCGGATCAAAGCTCCCCGGCCGGCCCGATCTGGTGTTCGCCGGCCGCCGCAAGGTCATCTTCGTCAACGGCTGCTTCTGGCATTTCCACGACTGCAAGGCCGGCCTGCATGCTCCTGCCGCGAATGCGGACTTCTGGGCGGCCAAGCGTTCCCGGACCCGGGAGCGGGATGCCCGGCAGCGGGAGCAACTCGGTGCGTCCGGCTGGCAGGTGCTGACGGTCTGGGAATGCGAGCTGAAGGATCTTCCGGTTCTCGAAAACCGCTTGACGGATTTCCTGGGCAGGCGCGCCGGCTACGGCCTGGAGGACGTTGAGGGGGCAGACTCGACGGGGTGATCGGAGCCAACACTGTGTGATCCCTGCTCCCAGAGAGCATAGGCCGCGGTCCCGCCGATGCCGAGGAGGATCGCCAGGCAAAAGGCAATAGTGACCATCAGCCCAGGCGATGGGCGAGCACTGCTGTCCACGCTTTTCCCCTCTCCTTGGTAGACGCTGGAAGGTCCCCCGGATCAGGGATTTCTTCTGTTCGACCTACTCTGCGGCCCGGGAATCAAGACTCCCTCTGAGTCCGCTCAAGATTGGATCAAGCTTTGCTTTTATGGCACTTCCGCTGTTCCACGGGTTCTACTGTTGAAGCGTGAATCGATTGTTCGGAGGCGGGAGGGGTTTGGTGTCTGAGTATGACGAGTGCACAGACGCCTTGGTGGATCACACCGTTCTCACTGGACTCCAAGCCGAGCTCGGCGGCGACCCCACCATCATCCACGCGTTCGTTCGCAATTACGTGGCCCTGCTGCCCTGGCGGGTTTCCCGGCTGCATCGCGCCCTGGACAATCTCGACATCGAAGACGCCATGGACGCGGTCTTGAGCTTGAAGACGTCCAGCCATATGGTGGGGGCGATCTGCATGGAGCGCCTGGCGACGGAACTGGAGATGAGCATCCGGCTGCTGCCCACTGCCGATCACCTGCACGAACTGACGGATCAAGTCCGTGCGATCGAGAACTTCGTCTTCGGGACCATCCGGGAGCTGGAAACCCCGATTCCGTAAAATTCTTCACCTTAATGAAGAAAACCATTGACTCGCTAAAAATCTTCACTATAGTTGTGTGAGTTAGCTCACCAACGAAGGATGCGGCAATGACCACCGAGACTCCTGCCCCACCAGCCACCAGCGAACTGCTGGCGACTGTAGGAAACAAGGTGCGCACCATGCGCAAGGCAAAGGGCATGACCCTCGCCCAACTCTCGGACATTACAGGCCTCAGCCAGGCAATCGTCAGCCAGATCGAACGCGGCATGGCCAACCCTTCCTTCACCACGTTGGCCCAGCTGGCCCACGGCCTGGACATCCCCGTAGGGAGATTCTTCATAGGCCAGGACGAATCAAAGTCCCCCGTGGTCCGCAGGTCCGATCGACGCAACCTGAAGAACGTCACGCGCGAATCCGTCGGTGAAGCAGTACATGAACTGCTCACCCCGAACCGCGATGGAAGCATCGAAGCACAGTGGATCAGCACGCCCCCAGGGCACGACACCAGCGACACCCCTTTTACCCACAGCGGTGAAGAGTTCTGCTACATCATCTCCGGCCGTAAAGACGTCTATTTGAACGGCGTCTGCTACAGCCTCGAAGAGGGCGACTCCATCACCTACTCCTCAGAGATCCCCCACTGGTACAAGAACAGCTACGAAGAGGTATGCGTAGCCATCTGGGTCAACGCACCACACGCGTGGTAACCCTGCCGCCGTACAACGGCGCCGGCGTTTTCCCTTAACCGTCCGGGCACGAACACGTGGCCGCTGACACTCCTTGCCACTTTCGCATCAAACGCCTCCAACGGGCGTTCCTGCGTCATACCCTCCCACGCCCTCCCGGGCGTCAGCGTAAGGACACTTCCATGCTCGACATCCAAACGGACAACGTAGTCCCCTCACCCAAAACCCATGAATCCACTGCCGTGAAGAACGCCAGGTTCACCCCGGAAGTCCGTAAGGGCCTCCTCGGACTTGGCCTGGGCAACGCCCTTGAATGGTACGACTGGATGGTCTTCGGCCTCCTGTCAGCCTTCATCGGCCCCAACTTCTTCCCCAATACCGATCCCCTCTCGGCAACGCTGAACGCCTTGGCTGTGTTCGCCGTCGGGTTCGCTTTCCGCCCCTTGGGCGGCATCCTCCTGGGCACGCTGGCGGACCGGATCGGCCGACGACGCGTCATGCTCCTGTCCATCATGCTGATGGCAGGCACCACCCTAATCATCGCTATCACCCCGAGCTACGCAACCATCGGCCCTGCCGCCGGCATCATCCTCCTGGTGTGCCGCGTCCTGCAGGGAATCTCGACCGGCATCGAAGCTCCGCTCTCCACGTCCCACGCCGTGGAACTGGCACCGGAAGGCCGCGAAGGGTACGTCGCAGGCATCATGTCCTTCTATGTGAACATCGGCATCCTCATGGCCTCCCTGGTCAGCTTCCTCTGCAGCCTGGTCATCGGCGGGACCGCCATGGGCGAGTGGGGTTGGCGGGTCCCGTTCATCATCGGCGCCCTCTTCGGCTTCGTGGTCCTCTACCTTCGCCGTTCCCTCCCGGAAACCCTCAAGCAGGAGGAAATGGCAACCAACACCCCCCGCGCAGTCTGGAAGGGCGTCGGCAAGCACTGGTTGTCCGTCCTGGCCATCATCTTCGTGGTGGGCGCGGCACAGGCCTACAACTACGCCTGGAACGTAGGCCTCCCCAGCGCCGCCCGCAGCGGATTCAAGGAAGATCCCACCGCTGTATTCGCCCTGACCACCATCCTGGGCGTCATCCTGGTCATTGGCAGCTGGGTCATCGGAAAACTCGCCGACGGCAAAGCGATGTCCACCTGGTTCCTGGTCACCCGCATCCTTGCCATCCCCGCGGTCTTCCTGATGCTGCTCTACGTACAGCCGGGCATCGGAGGCTTCGCGGCAGTCCTCCTGGGCGGCTCGATCGTTCTGGTGCTCAACATGACCCTCTACAACGTGGTCAGCTCCTCCCTGATGCCCAAGAACATCCGCGGCACCGGCGTAGCCCTCGGCTACGGCATCGGTGTGGCCCTCTTCGGCGGAACCGCCTCCTACCTCCTGGTCTGGTTCCAATCACTGAACCTCAGCTGGATCTTCCCGGTCTACGTGGCCGTCCTGTCCATCCTCAGCATCRTTTTCTACATCGCCGCCCGCCGCAGCAACGGCATCTTCGTCGGCAAGTAAGGACTTCACCATGAACCCGCTCGAACACCACACGTCCCTCGAACTCAGCACTTCGACGGCGGACCTCACCGCCCCGGTCATCTCCCGCTCCGATGTCCTCGTCGTAGGTGGCGGGCCCGCCGGTGTAGCCGCCGCCGTAACCGCAGCGCGCTCCGGCGCGAAGGTCACCCTGCTCGAACGCTACTCATCCCTGGGTGGCCTCGCCTCCGGCGGCATGGTCCTTGTCCTCGACGACATGATCAACGGCCAGGAAATCACCGTCACCGGCATCGTCTCCGAGTACGTCGAACGCCTGCAGAAGCTGGGCCTGGCCATCGTCCCGCCGGCCGATGACCGCAAGACCTCCGAGGAACTCTGGAACAAATGGGGGCGCTTCGGCACCTTCGACTTCCACTCCCACACCAACCCCAAGCCCATTTGCTACGCCGCCGCCTTCGACCCCGACGGCTGGAAGCGGGTATCCAACGACCTCGTCCGCGAAGCCGGAGTGGACCTCCGCCTGCACTCCTGGTTCTCCCGTCCCATCGTGGACAACGGCGTGATCAAGGGCGTCATCTGCGAAACGAAACTTGGCCCGCAGGCCTTCATGGCCGACGTCGTCATTGACACCACCGGTGACATCGACGTCGCATCCCGTGCCGGTGCCAGCTACGCCAAGGACAACTACCTCACCACTTTGGTCTTCCGCCTCGGGAACGTCGACACCAACGCGGCCGAAGCCTTCGAGCAGGCCAATCCGAAGGAAGCCCGCGCCATCAACCGCAAGATCAAGCGCCTCCTCGGCGGCGCCTGGGAACTGTGGTGGCTCAAGACCCCTATCGACGGCGTCGTCTGGTGCAACGCCCCGCACATGACCGGTTTCGACGGTGTCGACCCCGCCGACATGACCGCAGCAGAGTTCGCTGCCCGCGACCGGATCTCCGAGGCCGTGGATTACGTCCGCGCCAACCTCCCGGGCTTCGAAAACTGCTACATGCTGGACGTCGCCTCCCAGATGGGCGTCCGCCAGACCCGGCTCCTGCAAGGCGAATACGTCATGACCAAGGACGACGTCACCCAGCGCCGCCACTTCGCAGACACCGTGGCACGCGGCCGGGACTACTACTACCCCTACCGTTCTTTGCTGCCCAAGGAAGTGGACCAGCTCCTGGTAGCCGGACGGCACTACTCGGCAACGCCCGAGGCCCAGAAGATGTCCCGCGAGATCCCGCCCTGCATGGCCATGGGCCAAGCCGTTGGCGTCGCGGCGGCTCTCGCCGTCGAGAACAACGTCCTGGTCCGCGATGTCGCGGCAGCGGACATCCAGCAGGGCATGCGCCGCCACGGTGCAGACCCGGGCGACGTCCCGTCGTCGAACGCCACCGTCGACTCCGAAGCAGCGGTGCCGGCATGAGCACCGTGACCCTGGAACAAGCAGAACACACGACGGCGGCACACGCCGCAGAGTCCCGGGCACCCATGCGGCTCCCCCTGGACGGCATCAAGATCGTGGACTTCACCCAAGTGTTCATGGGCCCGTCCTGCACCCAGCTGCTGGGCGACTACGGTGCCGACATCATCAAAGTGGAACGGCCCGGCGCCGGCGACATTTCCCGTAACTCCTTCCCGGACCAGGACGGGCAGGACAACCCGATCTTCCTGTCCATCAACCGGAACAAGCGCAGCGTCTCCGTAGACACCCGCACTGATGAGGGACGCGAGGTACTGCACCGGCTCATGGCCGACGCAGACGTCGTGGTCAGCAACTTCCGCTCCGGCGTCATGGAACGCATGGGCTTCGGCTACGAGGACCTGAACGCAAAGAACCCTGGCATCATCTGGGCCTCCGGCACAGGCTTCGGCCCCGTTGGACCCTACTCGCACAAAGGCGGCCAGGATGCGATCGCCCAGGCCTATTCCGGTGTGATGTGGCGCCGCGAGTCCGAGGACGCCAAGCCGGCCATCTACCCCACCACCCTGTGCGACTACATCACCGGCATGCACCTCATGCAGGGCATCCTGCTGGCGCTGCGTACCCGGGAGACCTCGGGCACCGGCCAAAAGGTGGAAGTGACCATGTACGACTCCATGCTGCACCTCCAAATGCAGGAAGCGTGCATGCAGCTCAACCGCGGCTACGAGGTCAACTGGGGAGCCATGCCTTTGAGCGGAGTCTTCGAAACCACCAACGGCGCCGTGTGCATGGTGGGTGGCTTCACCCCGGACCCGTTGGCCCGGATCTCCGATGCGCTGGACCTCGACGAGGACCTCACCGAACGGCCCGGGTTCGCCACCTTGGAACAACAGTTCAAGAACAAACCCGCCCTCCAGGCAATCTTCCGGGAGCACTTCGCCACGAACACCACCGAATACTGGACCGCGAAGCTTGAGGAACAGGGCCTGCTGAACGCCCCCGTGCACACCTTGGAGCAAGCGCTCGCCGACGCACAGACCGAAGCCAACGGGATGATCGTCGAAGCTGAACATCCGACGGTGGGCACCGTGAAAATGCTGAATGCTCCCATCCGGCTCTCCGCAACCCCGCCCACCATCCGCAGGACAGCACCACGGCTGGGTGAGCACAATGTCGAGGTCCTGCTGGAAAACGGCTTCGATGAGGAAACCATCGAACGCCTGCAGCAGTTGGGAGTCCTGCGATGAGCGTCGTGGTGGAAGAAACCGTGGACGAGGTCACGCTGACGATCACCGGTGGAGTCGCCACCGTGGTCATCGACCGGCAGGGCGTGCTCAACGCCGTGGACGGCGCCACGCACGCACGGCTCAACGAAATCTGGGCCCGGCTGGAGGCAGATCCATCCGTGCGGGCCGTGGTGGTCACCGGCGCCGGGCCCCGCGCGTTCTGCGTCGGCGCCGACATGTCGGCAGAGGCGGTGGACAAGACCGGGCTGGAATACTGGGCAGGACTTGACCCCAACGGCTTCGGCGGCCTCAGCCTCCGCACCAGCCTGGATATCCCCGTCATCGCCCGGGTCAACGGGTATGCCTTGGGCGGCGGCATGGAAATCGTGCTCGGCGCAGACATCGTGGTGGCGGCCGATACCGCGAAGTTCGGTTTGACCGAACCACGGGTCGGGCGCTTGGCGCTCGACGGCGGTATCCACCAACTGGTGCGACGCGTCCCCTACACGCAGGCCATGGGAATGCTGCTGACCGGACGCAAGGCCGATGCTGCCGAAATGCGTTCCATGGGGCTCGTCAACGAGGTGGTACCCGCCGAGGAACTCGACGCCGCAGTCCAGCGCTGGGTGGACCAGATCCTTGCCTGCGCGCCCACTTCGGTCAAAGCCGTCAAACAAATGGTCAGCCGGACCGGCCACCTCACGGCCAAGGAAGCCCGGGGCATGCGTCTTCCCGCCCTGATGGCCGCGCTGGACAGCGAGGACTCCGCGGAAGGCGTACGGGCCTTCCAGGAGAAGCGTCCGCCTGTGTGGCCCGGCCGCTGAGTAAGCGCCCACCACCAGCCACTTCCGGCACCACAGCACCGCATTTGCACTGAAAGGAACCACATGCCTCTCTCTTCTGCGCCCAAAAACCGTGAATCCCTCCCGCCCGGCGTATGGGGCGTTGTCGCCACGCCGTTCCAAGGCAGCACCCTGGACGTGGACCTGGACAGCCTCGCCGGACTCGTGGAGCACTACGAGGCCATAGGGACAACCGGCCTCACTGTCCTGGGCGTCTTCGGCGAAGCGGCCTCCCTGACACCGCAGGAACGCCGCGATGTCCTGGAAACGGTTATCGACAGCACCACCCTTCCGCTGGTGGTGGGCATCACCGCTCTGGCCACCCGGCCGGCCATCGAAGAGGTCCTGGCCGCACAGCAGATCGCCGGCCCGCGCCTTGCCGCGGTCATGGTGCAAGCGAACTCGCCCCGCGCCGAAGCAGTCATCGCCCACCTTGATGCCATCCACCGGGCAACAGGGGCGAAGGTTGTCCTGCAGGACTATCCCCTCGCCAGCGGCGTCAGCATCCCAACACCGGCATTGATCACTGCGGTCAACGCCTGCGCCTCGGTCATCGCAGTCAAAGCCGAAGCCCCGCCCACCAGCGTGGCCATCGCGCAGCTGCGGACCGCCGTCGGGGTTTCCATCTTCGGCGGCCTGGGCGGCCAGGGCCTCCTGGATGAACTCCTGGCAGGCGCAGCCGGTGCCATGACCGGTTTCTCCTATCCGGAAGCCCTCATTTCCTGTGTGCGGGCCTGGCAGGACGCCGGATATGCAGCCGCCGAACGCGAACTGCAGCCGTACCTGCCGCTTATCAACTTTGAGCAACAGGCGAAAGTTGCCCTCGCCATCCGCAAGGAATGCCTTCGCGAGCGCGGCCTTATCAATGACTCCGGCGTCCGTGCACCGGCGGCCGGATTCCCGGACGTGCTGCGCGAGGCCATGAACGTGCACCTGGCAGAAGCCGCTGCCGCACTGGCAGCACACACCACAGCAGGGAGCATCTGATGGATCTGGGCATCGCAGGAAAGACAGCGCTCGTAGCGGCCTCGACAGGCGGGCTTGGCTTGGCCGCTGCACGGGCACTGGCCGCCGAAGGCGTCCGGGTGGCAGTGGTGGGCAGACGGCGTGAGCGAGCCAAGGAAATCGTTGCCGAACTGCAGGCCGCCTACGGCACGGGAACTCTTGGCAGCGCCGGCTTCGACGCGGTCGCGATCGAAGCTGACCTGGGCACTGAGGAAGGCATCGAATCCGCCGTGGACCAGACCGTGGCGAACCTCGGCCCGGTCGACATCCTGGTCCTCAACGGTCCCGGGCCCAAGCCAGGCGCCGCCGCGACCCTGAGTTCGGCGGACATGGCAGCGGCTTTCGACCTCCTGGTCAAACCCCATCACGCCCTGGTCTCCAGGGTCTTGCCGGGAATGCGTGAACGCCGCTGGGGACGCATCCTGGCCATCGGTTCCAGCGGGGTCACTGCCCCGCTCCCCAACCTGGCGGTCTCCAACACCGGTCGTGCCGCGCTTGCCGGCTACCTCAAGACCCTCGCGGCCGAAGTCGCCTTGGACGATGTCACGGTGAACCTGCTCCTTCCCGGCAGGATCGCCACGGACCGCGTTGCCCAATTGGACCAGGCCGCCGCCAAACGCCGGGGTACCACGCTGGAGGACATCCAGCTCGAATCCCGCAAGACCATACCCGCCCGACGGTATGGAGAACCTGCCGAGTTCGGTGCCGCCGCAGCCTTCCTGTGCAGCGCGCCGGCGTCGTACATCACCGGAGTCGCGCTCAGGTGCGACGGCGGCCTGATCCGCAGCCTGTAACCCATCTACCAAAGGACCGACATGACCTCCACGACTTTTGATACCAGCCTCACAACCGGCGGCACCCCCGGACCACACCTCACCGCCCAGCACCTCATCAACGGCCAATGGCTCGGCGAGGCCGGAACCAGGCGGATGAACCCGGCCCGTCCGGATGAGCTCGCCGCGCTCTCCCCCAGCGGCTCCGCCCAGGACGTGGACGCCGCCATCACGGCCGCTGCTGCCGCGCAGCCTGCGTGGGCCGCCCTGCCCGCACCGGCTCGCGGTGCCATACTGATCGCAGCCGGAAACCTCCTCCTCGACCGCCAGGCCGCCATTGCCGAGGATCTGGTCCGTGAAGAGGGCAAGACCCTGGCCGAAGCCAAGGGCGAAGTGAAACGGGCTTCCGACGTGCTCCGCTTCTTCGGCTCCCTGGGCTGGGCCGCCACGGGTGAAGTCCTGCCCAGTGGGCTTCCGGACACCACCATTACCACCCGCCGCGAAGCATTGGGCGTTGTCGGGCTCATTACGCCTTGGAACTTCCCTATCGCCATCCCCGCCTGGAAGACCGCGCCGGCCCTCATCAGCGGCAACACCGTGGTGATCAAACCCGCCGAGCTCACTCCCCTCTCGGCCACGCACCTTGCCCGCGCCCTCCAGGATGCGGGACTCCCGGCAGGAGTCTTCAATGTGGTCCACGGCAAGGGCCGCGTCGTGGGCGACGCCCTGGCCCGGGATCCACGGATCGCCGGACTGTCCTTCACCGGCTCAACCAAGGTAGGCCTCGGGCTGCAGGAAATCCTCAACGCACGCCGGGCCCGCGTCCAGTTGGAAATGGGCGGCAAGAACGGGGTGCTGGTCCTGGACGACGCCGATGCCCGCAAAGCCGCGCAGGTGGTGGCCGCCGGGGCATTCGGGCTGACGGGCCAGGCGTGCACGGCCACGTCGCGCGTCTACGTGACACCCGCCATCCGCCCTGCCTTCCTGGAAGCCCTCGTAGCCGAAGCGGCCACCTACAACCCCGGAGACGGCCTTGGCGGTGTTGATTCGGGCGAAGCCCGGATGGGCGCTGTGGTGAGCAGGCAGCAGTTCGAGCAGGACCAGGACGCGGTCCGGACCGCCGTCGAACGCGGTGCGACGCTCCTGCACGGACAGTACGACGGCGACCCCACCGGTCCGCTGTTCCTCGCACCGGCCGTCCTCACGGACCTGCCGTTCGACGACGCCGCAGTCACGGAGGAGATTTTCGGTCCGGTAGTGGCCGTGCTCGAGGTTGCCGACTACGAAGCGGGACTGGCCGCCATCAACGATTCCCGGTACGGCCTCACGGCAGGAATCTGCACGGACTCGCTGGCGTTGGCCACCGACTTTGCTGCACGGGCACAGGCCGGAGTGGTGAAAGTGAACCGTCCAACAGCGGGTCTGGACCTGAACGTTCCCTTCGGCGGAGTCAAAGATTCCTCCACCAACACGTTCCGCGAACAAGGCCGCTCCGCGCTGGACTTCTTCACTTGGGGCAAGACCGTTTACACAGGGGTGTAGCCCGCCATGAGCTACGTGATCGCCCAGCCGTGCGTGGATGTGAAGGACAAAGCCTGCATCGACGAGTGTCCGGTCGACTGCATCTACGAAGGCGACCGTTCACTGTATATCCACCCCTCGGAGTGCGTGGACTGCGGGGCCTGTGATCCGGTGTGCCCGGTGGAAGCGATCTACTACGCGGACGACGTCCCGGACGAGTGGGCAGACTATGTCCGGGCGAACGCCGAGTTCTTCGAGGATCCGGCCCGCGACCATCCTGTGGTCGCGGCCGAGCCCTTGCGGATTGCCTAGTTGTTGTTGACGGCCGGGGCGAGCCGGTACCCGACGCCGCGGACCGTCTCGAGCCACCGCGGGCCCTGGATGCTGTCGCCCAGCTTCTTGCGCAGGTTGCCCATGTGCACCTCAACGGCACGTTCGTCCGCGTCGCTGACGTAACTGCCGACGTCGTAGGGTTCGTTGCGAAGGCGACGGGCGAGATCGGCCTTGGTCCGCACGATCCGGCCGGTTTCCAGGAGCGCCAGCAACAGATCGAACTCCGTGCGGGTGAGCTTCAACTCGGTGCCGTTCAGGATTGCCGTGCGGGAACCGGCCGAAACGGCCAGTCCATTGTGGATCATCTCCGGATCCGCTTCTTCCGGCGCGCTCTTGATGTCCGACGACGCACGCGGCCTGCGCATCATGGCCTCCACCCGGGCACGCAATTCGCGCGGCCGGAAAGGCTTGGTGAGGTAGTCGTCGCCACCGGCCTCCAGGCCCATGAGAGTATCGAGTTCCTCGGCGCGGGCCGTGAGCATGATGATGTAGGCGTCGGAGGACTTACGGATCTGCCGTGCGACCTCGAAGCCGTCGATGTCAGGAAGGCCGAGATCCAGGGTGATGACGTCCGGGTTGAGTTCGCGTGCCGACGTCACACCGGCAGAACCCGTCGACGCCGTGTGAACATCAAATCCTGCTTGGGAAAGAACTACCCGCACCAACTCGCGAATATCCTGGTCGTCTTCAATGACCAGCCCCACACGTACTTCACTCATCGCTGCCCCTCAGCCCCTTCGATAACCTCAGAAGTATATCCGTTATGGTTAGGCTGATCTCATGAACCGAATTTCTTCCGCACCCGTGGTGGTTGTGCCATGACCCAACCCTCAGCTTGGGATATTGGTGAAAAGAAGAAATTGTTGATTTTTCAGCGCTCGTTCCACGAACATACCCTGCGGATGCGGGTTGTCCTCAGTCAATTGCCGTTATCGGTGTGTGTCTGTCTTTCGGCAATTCTGGTGTGGCTGTTTTTCCCCGCCACACTCGAAAACCCGTTGTTCCTCATCTTCCTGCTGAGCCAGGCATTCCTGTTGGCACTGTGCATTGTGGTTCCTTGGCACCGCCTGCCATTCGCCAGTTTCCTCATCATCCCCATCCTGGACATGGTTTCCATAGCCTTCGGCAGGGAAGGCGGACAGGAGGCGCTCACCGGCCTCAGTGTCCTGGTGGTGTTGCCTGTCATCTGGTTGTGCGCTTCCGGCCTCTACCCGCGGCTGGCCATCGTCATGTCCTTCCTGGGCCCGCTCGGAATTGTCTGGGTACCGGTCTTCCTTCATAACCAGGTCAGCGAACAGGCCCTCACCAAACCCCTCCTGTTCCCCATCCTTATCCTCGGCATCGGCGTCTCGGTAAGTGTGCTCACCCTGAGCATGGTGCGCCAGCAGCGCGTCCTGGAGCAAAAGGACGAGGCCCTGAAAGAAGCGCTGGGTATCAGCACCAAACAGGAACGGCTGCTGAACACCGTCATGGAAGCCCTGCCGCTGGGCGTGGTGGCTGTTGACGGCGACGGGCACGACATCCTCATGAACAGGCGCCAGCGCCAGACCCACGCATTGGCCACACCGCCGGACAACGACGATCCCAACGAATCCCAGCTGCTGGTGTTCGACATTGACAGGAGCACTCCCCTGCCGCCCGACCGCCGGCCGGTGCGGCGCGCCGTCCTGGGCGAACGCTTCACAGACCAGCTGGTCTGGCTGGGTACAGGAGAGGAACAGCGGGCCTTCACCACCAGCGCCCGTCCCATGCTGGACGACGCCGGGAAGTTCGCGGGCTCTGTGGTGGTCTTCAGCGACGTCACGGATCTGGTGAATGCGCTGGCAGCCAGGGATGACTTCGTGGCCAACGTCTCCCACGAGTTCCGCACCCCGTTGACGTCCATCCTGGGTTACGTCGAGCTGATCCTCGACGACGCCTCCCTCGATGCCCATTCCCGCAAACAACTCGACGTCGTCAGACGGAACGCGGAGCGGCTGCTGACCTTGGTTTCGGACCTGTTGGCGGTGCGATCCGGACAGATCGTCATTCAACGACACACGGCAGACGTTGCGGAATTGGTGCGGGGAAGCGTCACCTCCGCCGAGCCCCGCGCAGCCAAGGCCGGCATCCGGCTCTCGATGGACCTGCCCGATGCCCTGGAAGCACGCGTGGACTCGTCACGCCTGGCCCAGGTCCTGGACAACCTGGTGTCGAATGCCATCAAGTACTCCCCCGACGGCGGCGATGTGGAAGTTGCGGCCTGGGAAGATGAGGACTTTGTCTTCTGCCGTGTCACCGATACGGGCATGGGCATGAACGAGGAAGAACAGGCCGAGGCCTTCACCAAATTCTTCCGCGCCGGCGGGGTCCGCAAGAGCGCCATCCCCGGGGTTGGGCTGGGATTGCCCATCAGCAAGGCCATTGTTGAAGCGCATGGCGGAACCATCACCTTGGAGAGCGAGCCCGGGCGCGGAACCACCTTCACAGTGAAGATGCCCGCCTAGCTCTCAGCGCTTTGCCGGGGTGCCGCCCACCAAGCCGGATTCGCGTCGCCTGCCGAACAGGAAATAACTGACCGGCCCGAAGAAATTGATGAACGAAAGCGCACGCCACATCACTTTCTTCCCCCTGATGTTCGAGTCCGGGGTTTTGGCGATGCTTCGCTGCGCTGCCACCAGCAACGCCAGGTTCACAGCACCACTGACCAGCACAGAGATGCGCTGCCCTTTGCTCATATCACGCCACGTTTTCTTGCCGGCCATGGTGCCTCCTCAGGGCGAAAGGTCTACTTCACAGGCTAGTCCGACGCCGATCGTCCCGCCACAGCCTGGCGTACTACTTCGCCCCACGACTGTTCAGCGAGGTCTGCCACTGCAGCAAGGATTTCCGACGGCGGCCGGGACAGGTCCAGCGGGTACTCCACGATATCGATGTCCGTGTTCAGGATGCGCCGCAGCTTCACTTCCCCCGCCCCGGCATAAACCAGCCAGGCCGTGGGGACCCGCAGGGCGGTGCAGTAGGCCAGCAACTGGTAGTGGTCAGCGCTGAGGGAAGCCCCGGCGTCGGAAGCTGCCTTGTATTTGGAGTCGTACACCACCACCGGGCGGCCGCCCAGGAAGTGCACGGCATCCGGACGGACGGTCAGACGGTCTGAATCCCGGACGGCCTCGTTCAGGAGCGCGCCGTATTGCAGGCGCATCTCACCCGGGTGTGCGGCCATGGCGCTTCGCAGGGCCGTCCCCACGAATTCCTCGAACACCTGCCCCATGTCCACCACGAAGGACGCCGTCCGCTGTTTACCGTGGCCTGCCTCCGCTGAGGCATTGCGCAGGATGACTTCAGCCAGGCGCAGCACCGCGTGGAATCTCAGGTTCATCCGGCTGGCCCGCCACGGCGGCAGCGGCGCGCCGGGCTGAAGGCGGGTCACGGCGTCGAGCTTTCCCTTGAGCTGCCGCAAGCGGCTCAGGACGTCGGGACGGACCCCGGGAACCTGGCCCATGCGTTCCAGTGCGGCCCGGAGGATCCTGTTCTCGGCGATGTCCTCGGTGAACTCGTCATAGGAGACCTCCAGCGGCACCATCATTCCGGGACGCCGTGAGATCTGGTCCGAGATCCGGATACGGCCCTTGACGGTGCGCAACGACTCTTCGACGGTGAAGTAGCCCTGCAGAACCCCACGGCTGAGCGCTTTATCGGCCAGCTGCGCCAGGGACTCCGCCAGCGCACTCCACAGGTCCGGGTGCTCCACGGCTTCCACGGAATGGTCGCGAAAACCTTGGTCCCCGGCGTAGCTGAGCAGGAACAGCAAGCGGCTAAGGCCCAAACGGTCCTTGGGCCGGACTTCCAGTTGCACTGTGGCCGTCCGAACGGAGCCCACCTTGCCCGCGGGCTCAATACGGTAAAGGCCCATGCCCATGGGGGATGCCTTGGCCAGCCCGCTGGTGTTGATGAAAGCCGCGGATTCGGGATCGAGTTTTTCCACCACCCCGCCCGAGAGCTCGTCCATGACGATGTGCCGGGGCCCCTTGTTGGCGCCCCGGGCACTGGATGGTGCCCTCGCCGGCCTTGGGGGGATGGCGTTAGCGGTCCCCAAGACGTCCCAGCAACTGGTCCAGGCCGAAGCGCTCTTCCAACTGGGCCCGGTTCAGCTGCCCGTGGTAGTGCTCCTCCAGCAACGGCATGAGCTCGTACTTCCAGATCCGGCGCAACCCAGTGGGGTTCTGGGCGGCGTTCTTCATGAAATACGAGGGTCCGATCATGAGGTCCCGGTCCCAATCGTCGATCGAATCATTAAGGGCATCCAGCAGGTCCGCGTTGAGGGTGTCCAGCCCGCGGGCCTCCAGGAAGCGGCGCAGCGAACCACGGACCGGTTCCACCTTGGGGTGCAGTTCGATGAACGCGAAGCGGCGGCGGATGGCCGCATCCATCATGGCGATGGAGCGGTCCGCGGTGTTCATGGTGCCAATGATGTAGAGGTTGTCCGGCAGGCTGAAGGGCTCGTTGGGGCTGTACTGCAAGTAGATGCGGTCGTCCCGGTACTCCAGCAGGAAGTACAGCTCACCGAAGACCTTGGCCAGGTTGGCGCGGTTCATCTCGTCGATGATCAGGAAGTACGGCTTGTGGGCGTTTTCCGGCTTTGCCGCTTCCTCGGCGAGTCGCCGCAACGGTCCGGCGACCAGCTTGAAGGACACCTGCCCGTCGTCGGTCTTGTCCGGCCGGTACCCCTCAAAAAAGTCTTCGTAGGCGTACGACGGGTGGAACTGGACCAGTTTCACCCGTTCATCGGTGTGGTCACCGGCGAGCTCAGCGGCCAGGTGCTTGGCGAGGTAGGTCTTGCCGGTCCCCGGAGGGCCGTAGAGGACCAGCTGGCGGTTCTCTTCGAGCAGTTCCGCGATCTCCTGCAGCGGCTCAAGGTCCATGTGCAGGGACGCTGCGAACTGTTCGGTCAAAGGCCGGAAGCCCTGCTGCACAACCTCGACGGCGACAGTGGGCGGCGCTTCGTCCTCGCCGTCGGTTTCGGCTTCCACGGGGAGCAGTTCCTGCAGCGCCTGGATGACCCTGGTGACATCGACGAGGATGCCGGGGGTGGACAGCTGCCGCTGGGCGTGGCGGGGAAGTTCGGGGATGGCATAGCTGTCGTCGAACCACCGGACTTTGCGGCGGATGCGGCGGTTGTCCTCGTCGTGCTCCGGCTCGCCAAGGACCACGCCGACGCGCACACGGCCGGCATGCTGGTACAGCGTAAGATCGCCGGGCTTCATGACGGTGAGGAAAGCGAAAACAGCCGTCTTGGTGTCTTCGCGTTCCACGTAGCCCAAGTGTTTGTAATCCTCGTCCACGGCGTGCTGGACGACACCGGCCGTGACGCCCGCGGTCAGGGTGCGGAGGTGCTGCACGTCCAGGGTTGCCTTCTCTTCGGCGACCCAGGAAGCGAGCAAATCCGCGTTGTCATGGTGGGTCCGCAGGAGCCAGGACCGGCGTCCCGGGTCTCCCACTTTGCGCCATTGGCTCACCAGTTGCCGGGCGTACCAATCGATGCGCTGCCCGGCTTGCTCGTCCAGGTGCAGCCGGATGCGGTGGATGTCCGCTGTGATGTCCTCATCCGTGTCACCCTTGGCACCGCCCACCAGCGAGGCGAAGGCGTCCCGGATTTCCTGGCGTTCTACGTCAGCCACGACGGGCTCGAAATAACTTGGCCACACCAAGTACTCGATGCTCCGGCGCAGGGCAGGCTGGTCATCGGGCGTTGCTGCTGCCAGTTCGTGGAACATCAAAGGGTCCGCGAGGGCCCTGTTAATGGTTGCCGTGCTTTGGCTGTCCACGTGGGCAACGAAACGGCACAGCCACTTCAGGTGGTCCCAGATGGTCCAGTTGAATTCGGCGGTACGGTCGCGGATCACCCCGTGGTCCGTCATGCCCTCGTACAGTTCTTCCGGAAGTTCGATGGGCGGCTCAACCCACGACGCAGCCTCGGCTACCCGGGCGCGCTTGACCCTCAGGGACTTGACTTCGTGCGCCAGCGGCAACGACTGCAGGAAGAGCAATTCGACGGCCAGCAGCTTGGCTTCCCGGGAAGCGCCCTCCAGATTGTTCCGAAGGTTGGTCATCATGGGCGCCTTGGAGTCTTCCACCCCGCGCTCGAGCCTCTCGAGGAGCTCGGCGGCAGCATCCGCAGTCCAGGTGAGCGTCCGGCCATCCAGCGCCGAGGGTTTCCCGTGAAGCGCCGGACCGAGCACATACCAGGCTGCGTCCTCGATCTCCTTGGAGACTCCGGGGGCGCGGTCAATGGCAGGTTTCAGGGAGGGAATCACCCTGCCAACTTACCTTGTTTGGTTTAACCAAGCATCTGGATATCCACAAGCTTCACGTGCTATTGGCCCCGCCCGCTGCTAGCTGCCGTCCCGGAGGTCGGCGGGTGGTTCCTCCGTCAACTCAATGGCGTCAAAGCGCGCCTCGCAGCTGGGTCCGAGTGGCGCCTGGGACATGAAACCCACGTGGACCGGTTTTTCCGTGTCCAACCGGAAAAGCCTGACGAATGACCATTCCCGCCCGTCCGCAGAGGAGTGGAACGCCCACGCCGGCCCTACCCGGCTGACCCGCAAATATACCCAGGGCGCAGTGACCACAGGCCCGTTGGAGTCGTCCGAATAGCTGTTGGTCACCACGCTGACCACCATGGCCTCGCCTTGCGGAGAGAACTCGAAGCAGAGCTTGGCCCAGTGTTCGCTGTCCGCCCACAGACTCAGCACCCCGGCGTCGAACGTTGTCCTGGGCGACGCGACCAAAACCCTGGCGGAGAGCGAGAAAGCCGCTGGGGCCCTGAAGCCCAGCGCTGTGGCTCCGTGTTGCGGCTCTCCGCCAAGGGAGTCGTTGGTCCAGTCGACGCCGGGTGCGGCGGTGAGCACCAGCGCTCCCTCTGCGTCGTCGTAGCTGGCTTGGCCAACCGTCGAGGTCCACTCCAAGGGCGGGAGTCCTGCAATTTCGGGTATCACGTCCGTGCTCCGTTCATCGTCGCTTTAGTCGTCCAGAACACGCTTTCAGAGCTTGCCCCGGATGTGCGGGAGGCCACACCGGGGCACCCCTCAATGCATGCCGAACTGGTACGCCGCCGGCACCGGTTCGTCAGGACACACCTCTTGCCACAGCGCGGCAATCGCGTCCTCGCCCTCGCGGAGGTCCGGAACCTCCACGCCTTCGCGCAGAATCGAGGCCGCTTCATTGGCGTTTCCCGTTCGTGTCAGCGCCAGCGCCTTCAGGAAACGCAAACGCCCGACGGCGGCACCATCGTGGGGTACCGACTCCACCAGTTCCAGGGCCATAGCGGGGTCCCCGTGGCGGATGCTAAGCGTCACGGCCTCCGTGAGCAGGGCTCTGTTGGAAGAGTCTGCCCCGACGCCCTTGCGGAGTTCAGCCAGCCCTTCGGCGTCCTGGCCGTTTGCGAGCAAGGCCAGCCCCAGTCCACGGTGCGCGAGCGCCTTGATACCCGGTGCTACCCCGTCGTCGGAGATTACCTCGCGGTAAAGATCCTTGGCGCCGTCAAGGTCCTGCCGGGCATGGCGCATGGTGGCCAGGTGGAACGTTGCCGCAGGACTGTCCTGCCCGGCCAGCAGCTGTTCCCAGTCCACCCCCGCGACGAAACTGGTCGCGCCGTCGAACGCCTTTCCCTTGAGCAGCCCAAGCCATGGCTCCTGTTCCGCGGAAACGCTCTCGTCCACGAACGGCGTACCGCTTTCGTCAATCCACGACAGACCGGCCTTCAGCCGCCGGGCCCTCTCCACCACGCCCCAGCCGCTGCCGTGCAGCAGCATTTTCGACGGCGGGACGTCGGCATTGGTGATGGCCTCGGGCAGCATGGCTTCAAGGGATTCGTGTGGCAGGAGCTCTTCCAAACGCTCACCGGCGTGGGCTACCGCGGCATCCCAGTCAGTGCTGTGGGCCGTATCCGTATTCAGGTGTCCGTTGCCGTATGCCTCCACCCACGCCCACTCTGCACCGGCGGGCATGACCAGGTGTTCGAACTGCGTCTGTGCCAGGCCGGCCTGGATCTCCGCGTACGGGCCGGCTCCCGGGCTCAGCCATTCCTGCCAGCGTTTGCCGCCCTGTCCCTGGCCCCATACGAAGAGCTTCTTTCCCCGCAGGAGCCCCGTTGACAGCATCGCCAGCCCGTCGCCGTCGTCGTCCGCTGCCACAACCCAGCGCCGCTCGGAAGGGTCGATGTCGAAGAAGAAGTCCGCCGCGTGCGGGCTGTTGACCGGCCACGTGCCGTCATAGCCTTCGTGGGTGGTGGGCCTGACGCGGGTGATGTCCGTGGTGTAGTCGCTGCCGTAGGCCTCGTGGGCGGGCGCGATCACACGGGTGCGGTCAGTCTCCGGGATCGCGGCATTGCTCCACCAGTACATGGGGACGTCGTGGTCGTTCGGGTTCCGGATCCGAACCGCTGCCAGCACCACGGGCGATTCTGCGGGCAACCAGATGTCTACCTGGAACACCACTTCCCGGAGCCGTTCGTACTCCCACATCCGCAGGATGTGTTTGCCGTCCGGGGTGTGGACGATCGCCGTGTGCAACGGATCGCAGCTGGTGGGCGAATGACCGCGGGTCCCGATGTTCCACTCAAGCCCGCCCGCGAACCAGGCCTTGCGCAACGCGATGTTGGCCAGCTGCGGGGCGTCATGGGTGTGGAGGAGCTGCTTGCCTGTTGCTTTGTCGAACAGTTCCCAGATGCGGCCGCCCAGGGACGGGAGGACTGTCACCTTGAGCTTGCTGTTTTCAAGCACGACGGCGGGAAACTCCCTGGGTGCCGCCTCCCGGCTGTAGCCGTCCTGCATGAGATACGGGTAGATGTTGGGCACCACGCCGTAGCGGGCCGATGCCTGCAGTTCCTCCGGCACGCCTTCGCCTACCGTGTAAGGCTGGTCCAGTTCGGCGGCAACCACCGGTAGCGGGTTGAGCGGGCCGAGCTCAGCCATGGTCAGGGAGATGGTGGTGACGGTGATGCTGGAAGTTGCGGTGTCTGGCACGTCAGTATCCGATCATGAGAAGGAGGCCGCGCTGCGGCTCAAGGGTGATGGCCTGGCCGGGCGCGTAGTCCATGGCGGGCTGGAAGCCGCGGATCGCGGGCGCCTTGATACCGGCGGCGGGGGCTGTGGAGGTTTCGTCGGTGAGGGCCGCGTCGCCGAAGATCAACGTCACGTCCTCAGTTTCCCCGGCCCACGAGGCCAGCGCCACCACCATCCCGTTGTCCGTCAACCACGTGGTTGCCAGGACATCCGGGTGGCTGGTCCTCACTGGCGTGTGGGGGTCCCAGAACCCGTGCATCCGGGCACGTTCCAGGTTGTTCGCCGTCCAGAACTCCCACAGCGGACGGTTGTCCACAGCGGGTGCCCGGCCCGTCATGCCGAACACCATTCCGCGCCACGGGTTGCCGCCGCCTTCGAGCATCTCGCCC
The DNA here is from genome assembly GCF_052113825.1 of Paenarthrobacter sp. TAF1. NCBI lineage: Bacteria > Bacillati > Actinomycetota > Actinomycetes > Micrococcales > Micrococcaceae > Paenarthrobacter > Paenarthrobacter sp. TAF1. The sequence continues at coordinate 490,926 of NZ_JBFRDO010000005.1, forward strand.
ATGAGGCCAAAAGGAATGCCGGACAATTCCACCAGCCAATAGTCGGGGTCTGTGCCGTTGTAGTCGAAATACTCCCCCAGCCACAGCCTGTCCACATACGGCAATTGCTCCATGTACAAATTGGCTGATGAGGCGTAGCCGTCGTTGGCGGTGAACTGGTTGGCAGAGTGGAGGTCAATCTCCGGGCCCTCCACTCCCCTGGCCCTGCAGGCCCTTTCCAAGACCTTGCGGACGCGCACCATGGCGTGCCGGTCAAAGGCCAGGTCATCGAGGTAAATACCGTCGATTCCGTCGTCGCCGGCTGCCAGTTCCTGCAGGCTGCGCACGTAGAAGTTCTCCCACCGCGACCCGCCCGTGGTCACCACCGCGATGTCCTCCACGTTCGGGGCAAACCAGGCCGAGACGTAGCCACTGCCGGCATGCTCCTGCAACCAGCTATGGCCGGCGCCCGGACCGTCGCTGAAGATCTCGTGGTCCAAATGCAGCAGCGGCAGCAGCTCCGGGCTGTGGAACGTGAGCTCACGGACAGTGTTGTAGATCTTGGCTGTCAGGCCCTCCCGATGACACTGCGCCACGTATTGCCGAAGCGCGTCCTTCGTGAGCAACGGATCATTGATATACGGTGCAGGCGCTGTCGCGTGGTGGATATTGACCACAGTGGCTCCGGCCGCCCTGATCTCCGATGGGTCTTCAGGGGCGTGGAAGTAGCGCTTGCCCAGATGCCTGCCGGGTTGGATCGGCTTGAAGGGTGTGAGCAGAAGCCGGAAATCGAAGTGGAGCGGCTCGTTCGGCGTCAGCGTGCGGGCGCCGCTGAACGCGCGGACCGACACTTTGCCGTTGGCAGTCCGGAGCCGGACGCCGCCCCTCACCCCGTCCTCCTGGCGGTTGGCCCACGATGCCGGTTCCAGCAACGGCTTTTCCCGGTAGAAGTTGGTGTTCAGGGGACGCTGGTACTTCTCATCCCGCAACGACAACTGAAGCCCGGCGTTCACCCTTCCCACCCACAGTGCATCCTGGTTCCTGGCAGCCACGTCCCACATCCAGTCCAGGGTCTCCGGCCGCCGGCCGCCCGGAACGCCCAGACCCATGGCCAGCGGGACGGCGTCCTCGTCGAACGAAAGCTGCAGCCCGACGTCGTTCACGTCCAGAGTCTTCCGCGGCGCGAGCCGCAGCGAGTACTCAACTGTTCCATCGGCGTCGAGGGTGGCGTTCAGCTCCAGCGACAACACCGCAACGCCTTCCTGGCTGCCCGTCCAGTTGCAGCCCCACGAGACCCGCGCAGGCCCTTCCGCGTTAAACGTCAGCGGCGAAAACTCCCAGCTGGTCCCCTCGATGTGCACAGCCATCGGAACGTCGAAAAGCCCGACGGCGGGACCATCCGTCGACGTCACGTCGCCCGTGAAGCTGGACGTCACTTGGGCGGGCAACCCCGATGCCGACAACCGCAGGCTCCGGCCAAGGATCCCCAAGGTTCGTTCCCGCTCGTCCACGGTGATGGCAGTGAAAGGAGCCACGAGCTCGGCGTCCTGGGCCACGGCAGAATCCAGCCATGCCAAGCGCCGAAGGAAACGTGGATCGCCGAAACCACCTTCCAGGATGTCCGGGTCCGTTTCCGTCGCCACGTCCAGCGTGACCTCGATTTCCTGCGCAGCCTCACCTTCCGCATGGATGGTGACCATGGCGGAATGCGTGCTTCCGGCGGCGCCACGGGGCACGGGAAGGACCACGAACAGGGCCCGCACCGTGCCCGCCGGGACGGCCAGCTCCTTGTGCCATGGCCTGCCCAGCCGGTCTACGCCGTCGGAGTTGATGCAGTGGCCCCCGGCTGATGACACGACGTCCACGGAGACGCCAGCAAGGTCCTTCAGCGCGTACAACCCCAGCTGCACCACATAGTCCTCGCCCGCAACGGCGCCCGCCCGAAAGGTGTCCGACGGCCCGTTGGCCACCCAGTGCGCAGGCAGGTCAGTGCTCATGGAGACGGGATTCAGCCGGTCCTCGGGAAACACCAGGAAGGCCTCGCCCTTGTGGCACGAATGGAACTGTTCCAGCTCGTCCGCCCGGGCCGTGAAGTTCATCGGCGCGAACGAGTCCCGCTCACTTGCGGCCTCGTAACGGACGACCGTCGCGTTGGGCAGCCCGGCCTGCGCCGGTTCCCGCCATGCCGAATACCCGACGGCGGCAGCCCACCCCGGCTCTGCCGTCGGACGACGCGGGAGGTACTGGGCCTGGGGATAGTGGGGTTTGCCCAGCATCGCGTAGGGCAGGTAGTAAACGTAGTAGATGCCCGGGCCGTCGATGGCTTCGAAAAGGAGGGTTCCTGATTCCTTGGTGCACTCCTCTATGACCACATTGCGGACCCTGGCGCCCGTCTTCCCGGAGACGACGATGACATCCACTGTCGCGGGGTCCTCGTCCTGGCGCCGCCACGGCAGGACAAGCTTGTATGCCTGGGCCGTCGGGGCAACTGAGGACGTTGGGACAACCTGGGACGTTGGGACAACCTGGGCCGTTGGGGCAACTTCCACCACGAAGCGGTGGTTGCCGTACAGCAGTTTGTCCCACGTTCCGATGCCGCATGCCACCTCAGGATGGCCGGTGGTTGCGTTGTTGCTTCGACTGCTGGGTGGACGGGAATTGACGGCCGGTGAAACCGGCGAGGGCAGCGGCATCGCTGGGACTCCTGGAAGTAGCTTCGGGGGCTTCTTCACCGAGTTGGTGAATCCTTACATCATCCGGTCGTTCCGCGGAATCGTAAAGGGTCATTGCGATGCGTACTCACTGGGATTTGCCCTGCCAGAGGCTGGACGGCAGGACTAATTCAGCCTAGCCAGATTCAAGGCGTTGATTTTCGCTTTGGCGGCACGGACGGTTTCGCGGTCCGTGACCGTGTAGGCCGTGGGATCGCTGCCGTCCTGGGTACCCAGGGAAATCGTTCCTCGGCCGAGCGTGGAGACGGTTTTCTTGGCGGACAGGTGGACCGCGCTCAAACCTGCAGCGTGCATCGCCGGGATGTCTGCCAGGGCCAGTCCCCCGCCGGCCATGATCTCGATGGCACCTCCGGCGCGTTCCACCATGGTGGCGAGCGTGCCGAGGCCTGCTCCCGCCGTCGCTGCATGCCCCGAGGTGAGGACCCTGGTGAACCCCAGCTCCATGAGCTGGTCCAGGGCAGCCAACGGATCCTTCGATTGGTCGATGGCCCGGTGGAAGGTCAGCTGTGCCTCCGGTCTGGTCTCCTTTGCCGATTCCAGCAAGCGCCGGATGGTGTGCACGTCTACTGTCCCGTTGGGTTCGAGTGCCCCGATGACAACCCCGTTTGCTCCTTGGCGCAGCAGATGCCTGATTTCATGCACCATGGTGTCCACGTCCGAGGCCGAGTACAGGAAATCACCTGGCCGGGAGCGGATCAGTGGATGGATTTCCAAACGGCCGTCGACGTGTTCCATGCTGGCTTCCAGCAACCCTTGGCTGGGTGTGACGCCGCCCAGTTCCAGGCTGCTGCACAGCTCAATGCGATGGGCACCCTCAGCAGCCGCCACGCCTGCACCGGCGGCGCTGACCACAGCGATTTCAAGTTTCATGGTGAAACTCTACGGGCAATCGGGCAAAGTCCCGGCTAGGCCTTATAGCGTTCGAGCTTTTCCTTTTGGTCTGGCGTGAGCCTCAGGACCCTCCCCGTCGCCTCGGCGACAAAGGCCAGGTGGGTGGTGGCTTTAACGCAGTCTTCCCGGGTCACGGGGTCCTTGATGACGTAGTGAAGATCGAAGCTGGCCCCTTTGATGGCGCCCACCCAGATCTCCACGACCGCCGGAATATTGCGGTAGTCCAGGGTCCGGACGTAGCGGACCCTGTGCTCCACCACCAGGGTCATGACGCCCTCCTCAACGTCGTTGAAGAGGGCTGCCGGTGGTTCGACGCCGGGAAGCCCCGCACCGCTGGGCGGCCCGAAGGCTGCGATGCGGGCTTCCTCGAGGATGCGCACAATCTGGACATTGTTGATATGTCCGTAAGCGTCCATGTCACCCCAGCGCATGGGCACCAGGACCTCGATGCGCCGGGGTTCCACGGACTCCTCCGGTTGCTGCGTACTCAGCTGTGCACCGCCGTCGAATCATCCACCGCAGTCTCTTCCCCGCCAGCGAACTGGGACATGTACAAGCGGTAATAGGCGCCTTCGAGGGCGAGGAGCTGGGTGTGGTTACCCTGCTCCACGATCTGGCCGTTTTCCATCACCAGGATGGTATCGGCGTCGCGGATGGTGGACAGGCGGTGGGCGATGACGAAGCTGGTCCGGTCCGTCCGGAGCGCTGCCATGGCCTTCTGCAGCAGCAGTTCCGTACGGGTGTCCACCGAGCTGGTGGCTTCGTCCAGGATCAGCAAGGAAGGATCGGACACGAATGCGCGGGCGATGGTGATGAGCTGCTTCTCACCGGCGCTGACATTGTTGCCTTCTTCATCGATGATCGTCTGGTAGCCATCCGGCAGGGCACGGACAAAGCGGTCCACGTACGTGGCCTTCGCCGCTTCCATGATCTGCTCTTCCGTGGCATCCAGCTTGCCGTACTTGATGTTGTCGTAGATGGTCCCGCCAAAGAGCCAGGCGTCCTGCAGCACCATGCCCACCTTTGACCTGAGCTCGGAACGAGTGAGGTCCTTGATGTCCACTCCGTCCAGAGTGATGCGGCCGGAATTGAGCTCGTAGAAACGCATCACCAAGTTCACCAGGGTGGTCTTGCCGGCTCCTGTGGGCCCAACGATGGCCACAGTGTGGCCCGGCTCGGCACTGAAGGAAAGATCCTCAATGAGTGGCTTGTCCTCCACGTAGCTGAACGAGACATGCTCGAACTCAACATGGCCGTCAGTCTTTGCCGGAAGGTGGCGCGTACCGTTCTCTTCGACCTCTTCATCAGCGTCCAGGAATTCGAAGACACGCTCCGCGGAGGCGACGCCGGACTGCAGCATGTTGGCCATGCCGGCAATCTGGCCCAGCGGCTGCGTGAACTCGCGTGAGTACTGGATGAAGGCAGTGGCATCGCCCAGGCTCATGGAACCCGAAGCAACCCGCAGGCCACCCACCACGGCGATCCCGACATAGGACAGGTAAGAGACGAAGTTCATGGCCGGGAAGATCACGCCTGAGACGAACTGTGCACCGAAAGATGCCTTGTAAAGTTCCTCGTTCTTCTCGTCGAAGCGCGTCAGCATGTCGGCGTCGCGGCCGAACACCTTGACCAGGTCATGGCCGGAGAACGACTCTTCGATCTGCCCGTTCAACGCGCCGGTGTTCTTCCACTGCGCAGCGAAGAGCTTCTGGCTGCGGGCACCGATGACCCCGGCAACAACACCGGAAAGCGGCAGTGCGATCAACGCGATAAGCGCCAGCTCCCAGGACACGATGAACATCATGACCGTGATGCCCAGGACCGTGAGGACGGAGCTGACCAATTGGGAGAACGCCTGCTGGAGGCCCTGCTGGACGTTGTCGACGTCGTTGGTCACGCGGGACAGGATGTCGCCGCGCTGGCGGGTGTCGAAGTAGTTCAGCGGCAGGCGGTTGAGCTTGGCCTGGACATCGTTGCGCAGTTTCTTGATGACCCGCATGACGATCCTGTTGAGCAACCAGCCCTGCGCCCACAGGAAGATGTTGGCCACGAAGTACATGAGCAGCACTATCGAGATCAGGAACGTCAGCTTGGAGAAGTCGATCCCGTTGGTGAGTTCCATCTTGGAGACCATGTCGGCAAAGTTCCCCTGGCCCTGCTGCCGCATGAGCTCAACGAACTGCTCCTGCGATACCCCGGGCGGAATCTGCTTGCCCATCACACCGCCGAAGATGACATCCATGGCACTGCCCAGAACCTTGGGTGCGATCACGTTGAGGACCACGGAAACGATCACGAGGCCGATCACGATGAACACACCGATGCGTTCGGGCTTCAGCAAGCCCATGAGCCGCTTGGCGGAAGGCCAAAATTCCTTGGCCTTCTTTGCGGGCACATCACCGAACATGCCGCCATCGGCCTCCGAGGGGACGTACTCCTCCTCAACGAAGTCGTCGTCGTCCAGTGCTTCCGTTGCAACCTCTGCCGCAGCGGTTGCCTTGGCATCCTTCGCGGCTTCGGCCTTGGCAGCCCAGCCACGCTTCTTCTGCTGGTTCTGCTCGCTCATGCCACTTCCTCCACACTCAGCTGGGATTCGACGATTTCCTGGTACGTCGGTGACGTCTCCAGCAGTTCGTCATGCGTTCCCCGGTCAACGATGCGGCCGTTGTCCAGGACAAGGATTTCGTCAGCATCGGCAATGGTGGAGACACGCTGGGCCACRATGATGACCGTGGCATCCTTGGTCTTCCCCTTCAGGGCCTTCCGGAGCCGGGCGTCGGTAGCCACGTCCAGTGCCGAGAAGGAATCGTCAAACAAGTACACGTTCGGCTTGGTCACCAAAGCCCGGGCGATGGAAAGCCGCTGGCGCTGTCCACCGGAGACGTTGGTACCGCCCTGGGCGATGCGCCGGTTGAGGCCGGAGGACTTCTCCTCCACGAAACCCTTGGCCTGCGCGGTTTCCAGCGCGTCCCACAGTTCCTCATCCGTGGCATCGGGCTTGCCAAAGCGCAGGTTGTGCTCGATGGTTCCGGAGAACAGGTACGGCTTCTGGGGTACCGCCGATACACGACTGGTGATTTCAGAGGCATCCATCTCGGTGACAGGAACGCCGTCGAGCAGAACCTCACCGGAGGCGACGTCATAAAGGCGCGGCAGCAGGGAGACCAGGGTGGTCTTGCCCGCACCGGTGGATCCGATGATGGCGAGGGTCTTGCCCGGCTCCGCCGTGAAGGAAATGTTGCTCAAGACCGGTGCTTCAGCACCCGGGTACTTGAAGGTGACGTCACGGAATTCGACGCGTCCCTTCTTTTCAGCCGGCACTACCGGCGAAGAGGGGTTGTGGATGGACGGCTCGACGTCCAAAACCTCGCCGATGCGGTCTGCACAGACGGAGGCGCGCGGAATCATCATGGCCATGAAGGTTCCCATCATGACGGCCATGAGGATCTGCAGGAGGTATTGCAGGAAGGCCGTGAGGGCACCCACTTGCATGTCACCGGAATCGACCCGCTGCCCGCCGAACCAGAGCACCGCCGCAGTGGACAGGTGCAGGATCATGCCGATCGCCGGGAACATCAGGACAAAGAGGTTGCCGATCTTCACGGATACGGCCGTGAGGTCCTGGTTGGCATCGCCGAAACGCTTGGCCTCGTGGGGTTCGCGAACGAAGGCGCGGACAACCCGGATGCCGATGATCTGCTCGCGCAGAACGCCGTTGATGGCATCGATCTTGGTCTGCATGGAACGGAAAAGCGGCATGAGCCGGACAACGAGATAGCCAACCACTGCCACCAGGACAGGGACCGAAACCCAGACGAGCCAGGAAAGGCTGAGGTCCTCACGGAGGGCCATGATGATGCCGCCAACGCACATGATGGGCGTGGAGACCATGAAGTTCAGGCCCATCAGGACGAGCATCTGGACCTGCTGGACGTCGTTGGTGCCGCGGGTGATCAAGGTAGGGGCGCCAAAGCGGTTGACGTCCTGGGCGGAAAAGCTGCTGACCTGGCGGAACACGCTGCGGCGCAGGTCGCGGCCGATGGCCATGGCCACGCGGGCGCCGAAGTACACGGCGATGATGGCGGAAAGCACCTGTCCCAGGGCGACAGCGAGCATGAGCGCACCGGTCTGCCAGATGAAATCAGTGTCGCCGCGGGAAACTCCCTCATCGATGATTTTGGCGTTCAGGCTGGGGAGGTAGAGCGTGGCGATGGTGGACGCCAGCTGAAAAAACAGCACGGCCACAATCTGCGGCAAATACGGCTTTGAGTAGCGCCGTATAAGGGTGACAAGCATGCCCACGGGTCCTTAGAAAGAGTGCGTGAATGTGATGAAAAGAAGTTTGGCAGCAGAGGCCGACAGTATTAGCCTCCCCACTCTACGAAATCCGTTGCCCCGGCGAAACAACTTCGGGAAAAGATCATCCCAGCGGAGTATCTGCCGTGTCGTGCATGCTCCCCCAGCGGCAGAAGGTTGCCGGAACACAGCAAAGCGCCGGCTGGAATCCCAGCCGGCGCTTTCAGTCCTGCCGCCGTTTTCGGCCCTGTTCGCTGGACCTGTCCCGGGCCCCGTTCCCTGGACCTGTCAGCTGCTCATGTTTCGCTACAGCCGGCCTTGCGGGCCCGGAATCTCGAACCGGGTGGGGTCAGTGCCTTTCAGCCTGCGTGCTTGCCGTGTTCCTGGCGGGCTTCAACACCCTGGAGCAGAAGCAACGCCATACGTTCCTGCTGCCTGCGTTCGCGCTTGAGTTCCTTACGGATCGCGGCAAGTTCCTCAGCGGTGCGGGTCTGCTGTTCCGCGATGGTCTGCTGATCCCGCAAGCGGGCCTGCAGTTCCACGTTGGCACGGCTAAGCTGCAACTGCTGTTCGGCCAGGACGTACTGCGTGCGTGTCAGTTGCTCCTGTACTTCCTTGACGTCGGCCGTCGCTGAGGGCCGTTCCTGGGTCAGGATGCGGGCGAACTCCAGGTCGAGGTCGGAACCGGAATCCTCCGGCCGTACCTCACGCCCGGTCCCCGGAAGGGGACGACGGGCACCCACGGGGCTCGCGGCGTCGTCGGTCTTCACCCTGTCGCCGGTCTTCACCGCGTCCATGGACGCAGTGTCCAGCGACATGCCGGCTTCTCCCGAGGCCGTGGCCACGAGTTCCTTTTCCGGTGCGGCGTCAACGGTGCGGCGCAACGGGCGTTCCTTGATGAAGAGGACTGCCAGGAGGGCCACCACGCTGATGATCGCGGAGATCAGGAAGATCTGTGCAGTCGCGTCACCGTAGGCGGCACGCATGATGTCTGCGATGGGAGCGGGCATATCCGCCAGGTCCATGCTGGCTCCTGAAGCGCCGCCCTGGACGGGGATGCCGGCGGCAGCCATGCCTTCAACCGCCAGGTCCTTCACGTGGTTGGACATGATGGCGCCAAGAACGGAGACGCCGATCGCGCCACCCACCGAGCGGAAGAATGCCACCGACGCACTCGCCGTGCCGATGTCCTTTGCCTGAACGGTGTTCTGTACGGCCAGCACCAGGTTCTGCATCAGCATGCCCAGGCCCAGGCCGAACACGCCTGTGTAGATGGCCACGATCCAGAGTTCGGTGGTGTGGTCCATGGTTCCTGCAAAGGCAAGCCCGCCGATAAGGAGAACGGAGCCTGCAATCAGGAACCTCTTCCACTTGCCGAAGCGGCTGATCAGGATGCCCGATGCCACCGAACCGATGAGGTTTCCGGCGATCATGGGCAGCGTCAGCAGGCCGGCCTCGGTGGGTGTGGCTCCACGGGCTACCTGGAAGTACTGTCCCAGGAACGTGGAGGAGCCGAACATGGCGATACCAACCGCAACGGAAGCAACGATGGCCAGCGCCGTGGTGCGCTCGGAGATGATCTTGAGCGGAATGATCGGCTGGGCAACCTTGGTTTCAACGAGCACCAGGAGCGCAAGGAGTGCTACGCCGCCGCCGACCATGAGTGCCGACTGCCACGAGACCCAGTCGTAGTACTCCGGGTTGCCGGCAAAGGAGACCCAGATCAGGAGCAGGCTCACGCCGGAGGTCAGCAGGATGGAACCGAGCCAGTCGATCTTGGCGGGCCGCTTGATGTGCTCGATCTTCAGGGTGATCTGGAGCAGGATCAGCGCGACGACGGCCAGTGGCACGCAGACGAAGAACGTCCAGCGCCAGCCGAGCGGGCTGTCCACGATGAAGCCACCCAGCAGCGGGCCGCCGGCCGTACCGACAGCCATGACGGCACCCATGTAACCGGAGTACTTGCCGCGGTCGCGGGGCGGAATCATGGATCCGATGATCGCCTGTGCCAGGGCCGTGAGGCCACCCATGGCGATGCCCTGGATAACGCGCGCGGTCAGCAGGAGCGGGATGGTTTCGGACAGGCCCGCCATGACCGAGCCGGCCACGAAGATGATGATGCTCAGCTGGACCAGGAGCTTCTTGTCGAAGAGGTCCGCGAGCTTGCCCCAGATGGGCGTGGTGGCCGCGTTCGCCAGCAGGGCGGCCGTGATGACCCAGGCGAAGTCGGTCTGGGTGCCCTTGAGCTCGGACATGATGGTGGGAAGTGCGTTGGCGACGATGGTGCTGCTGAGGATCGCCGTGAAGAAGGCCGCGAGGAGGCCGGTCAGGGCTTCCATGATCTGACGGTGGGTCATGGGCGCGGCAGCCTTGGCTGCGGCGTCCACCGCCTGCGGATGTTGTGGTGCTGCTGTAGCCATGCGTGGGCTCCTAAGCTGTCTGGTCTGTTGTGATGGAGCCGGCCGCCGTTGCCCGGATTGAATCCTTGAGGGATTCGGTGAGTTTGTTGATGACCTGGGAGGCCTCGAGGGCGTCAGCCTCGCTCCAATCCGCCAGGTAATCCCGCAGTCTCACGCTGCGTTGTTCTTCGAATTCGTGCAGCTTCGCCGTCCCGCGTTCAGTCAGGGCCAGAAGCTGCGCCCTGCCGTCTGCAGGATCCGGTCGCCTGGTAACGAAGCCGAGTTCTTCGAGCTCCGCGACGTGGCGGCTCAGTACCGGCGCACTCACGCCAAGGCGCGCGGCCAGGTGCGTGGCACGGGTCTCCCCCTCGCCAATGAACCGCATCACCCCTTGGACCGCCATTCCGACGTCGGGAACGCGGGCCATGTGCGCGGTTACCACGCAGCGCAGAGTCCGCTGCAGGTCAAAGATCTGATGCACTAGATCGGTTGCTGTGGCAGAACCGACAGACATGTAAAACACCCCTTTTTGTTTGCCTAAAGCAACTATAACGCAGATTGATTGCTTTGGGAAACTAAAAGAAGAGCCTAGGCCTCCGGGCGGGTCAGCTCCCGGGCCGCGTTGATGACTTCCTCCACGCGGCGCGGACGGCTTACGCCCGGCGCCACCACGGCTGCCAGTTCGTTCGCCGGCACCTTGTCCTCGATCGGGACCAGCGCAACGCGCGCACCCGCGTAGAGGGACTCGATTCCCGGCCAGACATTCGTTACCGAGTACGCCCGGCCGCTGGCCACGATGCCGCGGATTGTCTGGGCCACCACGCTGCGCCACCGCACTTTCGGCTCGATGCCCGCCGAATGGAACATCGCGATGACCCGCTCCGCGCTGGGTGGAACATCGAACAGGACCACATCCTCATCGGCGAGATCGGCAAAGCGCAGCGAGGCACTGCCGGCCAGAGGATGATCGGCGGCCAGCATGAACTGCGGCCGAGAAGGAGCCACCGTCAGGATTTCGACGCCGGGAACCGCCTGGAGCGAATAGATGAACGCAACGTCCAACTCGCCTTCCCCCACGGCACGCTGCAGCTCTTCGGCGTTTCCCTCCACGAAGTCGAGCTCCACCTCCGGCCATTTGGCCGCAAAGACATGGATCAGCTCGGGAATCAAGCGGGGCGAGATGGCAATCATGCAGCCGATGGCGACCCGACCACGCATGTCCTCATGGGAACCACGAAGTGCCCCCTGGAGATCTGCGGCTTCACGGAGGATCCGCCGGGCCCGGACGCCGAGCTCAACTCCGGCCGGCGTCGGTTCCACCCGCTTGGCGCGCGTCCGGATCAGCAGGTCCAGGCCAAGGTTTTTCTCCAACTGGGCGATGGCCATGGATGCGGCAGCCTGGGAGATATTGCTTTCACTGGCGGCCTTGGTGAGCGAACCGTGGTCCAGCACGGCCACGAAATATTCCAGCTGCCGAAGCGTAAACTCACCCATCAGTTCTCCTTATGAACTTCTTTGAATTGATTGATTATACAAGTGAAGTGGTCCGCACCACACTGGAAGAAAGCCCATTCAGTCAAAGGAGCATCCATGACACCGACGTCATCCCTGAAGCCGCACATCGTCACCCTCGGAACGGCCGGCGGACCGCGATGGTGGGCAGCGGCCGACACCGGCGAGCGCACCGGGATCGCCACCGCCGTGGTGGTGGGGGATGCTTTCTACCTAGTGGATTTCGGCCAGGGCGCCGGGCGCAGGCTCGGCCAGTCCGGCTTGCAGCTCAAGGACCTCCGGGCACTCTTCATCACGCACCTGCACTCGGACCACGTCTACGATCTCGCCGGGCTGGGAATCTTCGGCCTCTACGCCCTGACAGACCGCCTCGACTCGCCCGTAAAGATCATTGGACCGGGCAACCGCGGCGAGCTGCCCGCCGTGTCGCCGCGCGCCGTCGTCGAGCCTCAGCCGCTGGCGCCTGAAAATCCGACGCCGGGTACCCGTCAGATGTTCGAGCAGCTCATGAAAGCGCACGCCACCGACCTCAACGACCGCATCCTGGACAGCCTCCGGCCCAGCCCCTTGGACATCTTCCACGCCGAAGACATCCGGATCCCGGCGGAATCGGGCTACCACCCCAACAGCAACCCGACGCCGGACATGGAACCCTTTGAGGTCTACCGCGACGAACTCGTCACCGTGACCGCGATCCTGGTGGAACACCCTCCCGTGGCCCCGGCATTCGCCTTCCGCTTCGACACCGCCGAGGGTTCCGTGACCATTTCCGGTGATACCGCTTACACGCAAAACATGATCACTTTGGCGCAGGACACGGACCTCCTGCTGCATGAAGCGATCGACTTCAACTGGGTGGAGTCGCTGTACGCAGACAAGACCGATGAGTCCAGCAGGGCTTCCCGCGACCACCACTACAAGTCCCACACCAGCGTCCGCGAAGCCGCGAAGCTCGCCGAGCTTGCCGGTGCCGGCCACCTGGCCCTGCACCACCTCGTGCCCGGTTCTGCTTCCGAAGCCGTATGGCGGGAAGCCGGGGAGCATTTCTCCGGGACGTTCACGGTTCCCAATGATCTCGACACCATCCCGTTCGCCCGTCAGCGCTGACGAGCCAGTACCCACACTGAGGAAGCACATGAGCTCAGCACCAACCGCCCCGAAGACAGGCACGGCCACTACGGCGGATGCGTCCATGAACACCAAGGACATGCGCCGCATCCTCGCATCCAGCTTCATTGGCAGCGCCATCGAATACTACGACTTCGTTCTCTACGCCACGGCAGCAAGCCTGGTCTTCAACAAGGTGTTCTTCGCCAACCTCGGCCCCGGCTTTGATTTGTTCGCGTCGTTCGTCACGCTCGCCGTGGGATACATTGCCCGGCCGGTGGGCGGCCTGATTTTCGGACACTTCGGTGACCGACTTGGCCGCAAGAAGATGCTGGTCCTGTCCATGCTCATCATGGGACTGGGCACCACGGCGATCGGCCTGCTGCCCACCACCGCCCAGATCGGCATGGCCGCGCCGCTGGCTTTGGTCCTTCTCCGGTTGGTCCAGGGTGTTGCCGTCGGTGGCGAGTGGGGTGGAGCCGCGCTCATGGCGATCGAGCACGCCCCCAAGAAGCACCGCGGTTTTGCGGCCGCCTTCGCCAACGCCGGCGGACCGGCCGGCGCCATTCTCGGCACCCTTGCCCTGTCCTTGTTCGCCGCGGTTTCCGGCAATGACTTCCTCGTGTGGGGTTGGCGCGTGCCGTTCCTGCTGAGCGCATTGCTCATTGTCGTCGGCATGGTCATCCGGCTCAAGGTGGCCGAAACACCCGCCTTCCAGCGCCTGGAAGCTGCCGGCGAACAGCGCCGGGTGCCCTTGCTCGACGTCCTGAAGAACAACCCCCGCGCCGTAGTCCTGGGCCTGCTGGCCACCACCTCGTTCTACGTGTGCCAGTCCATGACCACGGTGTGGGGCGTCTCCGTCGCCGTCGAGAGCGGGGCGGACAAGAACGGTGTCCTGAACATCAAGGCTGTTGCCGCGCTGCTGACCCTGGTGATCTGCTTCTACTCCGCCCGCCTCAGCGACCGGATCGGCCGGCGTCGTGTCCTCATTGGCGCGTCCCTCCTGGGCGCCGTGCTGGTCTACCCGATCCTCATGCTGATGAGCAACGGTGAGTTGTGGGGCTTCGCGGCCGCGATCATCCTGGGCAACGGACTGGTCCAGGGCTTCCTGTACGGCCCGATTGCCGCTTACGTCGCCGAACAGTTCCCTACCCGCAACCGCTACACGGGAGCATCGCTGGCCTATCAGGGTGCCTCGATGATCGGTGCGGGCTTCACGCCCATGATCGTAGCCGGACTGAGCCTTGCCGCCGGCGGTGGAATCTGGCTCATCGCGGTCTTCTGGATTGCCGCCATGCTGGCATCGGCCATCGCCGTGAAGGCCACGCCCGAAGGCACCCAACGCGAACTCGACTAACCGCTTCCCTTGCCGCCGGCATCCCCGCAACGCAGTCAGCCCCCGCACGGTATTCCGTGCGGGGGCTGACTCTTTAGGGGCTTGATCGCCTTAGTCGTCCAGGTGGGTGGGGCCGAACATCTTCAGCAGCGTCTCAACCACGACGACGTTGGGTCCGTCCGCTGCGAAGGACGCCTTAAGCGCGTCCCCGACATCCTCCGGGGCAACCCGGCGGGCCGGGACACCGAAGGCTTCAGCGAGCTTCACGAAGTCCGGGCGGGCGAGCTCGGTGGCTGTGGCCTGGCCGAAAGCGCCCACCATGTACTCGCGCAGGATGCCGTAGCCGCCGTCGTCGACGATCAGCCAAGTGACCGGGACGTTGTGCTGCTTGGCGGTGGCGAGTTCCGAGATGGAGTACATGGAGGAGCCGTCGCCGGAGACAGCCAGCACTCGTGCAGAACCACCGGTCTTGCCGGTGGTTTCCAGGCCCACGGCTCCGCCGATGGCCGCGGGGAAACCATAACCAAGCCCGCCGGCGCCCTGGGCGGAGTGGAACTGGCCCTGCCGGGCGTCCCAGCAGCTCCAGCCCCAGTAGGCGGAAATGGTCATGTCCCAGAACGTCTGCATGTCCGCCGGGACGGCCTCGCGGATGTCCGACATGAACTTCAGCTCCTTGGCAAGGTCCTGGGATTCCAGGCGGGCCTTGACCTTCGCCAGGGATTCCTTGACCACATCTTCCGGAGCAGTTCCGTGCCAGGAGCGCGTTGTTGCATTCGCGGCTCCGGCTGCTTTGAGCGCTTCGTCGAGGGCCGCGAGGGCCTGGCCGGCGTCGGCGCGGATGCCCAGGCCGGGCCGGTTGGACTCGAGGACCCGGGGCTCGGCGTCGATCTGGATGATGCGGCCGCGGGGTTCGAACGTGAAGTAGTTCGACGTCACCTCGCCCAGGGAGGAGCCGATCACAATCAACACATCGGCGTCTTCGAGGACATCGGTCATGTACCGATCCTCGATCCACGACTGCAGGGACAGCTCGTGGGTCCAAGGGAACGCGCCATTGCCGCCGGGAGTACAAATGACCGGTGCGCGCAACTGCTCGGCAATCGAGAGCAACGACTTTTCGGCCCGGCCACGGCGCGTACCGCCGCCTGCGATGATCGCCGGACGTTCCGCCGTCGAAAGCCACTTCACGGCCTCGCGGACCAGCTCGACGCGCGGCGGGTTATCGAATGCCTCGGCGAGGGCGTCTTCCACCGGGGGCACCATGATCGGATCCAGCAGGACGTTCTGCGGGATTTCGATCCAAACCGGACCCTGCGGCGAAGAAATCGCCTCGGTCCAGGCGTCCTGGATGGCCGACGGAATGCCGGAGGCGTGCTGGATGAGGCGCTGGCTCTTGGTGACGTTCGCCGCCGAGGCCTTCTGGTCATCGAGTTGGTGCAGCATGCCCTTGCGGCGTGCGCCCAGTCCGTCGAGCGGGATCTGGCTGGCAACAACCACCATGGGAACACCCGTGGCATACGCTTCCTGGAGGCCGGCGAGGGACGTCAGCGCGCCCGGACCGGTGGACAGGAACAGCACACCGACTTCGCCGGTGGCACGGGAGTAGCCGTCAGCTGCGAACGCCGAGTTGTTCTCCACCCGGGAGGACACGAAGTGCAGGTTGCCGCGGCCCATGGCATCAAAGAGACCCAGGGCGTGCTGGCCCGGGATACCGAAAACAGTCTTGGCACCCAGCGCTTCAAGGGTCTCGACGACGAGGTCCCCACCGTTGCGCTGGTTGGTCCCCTTGGTGGGAGCTGCTGTGCCAGGATCGAAATCGATCATCGCTGCCCTCCGATGGCCTGTGCGACTTCCTGGATGCGGGCGCCGAGGGCCTGCTGCGCGTAGCCGTTCGGGGCACCGTGGCGGTCACCTTCAACGGCGTTGTCTGCCATGAGGGTCACCAGTTCATAGGCAACGTGGCTGCCGGCGACGCCGGTGATTTCTGCGTGGTCGTAGGCCGGGGCGACTTCCACCACATCCGCGCCAACGAGGTTCATGCCGCGGAAGCCGCGGATGATCTCCAGCAGTTCGCGGCTGGTGATGCCGCCCGCTTCGGGGGTGCCGGTGCCGGGGGCGTGGGCCGGATCAAGGACATCGATGTCCACCGAGATGTACAGCGGGCGGTTGCCGATGCGGTCGCGGATCTTTGCCACCGTCTCCAGGACGCCCTGGTAGTAGACGTCGGCGGAGGTGACGATTCCGAACCCGAAGCGGTGGTCGTCGTCGAGGTCCTTCTTGCCGTACAGCGGACCGCGGGTACCTACGTGGCTGATGGCCTCCGTGTCCAGGATGCCTTCTTCGACGGCCCGGCGGAACGGCGTACCGTGCGTGTATTCGGCGCCAAAGTAGGTGTCCCAGGTATCCAGGTGGGCATCAAAGTGCAGCATGGCGATGGGTTCGCCTGCGCGTTCCGCTGCTGCCCGGAGCAGCGGGAGGGCGATGGTGTGGTCACCGCCGAGGGTGACCAGCTTGCTGCCGTTGGCAGTGAGGTCCAAGGCGTTCTGCTGGATTGTCTCGATGGCCTCGTTGATGTTGAACGGGTTTACTGCCATGTCGCCGGCGTCGGCTACCTGGATGTTCTCGAACGGGCTGACGTCCCAGGCCGGGTTGTACGGGCGCAGCAGACGGCTGGCCTCACGCACGTGGTTGGCGCCGAAGCGGGCTCCGGGGCGGTACGAAACGCCGGAGTCGAAGGGAACGCCGACCACGGTGACGTCGGCCTTGGAGACCTGGTCCAGGCGGGGCAGGCGGGCATACGTGGCGGCACCGGCGTAGCGCGGGATACGGGATGAATCGATGGGGCCCAGGTTGCCGTTGGCCTCGATGCGGAGCTCTTCCAAAGTACGCCACTCCTTGAGTGAATAGGGGGATTGATTCTGCGGACTGTGACACCCATCATACACTCAAAGTTGTCTAATATGCATCACTTGTTTACAACCTTCCAAAAGGATGAGACGCCGCTCACAGCAGGCGTAAAGATTCCATAAAAACCGGTGTCCCGGCGTCGAACCGGGCCATACGCTCCATGCGGAAGCAGTACCGTGCTGCGCGAAAGGACACCGTGACCACCCTGTCGAGGCCTCCGGCCGACCCGGCCAACCGGCCCAAGAATTCCTTCAAGCTCAAACCCTGGTTGCTTGAGGGAATGCCGGACACTTCAGGCAAGCGGCAAGGCCCCCACGGACAGCCCTCGGAGTCCCACAAGCCGCAGGCCTGGTGGAAGGTCATGTGCCTCACGGGCTTGGACTACTTCTCGACACTGGGGTACCAGCCCGCCATCGCCGCCCTGGCAGCGGGCCTGCTTTCTCCCCTGGCGACGTTGCTGCTGGTCACAGCAACCCTGGCCGGAGCGCTGCCGGTTTACCGCCGGGTGGCAAAGGAAAGTCCACGCGGCGAGGGCTCCATTTCCATGCTGGAGCGGCTCCTCCCCCGCTGGGGCGGCAAGCTCTTCGTCCTGGCACTCCTTGGCTTCGCGGCCACGGACTTCATGATCACCATTACGTTGTCGGCTGCCGACGCCACGGCCCACCTCATCGAGAACCCGTTCGCGCCGGACTTCCTTGAAGGCCAGAACGTCGCCATCACCCTGGCGCTCATCGCGGGTCTGGGCATCGTCTTCCTCCGCGGATTCAAGGAGGCCATCAACGTGGCCGTCGTCCTGGTGGGCGCCTTCCTGATGCTCAACCTTGTGGTCATCGCCGTATCCATCGGCCACGTCTTCACCGAGACCCGCGTCATCACGGACTGGTGGACTGCTTTGACCACCTCCCACGGCGATCCGATCATGATGATCGCCCTGGCATTGCTGGTGTTCCCCCGCTTGGCGCTGGGCCTCTCGGGTTTTGAAACAGGCGTCGCCGTCATGCCCCAGATCAAAGGCCATGCCACGGACACGGAAGCCAATCCGGCCGGCCGCATCAAGGGTGCCCACAAGCTCCTGACCACCGCCGCGATCATCATGAGCTCGTTCCTCATCACCTCCAGCTTCACCACGATCATGTTGATTCCGGCCGCTGAATTCGAACCCGGCGGAAAGGCCGATGGCCGCGCCCTTGCCTACCTCGCGCATAAGTTCCTGGGCGATGGCTTTGGAACCGTGTACGACATCAGCACAATCGCCATTCTGTGGTTCGCCGGAGCCTCCGCGATGGCCGGATTGTTGAACCTTGTTCCCAGGTACCTGCCGCGCTATGGCATGGCACCGGCCTGGGCGCGGGCACTGCGCCCCCTGGTCCTCGTCTTCACGGTCATCGCCTTCTTCGTCACCATCATCTTCCAGGCTGATGTCAACGCCCAGGGTGGCGCCTATGCCACTGGCGTGCTGGTCCTGATCACTTCCGCGTCCATCGCCGTGACGCTGTCGGCACGCCGAAGGAAGCAAAAAGCACAGGTCATCGGCTTCGGCCTCATTTCCCTGGTCTTCGTTTACACCACCGTGGTCAACTCCATCGAGCGCCCGGACGGCCTGAAAATTGCCGCCCTGTTCATCCTTGGCATTCTGGTGGTCAGCTTCGTCTCCAGGATGAGGCGGGCATTCGAGCTGCGGGCCACGCACATCAAGATGGACCGGAAGGCCCTGGAGTTCACGGCCAACAACACGCACGGACCGGTCCGGATCATCGCGCACGAACCCAAACGCTTCAGTGCCGACAGGTACCGGGAGAAGCTGCAGCACGCCCAGCAGGCCAACCACCTCCCCCTGGACTGCGACGCCGTCTTCATCGAGATCATCGTGGACGACAGTTCAGACTTCGAGCAGGAACTCCAGGTGGTGGGCAAGGAACGGCACGGGTTCAAGATCCTGGAAGTGCACAGCAACAATGTGCCGAACACGCTGGCGGCAGTACTCCTCCACATCCGCGACGTCACCGGCTTCATGCCGCACATCTACTTCCGGTGGACTGAGGGCAACCCGATTTCGAACCTGAGCCGCTTCCTCTTCTTCGGCGAAGGGGAGATCGCGCCCGTCACCCGCGAAGTGCTCCGGGAAGCCGAGCCGGACATCACCCGGCGCCCCTGGGTCCACGTGGGCTAGCCGCCTCGCACGCTCCTGCCCGGTTAGTCCCTTCGCAGGCTGCGCTCCTCCCCAGTTCGTCCCCCCGCGGACTCCGCTCATCCCCGGATTTCGGGCGCTCCGCTTGGCCCGTGGGACGAAGGGCGGCGGCAACCGGGGAGGAGCGCCGCCACCAGGAGCTCAAACCGGGATGGAGCGTCGGCTGGAGTTGCCCACATACGGCAAGTGCGTCATTTCGTGGAACGTTGGAAGCCTGTGGACTGGTCCGATGGACGCCTTCCAGTACCTCGAAAAAGTAGGCGGCGTGGCTCGGACCGGACAACTCCTGGCCGCAGGCTATTCGCGCCGGGACATCGCGCGCCTTCCAAGCAAGGGTGCGAAACAACCCCGGCGGGGCATCTTCATGCTTGCGGATCACAGACCCGAGTTGGCAACCGCCCTCCGCTACAACTCCTACGTCTCCTGCGCCAGCGCAGCTCAACACTACGGATTGTGGATACGCAAAGCACCTGATCTCCACCATCTGGCATGCGATCACGGTCACGGCACCGGGTTCGTCAGGCACAGGACCATGAGATTCGAACCTCATCCCAGCCTCCCAATCGCCGCGGTGGAAGATGTAGTCCTACATGCCATGGCTTGCCTGGCGCCGCCCGCTTCAACGGCAATGGCAATCTCGGCGGTTCGACTGCACGGTGTGCCGTTGGAACTGCTGAAGGAACAGTTGCAGGGAGACAGGTCGCGGCCCGTCCTCAACGCGCTCAAGGATCTCGACCTGCGTGCAGAGTCCATTGTGGAGGTCGATGCACAGCATCTGCTCCGCACCCACGGCATTGCATTCGACGCCCAAGTGGCAATACCTGGCATCGGGCGCGTCGACCTCCTTCTGGAAGAGTTCCTCATTATTGAAGTGGACGGCTTCGCGTTTCACTCCGATAGAAAGGCCCTCCGCAACGACTTGGCACGCAACAACGCCTCCACCATCAACGGGTATTTGGTCCTGAGGTACCCACCGGAAGTCATCTGGTTCGAGCCGGAGCGCGTGATCGCGGAGATCCAGGCGGTTCTCAAGCTGCGTCGTGACGATCCCGCCCGGTTGGTGGACGGCTTTGCCCAGCCGAGCCCCGGACTTTCGGGGATCGGCCCGGTCCCTGGCTTCCAATACAGGAGGTAACTGGGAGGGAGTGCACAACGCCGGGAGGGAAAACTACCGGCTTGCTGCGGGCACCAGTACCCAGAGCACTTCCACGGTTTCGTCCGTCGGGTTGATCCACGTGTGCGGTTCGCGGCCCGGGAAGGAGAGGGTATCCCCTTCCTCGAGGTCGTATTCTTCGTTGGTCAGGATGAGCTTGATGCGGCCCTTGACCACATGCAGCACGTCCACGTCGCAGTCCACCGCGTAAAGCTCGTTTTCGCCGCGCCCGCGGGGCTCGATGGTGGCTTGGAGTATCTGCAGGCGGCGCTCGGAACGTGCGGTCAGCAGGCGTTCCACAATGCCTTGGCCGCCCAGCGAGATCCTGGGGCCGTCGTCGCGACGTGTCAGATGGGTCTCCGGCGCGGCGAACAAGTCGCCGACGGAGACGGACAGAACCTGGCAGAGGGTCACCAAGGAAGCCACCGACGGCGATGTCAGGTCGCGCTCCACGCGGCTCAGGAAGCCTTTGGTCAACCCGGTGGCGTCCGCAACCTGCTCGATGGTGAGGCGCTGCGCTTGCCGGGCTGCGCGGATTCTGGAACCGATGGCAACGGGAACATTGCTCGGTTCAACGGGTAGAGCCTTCATTCACGAACCTTTCAGGCCTGTCATGTGGCCCTGTCATTGGAGCAATAGTAGCCGGGAGGCACGCCAACAGGGCCACTGCGGGCGTAACCAAGTCCAAAGGATCTTGACTGTTACTCCGATCACAACATATCCTCATAGGCAACAAGTGTTGTCTGTGAGGCACACAACACATCCCCAAGCTCCAAACCCAAATCTCCAATCATCCGCACAGAGACTTCGACGCATCGCAGGGGTATCGTCGAAAACCCCAACCTCCGTGCATCAGCTCCAAGGACCGTTCATGGAATCTTCGGCTATTAATATCGCAATCGTGGTGGTGTACCTGCTCGCCATGCTGGCCTTCGGCTGGTGGGGCAAGTCCCGCACAAAGAACAACAGCGACTTCCTGGTGGCCGGCCGCCGCCTGGGACCCTTCCTCTACACAGGCACCATGGCCGCCGTGGTCCTCGGTGGCGCATCCACCGTGGGCGGCGTGGGCCTCGGTTACAAGTTCGGCATCTCCGGCATGTGGCTCGTGGTGGCCATCGGCTCCGGCGTGCTGCTCCTTAGCCTCCTGTTCGCCGGCACCATCCAGCGGTTGAAGATCTACACGGTCTCCCAAATGCTGAGCCTGCGATACGGCAGCAAAGCCACCCAGACATCCGGAATCGTGATGTTGGCCTACACCCTCATGCTCTGCGCCACGTCCACCGGCGCCTACGCCACCATCTTCGTGGTGCTCTTCGACTGGGAACGCTGGTTGGCAATCGCAGTCGGCGGCGCCATCGTGCTGGTCTACTCCACCATCGGCGGCATGTGGTCCATCACCCTGGCAGACCAGGTGCAGTTCCTCATCAAGACCGTAGGCATTTTCTTCCTGATGCTGCCGTTCGTCCTGAACGCAGCCGGCGGAATGGACGGCATCCGTGAGCGMCTTGACGCCAGCTTCTTCCAGATCGACGGCATCGGCGTCCAGACAATCATCACTTACTTCGTGGTCTACACCCTCGGCCTCCTGATCGGCCAGGACATCTGGCAGCGCGTCTTCACCGCCAAGACCGCCACCGTTGCACGCTGGGGCGGAGCTACCGCCGGTGTTTACTGCATCCTCTACGGCATCGCCGGCGCACTGATCGGCCTGGCTGCCCGCGTCGCCCTCCCGGACATCGATGTCGCCAACCTCGGCAAGGACGTTGTCTACGCAGAGGTGGCAACCCACATCCTGCCCGTCGGCATCGGCGGACTGGTGATGGCCGCGGCTGTGGCTGCGATGATGTCCACCGCTTCGGGCGCCCTGATCGCCGCCGCTACGGTGGCCCGCGCAGACGTTGTCCCGTTCGTGGCCAGCTGGTTCGGCAAGACGATCAACACAGACGACACGGAAAACCCCGAGCACGACGTCAAGGCAAACCGCTACTGGGTCCTGGGCCTGGGCATCGTTGCAGTCCTGATTTCCATGGCAGCGCAGGACGTCGTTGTTGCCCTGACCATCGCCTACGACATCCTGGTAGGCGGACTCCTGGTCGCCATTCTCGGCGGCCTGGTCTGGAAGCGCGGAACGGGCATCGCGGCTGCATGGTCCATGGCAGTCGGCTCAGTTCTGACACTGGCCCTGCTCATCATGTACGCGGTTGGTGTCATCCCGAGCGAAGACGGCGTCTACGCCAACGAGCCCATCTACTGGGGCCTCGGTGCTTCTCTGGTGGTTTACGTCGTGGTCTCCCTGCTGACTCCGCCCACGGACGCAGCCGTCCGCGAGGCCTGGGACAAGCGCGTAGCCGGCGCCATCTCCGAGGAACTGCCGCCGGAAGTCCACCCGGTGGGCAGCAGCAAGTAACCAGGCAATACCCGACGGCGGTGCCGCCCCCTTCACGGGGGCAGCACCGCCGTCGTTTTGTTCCCGGCAAAAGGGCCTTCATAACCGCAGGTGCGGTACTGTTGTCCCAGCTTCAAGAGATGTGGCGCCAAGCTCCGACTGGCCATGCACCAACCCCATGTTCACGGGTGGTTCGGATGAGGAAGCGGCCCGTCCCGGACCTGAGACAACCGAGCGGGCAAGAGCACTCTCCACAGGAGCAGCACCTTGCCGTATCAGAGCGATACCAGCCACGCCCACAGCACCACCGGCCAAACCGAAGCCCGGACCGTCACGGTGATCCCCGCCGTCGACCTTTACCTGGGCACGGTCACCATAGTGGCCAGGAACGAAACCCTGTTCTTCCGGCATCCCCATCCGCAGCAGATCGCCAAAGCGCTGGCCCAGGCCGTCCGGCCCTCAACGTGGTGCGAGGCGTCCCGGACCCTGACGGTTACTGTGGCCGCGACAGGAAAACGGGATGGCCAGCCGCGCCTGTTCGCCCTCGGCAGCCGGGACGAGGACTAGATTTCCTCTTCCTCCCCACGGAATTCCTCGGTCTCATCGATCGGCACCACCCGTTCATCGTCCTCGGGGGCGTCCACTTCCTCAACCCAGGGCTCGTCCACTTCCTGGTCTTCGGCGTAGTCGTAGGCCGGGTCCGACTCGATGGTGGTGCGTTCCGGGTACTTGGCGTGTGATTCGGTGGTGTCCATGGTGCAACCTCCGTCCCGTGGGCCTGTAAGAGCCCGCTAACCGAGTGCGGGGAGGCTCCCCGCCCCTGTCCTTCCATCTGAGCACCGGCCAAAGCGAGGGTCAAGCAGAGCCGGAAATTACGGTACACCGAACATTCCAGCTAAGGAATACCAGCCAAAAAACCCTGCAAATAAGCGGTAGTGTGGGGCGTGCAATGGGGCCGCAACTACCCCACCCAGCACAGGAGATAAAGTGCAGATGCACCAGGAATCCCACAGTTCGTCGAGCCCCGCTCCGGACCCCGCCATCGAACCCACAGCCCTCCACCACACCGCAGACCCGGCAGCACCCACTGCGTCGGACATCAGGCGTTGGCGGCAGTACCTTGCCGATGAACGCGCCGAGGCTGCGGTCTACCGCGAACTCGCCCAGCGCCGCGACGGCGAGGAACGGCAGATCCTGCTGGCTCTGGCCGAAGCCGAAGGGCGGCATGAAGCGCACTGGCTCAAACTCCTGGGTGAGCACGCAGGCATGCCCAAGGCAGCTTCCGCCCGCAGCCAGTTCCTGGGGTTCCTGGCCCGCAACTTCGGTTCGGTCTTCGTCCTGGCCCTGGCGCAACGTGCAGAGGGCCGCTCCCCCTACGGAACCGAGCCGGCCGCCACCCCCGCGATGGTGGCCGATGAACAAATCCACGAGGAAGTAGTCCGGGGCCTGGCGACCCGTGGACGCAACCGGCTCTCGGGTACCTTCCGCGCAGCAGTTTTCGGCGCCAACGACGGTTTGGTGAGCAACCTGTCGCTGGTCATGGGCATGGCCGCGACGGGTGTACCGAGTTCCGTGGTCCTCATGAGCGGCGTTGCAGGGCTCCTGGCCGGCGCACTGTCCATGGGTGCCGGCGAATACGTCTCCGTCCGCTCGCAACGCGAACTGCTCAACGCCACCCTCCCCACCCAGGCCACCCTCACCGCAGCCCCGTCGCTGGACATCGACCACAACGAGCTGGTCCTGGTTTACCTGGCACGCGGCATGACCCGCGAAGCCGCCGAGCACCGGGCAGCCGAGCGCATGGGATTGTTCAGCTGCGACTGCGATCCCAGCCTCTCCCTGCAGCCCGAGAAACCGGTGGCCGATGAGCATGAATCGGTGGGTTCGGCGTGGGGCGCGGCGCTGTCCAGTTTCTGCTTCTTCGCCTCGGGAGCCATCGTTCCGATCCTGCCCTTCCTTTTCGGGATGACGGGTATGGCCGCGCTCCTGGTGGCCGGAGTCCTGGTGGGCATCGCGCTGCTGGCGACAGGCGCCGTCGTGGGTTTGCTGTCCGGTACGTCGCCGCTCAGCCGCGGCCTGCGGCAGCTGGCCATCGGGCTGGGAGCAGCTGCTGCCACCTACGGTCTCGGTTTGCTGTTCGGCGCGGCGATCGTCTGAGTTTGGACTGCTCCCCCGGCAGACCGTAATGTTGGTTCGTCCTCCGCGCTGCCCCGCGTGACCAAGGGCCTGAGGAATGGAGAACCGTGGACTGGGAGCGGGAAGCTACGCACGTGCCGAAGCACCGGCGATCGGGAACAACCCAGCGCGTTCTGCTCGGCCTGCTGATGGCATTCATTGCGGCAACGGTCGCTTTGCTGGTGTCCTGGTTCCTGAACGGCGACCCCCGCATCACGGCACTGTTCCCGGGCGTCAGCGTCCCGGGCGGCCCGCAAACCGGGAAGATACAGCCCACCTCGGCCCGCATTCCGGACGCACCACCGCCGGGACTTGAGGAAGCTGACGCCCCGCTGGCCTCGCCGACGGCACCGGGCACCACCAATGATTCGTACAAGTTCCTGGCCATGAACGACGACGGCACCCCGGTGGGCTATTCCCCTTGCCGGCCGCTGCACTACGTGGTGAACAACGCCTCCGCTCCCGAAGGAACCGACCCCCTCCTGGCGACGGCCATTGCCAATATCTCTGCAGCCTCGGGCATCCAGTTCGTCAACGACGGAACAACCGACGAACAACCCGCGGACCGGCGAGAGCCCTACCAACCCAACCGCTACGGCGACCGGTGGGCTCCCCTGCTGATCTCGTGGACCACACCAGAAGTGGCGCCGGCCCTTGAAGGGAAGGTCATCGGCACAGGCGGCAGCACCATGTATTCGCTGGACAAGGGCCCCAAAAGCTACATCACCGGAAGCCTGGAGCTGGACACACCCCAGATCGCGGAACTTCTGGCCGATCCCGGCGGTGCGGACTACGTCCTTGCCGTCATGCAGCACGAGCTGGGACACGTGATGGGACTGGACCATGTGGACGATCCGATCCAGCTCATGTACCCGGAAATCGGGGCACCGGACGGTCTGGCCGCCGGTGACCTGAACGGCCTCCATCTCCTGGCATCAGCCCCCTGCCGCAAGGACATCTAGCAGCGTTCAGGCGTTGGGTACAAAGGCCATGGACTCACGGGGACACTGGACCTATGCTGGCGAATACGGCCGACGGCGGCGCCCCACCGCCCGTCCGCGGCCTCCACGTCAGGGGGTTCCATGGAACCTTATGGGTCGTCCAAGTGGCCGGACCCGGATCCTCCCCGGCCCCATTACCTTCCGCCTTCGGGTCCGCACGAGCCGCCTGAGCCCCGCCCGCCGATCAAGCACAGCAGCGTCGCCGCCATCCTGTTCCTGCTGGGCATCCTGGGGCTCGTGTGCGCCGGAGCCTATTTCGGCGGAGAGCTGCAGCAATTCCTCTACGGATCATCGGAAAGCCAGAGCCAGCCGCCACGTCCCGGGCTGGCACCCTTCGGACAACGGGACGATCCCCTGCCCGGACGTGAAGAAGCCGACGCGCCCCTCGGCACGCCGCCCCCGCTGGTCCAAGCCAGCAGCTCGTACAAGTTCCTGGCAGTCAAAGAAGACGGCACGCCCTTGGCGTACTCGCCCTGCAGGCCCATCCACTACGTGGTGAATTCGGACCTCGCACCGGCTTCCTGGCAGGTTCTTGTGGAGAAGGCCGTCCATGAAACCGGGAGAGCTACGGGGTTGAGATTCATTTACGACGGGCCGAGTTCCGAGGTTCCCTCCCCCAACCGTTCCGGGTACCAGCCGGCCAGATACGGGGACCGTTGGGCGCCGGTGTTGATCGCCTGGAGCACCCCGGAGCAGGTACCGCGACTGACCGGGCAGACGGTGGGTCTGGGCGGAAGCTCCTCCATTGGCCTGAGCAACGGCTACAAGGCATACGTGACCGGGACAGTCTCACTGGATGCGCCACAGTTTGCCGGGATCGTGGACACCCCGGACGGGGAGGACATCGGCGTGGCAGTCATCATGCACGAGCTCGGACACCTGGTGGGCCTGGACCACGTGGACGATCCCCGGCAACTCATGTTCGGGCAGGCATCGTGGGTACGGGAATATGCCGCAGGCGACCTGACGGGGCTCGCGGAACTGGGTTCAGGTCCCTGCAGCAAAGACTTCTGAGCCGGGCTGTGTCTTATCGGGCCAACACCGCGAGCGCATCCTCCACCGTGTCCACCAAAAAGATACGCTCCGCCATGGGCTTCCCGGCGGCCAGGCTCTGCAGCATAGGCCACGCCGGGAAGGTCCGTTCCCAGTGATCGCGGCCCACCAGGACCATGGGGGTAATGGTTTCGGGCGCGCCGTAGTAGTTCTCACAGGCGTCCTGGAAAATCTCCTGCACCGTGCCTGCTGCTCCCGGCAGGAACACGATCCCGCCGTTGCAGACTTCCAACAGGATGGCTTCCCGGATGGCGTTGGCGAAGTACTTGGCGATGTGGGTGGCGAACAGATTGGGCGGCTCGTGCCCGTAGAACCAGGTAGGGATGCCGAGGGTCGGGGTGCCTTGCGGGTAATGTTCGACGACGGCCGCCGCCTGACGCGCCCAAGCCGTCACCGAGGGCCTGAACCCCGGGACATCGGCGAGTGTCGCAAGGGCCGCCTGCAGTTCGGCGTCGGGCCTTCCGCTGAAGTAGGCGCCCATATTGGCCGCTTCCATGGCACCGGGACCCCCGCCCGTGGCGACGGCGAAGCGGGCTTGGGCGAGCAGGCTGCCCAGCCGGGCGGCGTCGGCGAATTCCCTGGATCCTCGCTGGGCGGCATGGCCGCCCATGACTCCCACAATCCTGCTTCCTGCGAAGGGGCCCTGATCCAATGCCTCGTCCAGGGCGTCGCCTATGGCGTGATCGTGCAGCGCTGCGGCGAGCGTGGCGTCGAGGCTCTGACGCTGGCCGGGCAGGATGCTCCACTGGTAGACCTGCGCGTCGAGGGTGGACTCGTACTCAGTAGCCGGGATGTCCCGGTAGAGCTCCGCCGGGGTGTAGAGAGTGCCGCGGTACGGGTCAAAGGGAACACCCAGCAGCTTCGGAAAGATCAGCGCGCCACGGCTTCGCAGGCTTTCTTCCACACCGGTGTCGAAGGTGCAGCCGAGGAAGATGGCACCTTGCGGATCCATTGCTTTGAGCTGGCGCGAGTAGCCGCGAAGGTCCAACGACTGCGCGTGCCAACCGTGCATTGACCGGGCTCCGGCACTGACCAGCCGATCGAAATGAACCACGCTTTCGACGTCGAGTGTTCGAGGACTTGGGTTCAAAGCTGCGGTGCGGTTCATGAATTCAGCGTAATGCGGGGTTTATGCCGACCGCCGGGATTTCGCAGAGAGGGGCCCGGACCCTAGCCATGTATTTCGCCGAGGAGTACAGTATCGATCACTGCTCCACTTTCGATCCATGAAAGGCAATGGCAGTACCCAACTGAATTCCGCAATGACGCCCCGGGGGCGTCGTAAATTTGCCGGCTGGGGGGCCCAACATCTGCTCGAGGAGCATGGTTGTGGACCGTCCAAAATACGCTCGGCGTCATACGCATTCCACCCTGTTCAGCACCCGTTCCCTTTTCCGGAAAATCCTTGTTTTCCTGCTGGGTTCCGCTGTTGCCTTTTCTGCCCTGACCGTTGGTATGGCGGCGCCTGCCGCTGCTGCGGTCCCGCCGTGCCCGGGCACAGGCGGCGCCATGCAGATAGTGGCCCACACCGATGATGACCTGATTTTCATCAGTCCGGATTTCATGCGTGACATCCAGTCCAAGCGCTGCGTGCAGACCGTGTACGCAACGGCGGGTGAAGCCGGTGAAGGGGCTGCATACTGGAACAGCCTGGAAGCGGGAATCAGGGCAAGCTACGCGAAAATGGCGGGCGTAGCCGATGCCTGGACCACCTCCGACGCGGGCGTTCCGGGCCGACCCCTCACCCTTCAGACCTTGAATGCGGCACCCAACGTTTCCGTCGTTTTCATGCGGCTTCCGGATGGCTTCCCGGATGGGAGGGGCAGCAGCCGCTACAACGGCCAGAGCATCCTGAAACTGTGGGACGGCCGGCTCAGCTCCATCCGTCCGGTTGACGGGGCCGCAGCGTTTACCAAGGCGCAATTCCAGACGACGTTGAACCAGCTGGTAGCCAATTACCAACCCACCACCTTCCGGACCCAGGATTGGACGGGGAATTACCAGGACCCCTACGACCACAGCGATCACTGGGCCACGGCAAAGTTTGCCCAGCTGGCCAGCAGGGCCTACACGGGACCCCATACGGCATCTGCATACGACGCCTATGTAATCGATGAATACGCCCAGAATGTGACGGGCGCGGACCTGACCAACAAAGTCAACACCTTTGTGCGCTTCGCCGATTTCGATAAATACCTCTGCGACACTCCCTGCCCGGCGCCGCCTTACAGCGACTGGCTCAAACGGCAGTACATCACGGCCATCGAGTGGACGGGCAATGCTGCCAAATCAGCAGGCACAACAGTGAGCGCTTCCTCGCAGAAGGCCTCGGGGCAGAGCCCCGAGAAGGCCCGCGACGGGTACGCATGGGGTACGCCCATGGACGCCAACCGCGAATGGGTCACCAACGGCGGCAAGGCAGGCAGCTGGATCCAGTACAACTTCTCCCCTGCCCGGACCATCAACGCCGTGACGCTTTTTGACCGGCCGATCCTCAGCGACCAGGTAACCGGCGGCAACCTGGCCTTCCCGGATGGCAGCACCGTGCCAGTGGGCGCCCTGCCCAACAACGGTTCGGGACTCACAGTGAACTTCCCGGCAAGGACAGTCAGTTCGGTCCGCTTCAACATCACCTCCGTGAGCGGCTCCACCACGAACGTCGGCTTGTCCGAGTTCGAGGCCCACATCACGGCCGACGTCGTTGCACCCGAAGTAACGGCGACACCGCCCGGCGGCACCTATGACATCGGGCAAAAGGTCACCCTGTCCGCGAACGAACCTGCGACGATCTTCTACACACTGGACGGGACGACCCCCACCACCGCGAGTGCCAAATATGCCACGCCGATCACCGTGAATGGTCCACTGACGCTGAAGTACTTCGCCGTGGACGCTGCGAACAACCCGTCGGCCGTCGTGACTCAGAGCTACTCCACCGGCCCGGACGTGACCAAGCCTGTGGTGACGGCCAACCCGCTGGGCGGCGCCTACGCCCCGGGCACCAGCATCACGCTTACGTCCAACGAGGCAAACTCCGTGATCAAGTACACCAAGGACAGCAGCGATCCCCTCACTGCAGGCTTGGTCTACTCCACGCCGATTGTCTTCGCGGGCCCGGATCCGATGACCCTGAAATTCTTCGCCACGGATCCTGCCGGAAACGTCTCCGATGTCGTCACGCAGACCTACAACGTTCCGCCTGACACGCGGGCGCCTGTGGTGACGGCGAACCCAACCAGCCGTGCGCTGGCCAGCGGGGCAACCATCACGCTTTCCGCCGATGAACCAGGCGCAAGCATCTACTACACCACAGACGGCAGCAGCCCCACGGCTACGGAGTCTGCCACCAACTTCAAGTATTCGGCTCCGCTTGTCATGGGGACATCACAGCTGACCCTGAAGTACGTCGGTGTGGACGCTGCAGGGAACACCTCACCCATTGGAACCCAGACGTACAGCGTTCCCGCAGCCGGGCCGCCGTCGTCCCATGACTTCAACGGCGACGGCAAGGCCGACGTCTTGTCCTCCGATACTGCCGGCAACCTGTACCTCTACCCGGGCAATGGCGGAGGCGGTCTGGGGCCGCGGCAAACGGCCTTGGCGGCACCTGCATGGTCCACGATCACCGACACCATAACCCCCGGCGACTTCAACCGGGACGGCAAACCGGACCTGCTGGCCCGTGCAGGTGACGTCCTGTGGTTCTACCCGGGCGACGGCGCCGGCAGCTTCGGCGCCAGGGTCCAAGTGAGCACCGGATGGAGCACCATGAGCCAGTTGTTCTCCCCGGGCGACTTCAGTGGCGACGGAATCCCTGACCTGATCGCCAGGCGGAGCACCGGCGATCTGCGCCTTTACGAAGGCAACGGCAGCGGCGGGCTCCGGACGCCAATCACGATTGGAACCGGCTGGAATGTTATGAATGCAATTCTGAGCACCGGGGACTTTAATGGAGATGGTACGGGAGACGTGCTGGCCAGGCGTTCGGATACTGGCGCCCTCTGGCTCTACCCCGGCGATGGAACCCGCGGATGGCTCGCATGGAAGCAAATCTCCGCGGGTTGGGACAACCGAACATCGATCGCAGGCCCCCGGGACCTCGACGGCGATAACAAGAACGACGTCATCGGCCGCATCGGAGACACCCTGTGGCTCTACCCAGGCAGCGGCAACGGGACTCTCAGCAACGTCCCGCCCACTAGCCTCGGCACCGGTTGGCAGGCCATGAAGATCATCGGCTAGCCAACCCCCTGGACCTGGCGCGGGTCGGAGTTTTCCCCCAGACTCTTCGGCCCGCGTCAGCCATGTCCGGAGCCTGTCCGGGGTGGGCTGCTAAAAAATGTCAGACCCTCTTGGCAGGGTTGATGCATGGGAAGCATTGGGGATGTTTTGGCGCGGCGGGCAGGTTCGCCCGGCGCCAAAGTCTTGCCCCGACGCGTCCGCCACAGCGAGAAAACAGGTTCGACGGCGTCACTCGCCGCCGCGCTCACCGGCAGCGACCCTGGCGTGCGGCCAACCGGCGGTATGTCATTTGAGGGCCGCGCCGGAGCTGCAGGACTCGCCGAATCGCTGGCATTGGGTGCTGCAGCAGTGGCAGCTGTGCGTTCACTCGCGGCCGAGGAGACACGGCTGTTTGACTTCACGGAAGCCGCAGATTTCGCAGGATCGGTCGAAGAGATTTCCCGGGCCCTGGAGTACGTGCAGGTCGTTGCGGCGCAGGCTGTGGAGCGGACCCGGACCGAGGCGCAGCGTGCGGTGCCGGCACAGCAGCCCGGACAGTCCCCGGCGTCCGGCGCCCAGGAATGGGGGACGGGGTGGACCGAGCCAGCCGGTAAGTCGGAAGGTGGCGGTGGATCCGGTGGTCGTACGGGTGAAGCGGCCCCCGGAAGCACCGTCAAAGCGGGTACTGCTGATGGTGGTGGTGGCAGTGTTTTGGATGATGGGTACCGGAACGCGGCGGAGTTCCTCCGGGCCCGGTTGAGGATCGGGATCGGCGAAGCACGGCGCCGGCTCGCCCTCGCCACCGATGTCCTGCCCGGGGCCGGAATAACCGGCCAGGAAATCCCGGCCCGTCGTCAAAGACTCGCCGAGGCCCTCCACRCCGGACAGGTCCCGTCCCGGTCCGCGACGATCATCAGCACCGCCCTGGACAAAGCCCAACACTTCACCGACCCGGACACCCTCACCGGCATGGAACACGCCCTCACCACCACCGCCACACAATCCGACCCCGACTTCGTCACCAC